>CAYSFY010000116.1:0-9818 GCA_964430285.1 uncultured Desulfobulbia bacterium
CCTGATCGATCAGGAGTTCACCCAACCGTTTCTGCATGCCCAAGGCCTTGCCGATATCGGCGGGAGAGAGGTCGCCACGCTCGACCAGGATCTGGCCCAGCCTCTTGTACTCCGGGTCTGCGCAATCCACATCGAGACAGCTCTCGCAGTCCACCAGCTCGATCGTCAGTTCGCAGTCGCCCTCCACGAAAATAAACACGTCCCTGATGGCCGCCTGGTCCACACTGCCGGTCAGGATGATGTCCCAGTACAAGAAGCAGTGCTCGGCGTTTAGCTCGTCCAACAACGGAATCTCCTCGAAGTGGGCGACGATCTGGCAGCTGCCGAGTTCCCGCAGTTCATTGAGCAGTCCGATGGGATTGGTGCCGCGCAACAGCAGTTCGCGGTAAGGACGAAATCGGATGCGCCAAGTCTTGTAGCCGCCGGCCTCGGTACTTGCCGTGGGCGTGGATGGAGTCAAGTCGATGGTTGCAAGGCTTGCCGCTGGCGCGGCACCCGAGGTCAACTGGCGCAGGCGGGCAATGATCCCATCGCCCGCAACCCGGTCAACGGCCTCGCCGGTGATGGATGCCTCCAGCAGGGCGGAGATATGGTCACGGGAGTTGAGGGTGAGATCGAGCAACTGCTTACTGACCGCCATCTTCCCCTGACGGACCAGATCGAATACCGTCTCCACCTCGTGGGTAAAGGCAGCGATGTCGTCGAAGCCGAACATGCTGCCCGAGCCCTTGATGGTGTGCATGGCCCGAAATACCCTGTTGATCAGGTCGCTGTCCTCCGGCCGCTCCTCCAGTTCGAGAAGAGAGGTCTCCAGTTCGGCAAGTAGTTCGGTGGCCTCTTCCCGGTAGGTTGCTGTCGCTTGGTCCATCATGACGAACTCCTTTCAGGTTGATCAGAGTGTATCCTTATCAGTTTCTCCATTAGCTACCCCCTCCAAACCAGGGACAGGGATTACCGTTGTTATGCCGACAAGGGCCTGGACGCTGAGCCCCGGCAGCGGCAATGAGCTGCCCCAGGGACAAAGGTCCCGATCCGTGGCAGACCACGCTCTTGCCCTCGGCCGCCGCTGTTTTACAGGCCGAGCACAGGGTCTGCAGGGTAGTGATATCCACGGCACACTCCGCGGCGAACTCCACCTCCACCCGCTGGGCGGCAAGCAAGGCCTCGCGCATGCGGAGGGAAAAGGCCCCGGCATGGTCAATGGTCAACCGTTCCCCGCTTGTGATACGAATCGAGCCATCATCCCGGCAGTGCATGGCAAAGGTTTGTTGTTCCATGGGACCTCCTTCCGCTACACGATGTTGCTGTTAAAAGAGCGCCACATTGTCCCCAAACTCGAAGTCGTCATCGGAACCGATCCCCATCCGGCCAGCATCCTCCTGCTCGGGTGCAACTCCATGCCGGCCGACATCTGGCCGCAGGCGATTGCCACCAGCTGGTTGGCAAGCCGCGAGATCTCCACGGAGTTCCCATGCACCCCCTGTGCAACTCACCGATGCGCAGGAACTCCCGGCCACCCCCCGCAGCTGGACGATGGCGGGGAGCACGAGGGCGTGCCAACCGGCAAAGGGATCGCCGCCATCTGCCGGCACGGCGCTTGCGAACGGCTCGGCCCAATCGGCCCGAGTCGGCTGTTTCATCCCCCAGCACCCATCCCTTGCTTTGCCGCGGCCGCCTGCAAGACGACAAACTGCCTCTCCAGTTCGGGCATGAGGAGGGTGAGTGTCACCTTATCCTGCGCCTTACCGGCCATCTCCATCTTTAAGGCCACGGCGGACATGGCCATGCCAGTGATCATGGCCGCGGTCCCTTTAATGCGATGGGCCAGTGGCCAGGCAGCGGCGGCATCGCCTTGGCCCACCTTTTCCTGAAGCTCCCGCAGCACTAACGGTATGCTCTGCCAAAAGCTGGCGAGTGCCCTCTTGGCCACCTCTTCGTTGCTGTCAAGCCGGGTCAGCAGGTGGGGGTAATCAAAGACCGCCTCCCCCCCTAATGACGGTTCGCTCTCCGCTGGGGTCCAGCCAATAGGCATTCGCCGCACTGGCGGCGGCTCCGCCAACCACCGTTGCAGGACCTTGGCCAGACCCTGGCGGTTGATGGGTTTGGTGATATAGTCATCCATGCCCGCTTCAAGACATTGGCTACGGTCCCCGGGCAGGGCATTGGCGGTCATGGCCACAATCGGCACCCTGGGATTCAACTTCTCCTTGCCGGCACGAATGACTTGGGTGGCCTCCAGGCCGTCCATCTCCGGCATCTGCACATCCATCAACACCAACGCATAGGGAAACATCTTAAGGGCCGCGATCGCTTCCAGGCCATTGGCCACGGCACTGGCCGCATAGCCCATCTTTTCCAGGAGGGAGAGGGCCACCTGCTGATTCACCGGGCAGTCCTCGGCCAACAGGATGCGGATGTTTGCCCGTTCTCCCGGGGCCTGGACCGGGTGCATACCCTCCGGCACCTCCGTTTGTTGGCCGCTGTCCTCGCCCTCCGCGCCCAACACCCGGAGCAGGCACTCATGGAGCTCATCGCGCCGTACCGGCTTGGTCAGGTAGGCCTGAAAGCGGCAGAGTTGCCGTCCTTGGTCATCGCCCCGCTGCCCCAGGGATGAGACCACCACCAAGGGGGTGTCACGCAACTCGGGCGCTTGGCCGATGGCCCGGCCCAACTCTTCGCCACTCATGCCCGGCATCCGCATATCCACAAAGACCAGGCGATAGGGGTCCTCCTCCGCCACCGCTTGCCGCATCAAGGGCAGGGCCTCCTCTCCCGAGGCGGCCTCTTGGCAGCGAAAGCCCCAGCTATCCAGCATGGACCCCAGAAGTCTACGATTGGTGGGGTTGTCGTCCACCACCAGGATACGCTGGCCCATGACCTCGCCCAAGGGCGGCACGGCCTTGACCACGACCGCCTGTTTTGCCATGACCACGGTAAACCAGAAAGTCGCCCCCTTACCCTCTACGCTGTCAACGCCGATGCTGCCGCCCATCATCTCGCTTAAGCGCTTGCAGATGACCAGCCCCAGACCCGTGCCGCCATACTTGCGGGATGTCGAAGCGTCCGCCTGCTGGAAGGGCTGGAAGAGCAACCCCTTCTTCTCCGGCGAGATGCCGATCCCCGTATCCCGCACCTCGAAACGGATGGTCACCCGGCCCTCGCTCTCATCCGCCAGGGCAGCCCATACCGTGATTTGCCCCGTATCCGTAAACTTGATGGCATTGCCGGCAAGGTTTAAGAGGATCTGGCGGAGACGGCCAAGATCGCCCTGGAGCAAGGTGGGGAGGTCAGGGGCGATGCTGCAAGCGAAGTGCACCCCCTTTTGCTGGGCACGCAGACCGATCATCTCGGCGAAATCGTCCAGCATGGCCCGCAGGTCAAAGGGGATATCCTCCAACTCGATGCGGCCGGCCTCAATCTTGGAGAAGTCCAGGATCTCGTTGATCAGGTCGAGGAGCACCTGGCCGCAGGAGTTGACAACCTTGGCATAGCGGCGTTGTTCGTCATCGAGTTTGGTGTCCAGCAGCAGGTCGGTCATGCCGATGACCCCATTCATCGGCGTGCGGATCTCATGACTCATGGTGGCCAGGAACTGACTCTTGGCAATGTTGGCCGCCTCGGCCTTGACCGTGGCTTCGGCGAGCTGTCGGTTCAACGCCAACAGCTCATTCTCGATACGCTTTTGCTCGGTGATATCGTGGATGATGACATGCAACACCATGCGTTCGCCAAAGGGGATAAGACTGGCCGTCTCCTCCACCTCTCGGATCTGGCCGTCCGCCAGGCGGTGCCGGGAGGCAAACCGCCTGTTCTCTCCGGAAAGGACGGCATGCATGGCCAATTCCATCTCCGCGCCACTATCGGCATTGATCTCCGTGCTATCCAAGGCCAATAACCGCTCCCGGTCATAGCCGTAAAAGCTGGTGGCCGTGGTGTTGGCGTCCAGGATACGACCGTTGTCGGGGTCCAGCAGCAGCATAACCTCGCTGTTGTCCGCAAACTGCCGGCGATACGACTCCTCGCTCTCCCGCACCCTGACAAAGGAGCGGACCAGTTGTTGTTCGGCCGTCGCGGTGATGGACCAGAGCAGGGCGATGATGCTGCCAAACATCATGGTCCCCAGCCCCAGGTGGAGGTAGAGATCACGGCGCTCCACGGCAGCCTGGGCGCTGTAATCCTGCAAGACGACGAAGTCCGCCACGTCGCGGCCCGCGGCATCGGGGAGATGGATCACGCTGCCAAGGGAGGTCTTATCTCCTACGCGGACCGTGGTATCGGCAAAGGCCGCAAACGGGGCATGCCCCCGGGCGAGCCAACGGTTCACGGCAGGGGGAAATACTCCCGAGGTTTGATGGGCCACCACGAACTCGCGCAGGGCATCCCATTCTCCCGCAAAACCGAAGGCCGCTCGCCCGGCCTCGAATTTTTCCTTGGAGGTGTACTCCTTGCGCAGGATGGTCACCAGTTCCAGGTCCATGGAAGAGGCCAGTTCGCTCACCAAGCCGTCGATCTCCATGCCCAGTTCCAGATAGCCCAACAGCCGCCCCTGCTCACGCCAGGGGAACACATAGCGCAGGGTAAAGGTGCCCAAGGGGCCAAGTTCACACCCCCAGGCCGCCTCGCCGGTCTGCTCCGCGGTCAGCATGGTGGCGCGGTCAATGCGATCACCTCGCCGCTCTGGCTGATGGACCCGCAGGAAACAGCTACGGTCCGGCTCGATGAAGTAAAAGTGAGTGATGGCATACCCCATTTTCAGCTTGTCCAAGAGAGGGCGGGAGAGGGTGGTAAGGGTGGCGAGGTCCCGGTTGCGGAAGGCGGCAGCCATGGATGGATCACCGGCGACTTGGCCGATGTGCGACTTCAGGATCTGGGTCTGCGCGGCAATGATTCTCCCCCACTGACTCTTGACCAGCTCCTTCATCCTGACGACATTCTGCCGGCCATCCTCGTTGATATGATGGTAGAGATAGCCGCACAGAAACATCAGCCCCACCAGCATGGCAATGGTGATGGGCACCAAGGTCCAGGACTTGATCTGTAGGGCATCCTCCGCCCGCTGCCGGGTATGCCAGCGGCTGCCGAGGTATCCCCCCAGGAGGAACATCATGGCGGCACCGGAGTAAAGCATTGGCCACAGCCGGGCCTGGTTGAGCCGGCTCTGCCAATCATTGGCCTCGATGTCGATGCCGACCAGCATCAGCACCCGGCCCGATTCAGGGTCAAGGAGCGGGGCAATGGCGGAGACGAAGGTCCCGTATTCGTCCTGTAGCGGTCCCTCGGTGATCGGCCGCGGTGCCACGAATAGTTGCCGCAGCTCCACGGACGGCTGTTCATAGAGCGTACCCGGCAGGCTGGCCTGGGGATCACCCTCGGGATAGTTTTCCGGGCCAAAGAGGATACGGTCACCACGGAGGGCCATGCTATAGATGCCGCGCTGAGGAAAAAGCTTACCGGCAGCGATCATCTGGCCACGGAGGTGGGCGAAAAAGGGGGAGTCCTGGTCCGCTGCGGTGAAAGTGAGTTTCTTGACCACCGCAGGGTTGATGTTGCGAGCTAAAGCCACGACCTGGCGCAGCAGATTGGTGCGCATCTCGGCGTCAAGGCTCCGGGCACGGGCAGTGGCTGACATCCAGCCCAGGGCGAGCCCGCCAGCCACCACCGCCAGGGTGAAGATCGTAGCGGCCATCCGCGCCCAGCCCTGACACGGTTTACCCCACTTGGCATACACCAAGCGTTGACGAGGCAAGCCAAGGTGGTCACCGGCTGGCAACCCCATCAAGCGTGTTGGTCCGTCAGTGATCGCGCGCATGACCCTCCTCCAAACTTTTTAGGAGCCGCTCCACAATAACTTGAACAATTCCGCCTCTCCTTTACGGCTCCTTGGACCGTTTTGGATTCAGTAAACGAGGAAGTTATGCTGTTACAACGGCTTTAGGGATATCGGCTCAAGGCTGTTAGCAACGGATCTACACCACGTGTTTTAGCCTGACGTGACCACCAAGCGGTCCGTTCCTTCTCCCAACCACCGCCACGGCCCAGGCAACCGGACTCATCACACCATCCGTTCAAGCATCGCCTTCATGGCTTTAAGTTGATAGGGCTTGACCAAGGCCTCCACGAAGCCATGGTCCGCAAAATCCAGGATGGCCGGGGCGTGGATATTGCCACTGGAGATGACGACCCGCGCCTGGGGATCGACCTCCTTGAGCAGGGCACAGACCTCCTCTCCGCCCATGCCCCCGGGGATCACCAGATCGAGGATCACGGCGGCATAGGGATCGGCGGCGGCTCGTGCCTCCTGAAAGGCGGCAACAGCGGCCTCGCCGTTGGTCACCGAGTCCACCCGATAGCCGGAGAGAGTCAGGTACTTGCTGGCCACCTCGGTCACCGCGGTTTCGTCGTCCATGATCAGGATGCGTGGCCCCTCACCCATGGACTCCGTGGTGATTGTCCTCTCCACGGAGTCCATGGTGACGGCCGGGAGATGGACATGAAAGGTGGCCCCCAGGCCGGGACCCGTCTCCACGGTGATCATGCCGCCGTGTTTGCGGATGATGGTATTACAGAGGGAGAGCCCAAGTCCCATGCCCTTTTGCGCGCCCCGCGGCTTGGTGGAAAAATAGGGGTCAAAGATGCGGGGAAGATCCTCATTATTGATGCCGCGCCCTTGGTCACGGATGGAGATGACCACGTAGTTGCCGGGGGTAAGGGTGTTGCCCCTCCTCTTCCCCTCTGGAATAGACTCATTCCTGGCCGTTACAAAAATCCCGCCACCGGCCGGCATGGCCTCCCGGGCATTGGTCACCAGGCACTCCAGCACCTGCCGGAGTTGCACCGGATCGGCATGGACCAGCCAGAGGTCATGGGCCAGATCAAATTCAAGGGCACAATCAGAAGCGGCCAGGATAGTGGTTACGGCCTTGGGGACAAAGGTGGTGAGATGGAGATCCGTCGGCATGGCACTGCCACCGGTGGAGAAGGCGACAAACTGATTGGTAAGCTTGGTGGCCTGCCCATAGACCTGTTCAGCCTTGAGCAAATAGTTGCCGGCCTCGCTCCCCTGCGGCAGGCACATTTTGGCCAACGATATGTTACCGAACAGCACCTGAAACAGGTTGTTGAAGTCGTGGGCAATACCGCCGGCCAGGGTGCCCAGCGCCTCCAGATTGCGGTTCTTGTTCAGCTCGGCCTCCAGGGTCTTACGCTGACTGATGTCCCGGTGGCTCCCTCGCGTCCCCAGATACTCCCCTTTGGCGCTGAACACGGGCTGACAGACGTGGGAGATCCAGCGCACCGAGCCATCGGCGTGGAGGATGCGAAACTCAAGATCCCCTTCCATTTTCAACGCCTGGCTGCCATGGCGGTGTTGGTCATACCCGGCCAGATCATCGGGATGGACAATGCGCCGCAGCAGCCCCGGATCGCTCTCGAAGGCAGTGACGGCATAGCCCGTAATCTTGTGGCAGGATGGCGAACAGTAGAGGATGCTCTCCTCCGGCCCCAGCCAGAACTCCCAGTCATGGGTAAATTCAGCCACCAGGCGGTACTTCTCCTCGCTCTTGGCCAAGGCCTGCTCGTGGGCCAGACGCTCCTGGCGCAAGGCCTTTTCCGCCTCGCGGCGCGCCGCATCGGCCCCGCTTTTGTGGAGTGCCATCTCGATGGTGCTGACCATGGTCGCCAGGTTGCAGGGCTTGGAAAGAAAGCCCAAGGGCTCGGTTTGCTTGGCCATCTCCATGGTCCCGGCATCCACATGGGCGGACAGGTAGACAATGGGTATATCCTGGACCCGGCGAATTTCCGTCGCCGCTTCAATCCCGGTCATGGCGCCGTCCAGGGCGATGTCCATCAGGATCAAATCAGGTTTCAACATAAGTGCCTGACGGACAGCCTCCTCGCCGCTGGCCACCATTGCCGGGACCGCGTAGCCGCGCCCAAGCAACCGCTGTTTCAGGTCCATGGCGAACAAAAATTCATCTTCAACCAACATGATCTGTTTGGCTTGCAAGCCGTTGGCGGTAGAGGAATCAACCCGAGGCCGCGCCCCACTCTCACCATAACTCATCTCTGCTGGCAGGCTATCCACTCCGCACCCCCGGTTGTTAGATGGTGTCCACGAAAAAGGTGTAATCGTTCACCAGCGCAACGCAGGGCGCCGGTTTGCCGCTTGTGCCGTTGGCTCCTCCCTCTCCCCCTTGGGGACAGTGACCTCCCTCCTCAACTAAAGGCCCCTGCCCTTCCAGCACGACGGGTTATGGCGGAAAACAGCTGGTGAACGATTACGAAAACAGATGCCTACTTCTTTAAACCGGGCAAACGCCCCTGCCGACGTACGCCCTAGCCTCCTGAAAAACAGAAGACCCGTAGGCGGCACTTGCTCTGCTCGCAAGTCCCCTTACCGGACCCGGAACAGGCCAGATTACTCTCCTCCACCTGAATCAGTTCGGGGAGGTCGCGGCGGGTGCTCTTCCCCGGCCTCCGGTTTGTCCTTGACGCATTTCTCTTCAGGGGCAGCAGTTGCATGACTTCCCTCCATCCCTCGGAATTTCAGTTGGTTAACGGGTCAACGAACAGATCCAGATTGATTGAAGCGGTGTATCTGGCGCCATGACCACAGGTGTTGGCAACGACCATATCGCCACCCATGGTGGTGGTAATCATCTTGGCAATGGTCAATTTGCCGCTGCCAGCGTCAGGGTCGGCAGCAGTCCATTGCGGAGTGGAGTGCAAACTCCTCCGCGGCTTGGTGCCAGGGATCTCCTGCCCGCAAACGGTGATGACAAAAAAAATCTTGTGTTGGCGGCTCGTTACCTTTTCGCAGCCGACCTGGATCTCAAGGCCGCCGTGATGAAGGTGTTTCAGACCAGAATGGACAATATTGTTGAGCAGGTCTTGGATGACCAGGGGATCACCATGGAAGAAACGGTGCATGGCCGGGGATATGGTGATCGCCAAGAACCCTTTGCCATCGAGCTCCCGTCCCAACTTCATGCAGAAATCGACGAGCAATCTCCTCATGTCAAACGGTCGATTGGCGATCAACTCAAGGTGAGCGACACTCCTTGAGCAACGTTGTTGTCTCCTCTTTTCAATGACGGGCATGAGTCATCTCCATCACGGGTAAAGGCACCCCGTGGGTAAAAGTTGTTTGTCGAGGGCGGACGAGGGCCAAGGGTCTCTACAACAGCGCGCTTGGCCCCTCTTGGTCGGCCATGGCCTGGTGCCGGGCAATAATCGGGTCGAGCGCTGCCGCAATCTCACGCGCCACAAGGGCCGTCCGCAGCATCAGCCGATGGAATTCGGCACCCGTCTTGCCCTGGATGCACCTGCCGCGAACAGGGGTCGCCACCCCGTTCTCTTGATCCGCCGTGCCGGTTGCGTCTGGTCCCATTCTGACTCCTCCCGATGATGGTTTAATGATTGTAGGTTTCGCCAAAACTGATGGTCAGCTTCACGACTCTTTGCGGTTCCACCAAGATGCCCTTGGCCGGCCCAAGGCAATGAACAGGCCCGGCCCCCCCTTAGTCGCATCCGTCGACAGTTCCTCTTGTATGGGATGGGGTGGGGAAAATCAAATCTATGATTACGGAGATAAATATGGATATTGTATCCATATCCAAAGGCCCCCTGCTCCCCCCTTGCCGGCGCTACCTATTTCCCTGCGTAACGTTTTTTTTCATGACAAGGGCTTTTGCCTGGATAGGAGGGGCGACTGGTCATCCGCAAATAACGCCACGGAGCTGGGGCAACTCTCTCGCTGTACCAACCTGTTTGGCCGGGAATTGACGGCGAGGCGCGTACCTCTGCCAGTTAGGTCGCTT
>CAYSFY010000116.1:9828-10331 GCA_964430285.1 uncultured Desulfobulbia bacterium
CTTGGCGCGGCCAACAGGCCATGACCATTAGCTGTTCCGGGAAGGGGTACTGGTGATTTCGGCAGGGAGGTCCGCTATCGGACAAGGGTCCCTTGGGGGAGGGGGGGAAGGGGGGGAAGATCAACCTCAAACCATACTTTGTAGGATCTTTTTGAGATTCATCTTGGTGTTCTTTATCCCCATTTTTTTTCTGATACTATCACGATGGGTATTGATGGTGCTGGCGGCAACATTGAGAAATTGGGCGATCTCCTTGGTGCTCTTTCCTGCCCTGACGAAATTCGCCACCTGCATTTCAGTACTGCTGAGCAGGCTCGCACTGCCGCCAAATTGCCCCCCATGGGCATCGGTAAGCAGTTGCAAATTGATCTTGATGGCCTCCACCAAGATTCTCTGGGCCTCGGTCAACCGGCTCTTTTCCAAGGCGCGCAACGAGGGCATGACCAATTTAGTGACATTCTCGTGCACATCGCCCTCAAATTCGCGCCGTTCCCGCTCTCTTT
>CAYSFY010000116.1:10341-14295 GCA_964430285.1 uncultured Desulfobulbia bacterium
GGATCTCGGTATCAATTTTGTGTTTGTACAACGCCACCTCGATCATGCTCATCATGGTGGCCGTATTACAGGGTTTGGGCAGGTAACCGAAGGGCTCGGTCAGTTTTGCCTTGTCGATGGTCTCTTCATCCGTGTGGGCGGTCAGATAGATAATGGGAATGGCCTGGCTCTTGCGGATGGCGGCAGCGGCGTCAATGCCGCTCATGGGGCCATCAAGCACGATATCCATCAAGATCAGGTCCGGGCGGATCTCGCCGGCAAGCCGCACCGCCGCCTCGCCGCTGGCAACAACCGCCGGCACTTGGTAGCCAAGGCGCAGGAGATCTTCCTTGAGATCCATGGCGCTCATGGCCTCGTCTTCCACCAGCATGATGGTCTTGCTTGGCAACTCGCGACTACTTGAGGTCTCCATGCGTTGCTCCTTGAAAAAGTTCAGGGGAAGGTGATGGCGAATCTGCTCCCCGCGGCCCGGGAGAGCTCAATGACCCCGTGGATTTGGCCAATAAGCCCCATCACGATCTGCAGCCCCAAGGACGAGGTGTTGCGGAAGTCCACCTCCGCGGGGAAGCCGATGCCGTCATCCTCGACAATTAAGAGCTTGTGGCCTTGGTCATTTAAGGCGATGCCCAGGGTAATCGTCCCCTTGCGGCCATCGGCAAAGGCATATTTAAGAGCATTGGAGAGCAGTTCATTGACGATTAGGCCGCAGGGGATACCGACATTCACATTGAGGCTGACGTTATCCATGCCCACGCAAATGGCGACATTGGGTTGATTGTAGGTGGCCGCCAGCCCGGTGGCAACCCGTTGCAGGTACTCCTTGAAATCGATATGGGCCAAGTCTTTTGCTTGATAGAGTTTCTCGTGGACCAGGGCCATGGACATGACCCGGTCCCGGCTCTCCTCGAACATGATGCGGGTCTGAGGGTCGGCAATGCGCTTGGCCTGCAGGTTCAACAGACTACAGACCACCTGCAGGTTGTTCTTCACTCGGTGATGAATCTCCTTCAGCATCACCTCCTTCTCCTGCAGTGAACGGACAACCAGCTCTTCCACATGCTTACGATCGGTAATATCATGGCCCACGGCCTGATGTTCGACCAATTCGCCCTCGGCGCCATAGATGCAGCGATGGGTCCAGCGCTGCCACCGCACCTCGCCCGTGGCGGTGATGACCCTGTGTTCGTACTTGGTCAGCGGATTTTCCGGGGTGATGGCGGCGATCAGACCATCGATCATGGCCATCTCCGCCTCGGGGATATGGGGGATGAAATTGATGTTGATCAGTTCATCGGGCCTTTTGCCGTAATAGCGGGCATAGGCGCCATTGACAAACGAGAGCTTGCCATCGGGGGTATAGCGGCAGATCAGTTCGGTTTGGTCTTCAATGATGGAGAGGTAGCGTGCCTTGTCCAGCCGTTGCCCCTCCTCGGCCTGCTTGCGGGGGGTGATGTCGCTGATCACCAGGTGACAGACAGGGGCGCCGTCGGCATCCGTTGCCATGGAGGCCTGCAGCTGCGCCCACAAAAAACCGCCATCGGCCCGGCGCAGCCGCAGGTCCCAGGCCTGAATCGCACGCGTGGCCTGGAACTGTTTGCAGTACCGATCATAGAGTTCCAGATCCGCGGGGAGGACAAAGTGACTCAGGGGCTGCTTAAGCAACGCCTCCCGTCCCACTCCCAACAAGCCGGCCAGGGTGAGATTGGCGCGCAGAATCGCCCCCTGTTGATTCACGGTGCAGTAGCCCACGGGCGCCAGGTTGTAGAAGTCGAAGTGGAACGCCCGCGCATCGTCTCGTTCCGTCCGTGCCCGGCGCAACTCATCGTTCTGCCTCTCCAGTTCGATCTGATGCCCTTGTAGTTCGTGGAGCAAACGCCGCATCCGCAAAAGTGAGTGGCCGTCACCGTCGTCCGCAGCTGGGGCGGCGTCGCCCTCCGCCATCGCTTCCGCCCGGCAACGCGGTTCGTCGTCGCCCCCGGCCCTCTGTTGATCCTTGTTATCCGTGCCGGCCATGGTGCCTCCTCCCCTATTTGCCTTGGTCATCGCCGAACCGCGCACCGGCCGTTACTTATCCTTCGCGGTCATTGACCAGTAAGTGGTCGCGCAGGGTTACTTTTCTGCTGGGGATCCCCATTTTTTTTCTGATCTTGTTGCGGTGGGTGTCCACGGTGCGCGGCGAGAGATTCAGCAGGGTTGCGATCTCCACGGTCTTTTTGCCCTCTTTGATGAGATTGGCCACCTGCATCTCCATCATGGTGAGATTGGTGGGGATGGCGAGGAGCGGGTCGCGCCTAACGGGTGCGAGAATGCCGTCCAGATTGACCTCCACGGTCCGCAGCAGCTGTTGCTGCCCCTCGGTAAGAGGGGAGCGCTTGAGCCGTGCCACCGCCGGCAGCACCAACTTCTTCAAGGCGGTCAGGAGCTCATCCCGCAACCCCTGCCGGTCTTGCTCCCTGCGCAGCAGCAAGGTGGTGAGGCCGGCATTGCTCTCCTGCAAGGCCCCGGCAAGCGCCTCCAGCTCGTGCTCCCGGTCGCGCAAAAAGGCCACGGTATTTGCCTGTTCATCCCTCTCGCGCCGCAGGGTGGCCACTACCCCGGCCAACTCGGCGGTACGCTCACGGACCTGGTGTTCCAGGGCGTTCTTGCCCTTACTGATCACCCCCTCGGCAACCACGCGATCGCTGATGTCTTGGGCCAGGATGATCACCCTGGCCACCTTGCCCGAGGCTTCGCAGACAGGGAAGAGGGTGGTGGCATAGTGACGCCCCTGGCGCTCATCCTGAAACGAGAGCGCCGTGCGGCTGTTGACCGCCACGTCGACCCGGGCCTTGCGGGAGGCAGCCAGGGCCTTGGGCAACAACGAGTACACCGTGGTGCCGATCAACTCTTGGCTGCCCTTGCCCAATCTGGCGGCTGCCGTAGGGTTGATGGTCAAGATCTTGCCCTTGGCATCGATGATGAGAATCGATTCCGTGGCCGCTTCGAGGATCGCGGCAAGGTTGGCGGCAGTAGCCAGCGCTTCCCTTTCTCGCCGCTTGCTGGCGGTGATGTCGCTCAGCATTGCCCGATAGACCGGCGCCCCAATCTCCTGGCCCGGGGCCACCACCACCTCCAAGCGCGCCAAAAATTGCTCGCCGTTTTCCGGTGCCAAGCGCAGTTCGCACACCTGGGCCTCGCCGGTGACCAGCAGTTGCCGCCGTTGGCAGTAGAAGATATCCTGGTCCTCGGGGAGGATAAAGCGGGAGAGCGGCTGCCGGAGCAAGGTATCCCGCGCTACGCCAAGCAGGGTGGCGGCCCGGAGATTGGCCTCCAGGATCATGCCCGCTTCGCTCACGGTCAGATAGCCCAACGGTGTCAGGTCATAGATGTCGCGATAGCGGGCCAGCTGGCTATCCCGCGCTTGCAGACGCCGACGCAATTCGTCGTTCTGCAATTCCAACTCGATCCCATGCACGCGCAGTTCGTGGAGCAGACGCCGGGCCTCCTCGGCAGAGGTGCCATCAGCAACAAGAGGTGCCATGGACCGGGCCTTCTCCTCCGCCCGCTTACGCAAATCCGTTACCAAGGCCTTGGCCTCGCCGGTGTCCCCTCTGTTGCTGCTGGCTATTGTGTCCGTTACCATGGATCGTTGATGAGGGGGGGGGTAGAGGTACTTGATGAAGGGGCAGCCATGAAGAGCAGGCATTCGGCGCGATCGGCTTAGTCCAAGGCAACCCCAACGGGGTCACGCTTATAAACTATAGCCTATCTCGCTGACTGGTGACCATTTTTTTCTGTACGCACATGCCCCACTTGCCGACAGGGCTCTGGCAAACGAAGAGATGATCTCTTCTGACCTGTGACGGTTTCGCAAAAAACGCTCAACCGCCGCTGGCGCATTATGTAACTTGTTGATAGTACGTAGGCAGATGACCAGTGTTACGACTTTTTGCAATTCCATCAACTTTGACGGTT
>CAYSFY010000117.1:0-1917 GCA_964430285.1 uncultured Desulfobulbia bacterium
TTGGAAGAGGCGGAGCGGGCCAACTGGGCCAAGAGTGTCTTTCTCGCCAGCATGAGCCACGAGATCCGCACCCCCATGAACGCCATCATCGGTATGACCGGCTTGACCCTGAACAGCGAGCTCACCTCGGGTCAACGCCGTTATCTGGAGATCGTCAAGGACTCTGCCAACGCCCTGTTGCTGCTCATCAACGACATCCTCGATTTTTCCAAGATCGAGGCCGGCAGGGTCGAACTCGAAGAGCAGCCCTTTGACCTGCGTACCGCCATGGAGGCCGTGGCCAACACCCTGGCCATCAAGGCCCACGAAAAACAGTTGCAACTCTTCTGCCGGGTGGAAAAAGGGATTACCACCTCGCTGATCGGCGATGCGCTCAGGCTGCGCCAGATCCTCATCAACCTGGCGGGCAATGCCATCAAGTTCACCAGCAGCGGCCACGTGCTGATGCAGGTGGCCACGGAGGCGGAGGGGCACCGTGACTTGACCCTGCGCTTTTCCATGGCCGACACCGGCATTGGTGTCCCGACGGAGAAGCAGGCCCTCATCTTCGAGAAGTTCCGCCAGGCGGATAGCTCCGTCACCCGCATCCACGGCGGTACCGGCCTGGGCCTGGCCATTTCGAAGAGCCTGGTGGAGATCATGGGCGGCAGGCTGTGGCTTACGAGTGAAGAGGGGCAAGGGGCGGTTTTCCACTTTACCGCCCAATTTCGCAAGGGTCTGCCCGCTCCGCCGACCGAGCCACTGCCCCCAACACGGGTCTTGGTGGTCGCGGCGCCTGACCTTGGGCAAACCATTCTCCTGGAGATGCTGGACGAACTCGGGGTGCCGGTGGTAACGGCGGCCAATGTCGACAGCGCCTTGACCACGCTCGCCTGCCCCAAGGCCGATCAGTCCGCTATCGGCGCGATCATCCTCGATGATCTCCCGCCCTTCGCCACAGCCCTTGACCTCGTGCAACCGATGGCCACCGCGGGACTTGGCGCCATCCCGGTGATCCTGCTCCTCGATACCTTGGCCGACACCGGGATCGAAGAGCAGTGCCGGCGCTACGCCTCCTGTTTCGTGCTGACCAAACCCGTGGGCCTGGCCACCTTGCACCGCTTTCTGGGTGCGGCCTTGCGCGGCGAGAGAGCGGTGGTCGAAAAGAGTGGCGGCGATCTCCCGGCACCACAGCTCCCTGCCATGCGCATCCTGCTGGTGGAGGACAACCCCTTTAACCTGGAGCTCGCCCAGACCATCCTGGAGGGGGCCAAGCTCTCGGTCACCACGGCCGGCAACGGGGTCGAAGCCTTGACGCTCCTTGGCCGGGAGGTGTTTGACGCGGTGCTCATGGATCTCTCCATGCCGATCATGGATGGCCTCACCGCCACCCGTCTTCTCCGCCAGTGCGAACAAGGGGTGGCCGACGGGAGTGCCGAGCAGCGACCGCTGCTCAGTCAGCTCGTTGCCCGCTGCCGCGGCCGTCGCACCCCGGTCATCGCCCTGACCGCCTATGCCTCGGCCGAGGACCGGGAGCAGTGTCGCGCCAGCGGCATGGACGATTACCTGAACAAGCCCTTCCAGCCCGAGGAGATCATCGCCGTTCTCGGCCGCATCGCCCGCGGGCATGCCGCCATCATCGCCGATGGTGCCGCCCCCCCTACTGCCACGGCAGCAGCCGGCGTCAGTGCGGCCGGGATCCGCCGCCATCTGACCGACCAGTACCTGCTCTCCCCGGAGAAGCTCGACTATTTCATGCGCGGGGCCAGTGAGTCCATCGCCACCTACCTCAACGACGCCGAGGCCTCCTTGGAAAACAGAGAGATGCGGGCCCTGACCTTGAAGGCCCATGCCATCAAGGGGAGCCTGCTGAACCTGGGGTTGCCGCAGGTCGCCGACATCGCCTGGACGGACACGATGCCGGCGAACTTCGATTCG
>CAYSFY010000117.1:1927-3769 GCA_964430285.1 uncultured Desulfobulbia bacterium
CCATCGAGCAGGGGGCAAAGACCGGGACCGGCAGCACCGAGGAGTTTGCCCGCCAACTTGCCGAGATGCGCCGAGAACTGGCCCCGCTGCTTAATGAGTGCGGTGCGCATTAGGTTGCGGACGGGAGATTGGACAAACAGTGGACAAACAGTGGACAATATGGACAATCGTGGACGTGATGGACGTACGACATGGACGGTATGGACGGCATGGACGACATGGACAGCATGGACGTGATGGACAGGAGGGGGCACGCCCTGGAAGCCATGGCGTCCATGTCGTCCACTTTTGTCCATTAAGTCCATTAAGTCCATTCCGTCCATTATTAAGCGCATCCCCGTCCTTCAAGTCTCTACTCATTTTGGAGCATCCGTGATGACTGGACAACAACGCATCCTGGTCGTTGACGACACCCCTGCCAACATCGCCATCATCGGCCAGGCGATTTCCGCCTGCTATGATATCATCGTCGCCACCAATGGCCCGGATGCCTTGCGCCTGGCCGCCACGGAACCCTTGCCCGATCTGATCCTGCTGGACATCCTCATGCCGGGCATGGACGGTTATGAGGTCTGCCAGCGGCTGAAGGCCGATCCCTTGACCAGAAAGATCCCCGTGATCTTCATCACCGCCTTGAGCGAGGTGAACGAAGAGGGCAAGGGGTTCCTGTTGGGCGCGGTGGACTACATCACCAAGCCCATCAGTCCGCCCATCGTCCGGGCCCGGGTCGCCACCCAGCTTGCCCTTCACGACCAGAAGCGCGAGCTGGAGAGGTTGGTGAACGAGCGCACCCGGGAGCTGGAGAACACCCAGGACATGATGATTAGGAGTCTCGCCATCCTGGCGGAGTATCGCGACAACGAGACCGGCGGCCATATTATTCGTACCCAACACTACGTGCGCATCCTGGCCAACGAATTGAAACGCGGTGGGAAATTCGCCTCCCTGTTCGCCGACAGCCGCTACGAGGAACTCCTGTTCAAATCAACTCCCCTGCACGATGTGGGCAAGGTCGCCATCCCCGACCAGACCCTGCTTAAGCCCGGGCAGTTGACCGCCACGGAATTCGCCGAGATCAAGAAACACTCCATTTACGGGGGCGATGCCCTGCGCCGGGCGGAGGAGTCCTTGGGGGTGGCCGTCCCCTCGACCTTTCTCGATGTCGCCAAGAAGATGGCCTACTCCCACCACGAAAAATATGACGGCTCCGGCTACCCGCAAGGTCTGTGCGGCGAGGAGATCCCGGTGGAGGGCCGGATCATGGCCATGGCCGACATCTACGATGCCCTGGTCAGCAAACGGACCTATAAACCACCCTTCTCCCATGCCCATGCCTGTCGGATTATCCTGCAAGGGGATGGCCGGGTGGCCCCCTGCCACTTTGATCCGGAGGTGCTCGCCGCCTTTAGCCGCACCCAGCATGAATTCAAAAAGGTGGCCGCGCAATTTGCCGATTCCGAGGAAGAACGCTTGGCCCTTGACGAAAATGACTCCTCCCCCATTTAGCAGAAAGGATGCGCCATGCAGACCAACGTCTCAACCGTGAACGAGGAGCAGGCCGAGTGCGATAAGCTGAGGGCGCAGATCGCGGCCTTGCGCGCCGAACTCGAGGTGCGCGTCATGGCCCAGGAGCGGCTTGCGCAGAGCGAGGCCAGATTCAGCGCCATCTGCGGCGCGGTCACCGATTACACCTACACGGTGCGCGTGGAGAACGGCCACGCCATTGCTACTCATCACAACTCCGCCTGCCAGGCCTTGACCGGCTACACCCCGGAGGAGTTCGCGGCCGACCCCTTCCTCTGGATCATGATGGTGGTCCCGGACGACCGACCCGCTGTTGAG
>CAYSFY010000117.1:3779-10691 GCA_964430285.1 uncultured Desulfobulbia bacterium
TGGAGAAGAAAGTATATCTGTAGCTGGGATTAGAATTGAGGAACAGGCCCGCCGCGCCTTGGCCGGTGACCCGGTCCTCCCCCTGGAGCACCGGATCATCCGCAAGGATGGCGTGCAGCGCTGGCTACGCAACACCATCCTCTTGCAGCGGGATCCCCAGGGGGTGTTGGTGGCCTATGAGGGGCTGATTCTGGACATCACCCAGCGAAAACGGGTCGAACTGCAGTTGCTCAACCTGGAGCAGCACCACTACGACCTGATGACCGCCGCCCCCTTGGGGGTCTTCCGCAGCACCGCCGAGGGGAAACTGCTGGAGGTCAATCCCGCCGGTGCCCGCATGATGGGTTACGCATCGGCCGAGGAGCTTATCGCCACTGTCAACCGTGCGAGCATTGCGGAACTCCTTTTTGTTCACCCCGAGGCCTATGCCGCCATGGCCGTGGCTGCCATGAAGAGCAAGGAGTGGCTGGAAGAAGAGGTCCTGTGCCGGCGTCGGGACGGTACCGTCATGGTGGGGCGTTTGCGCTACCGGGCCATCAAGGGGAGGGGAGATGAGACCATAGGCTTCGATGGGTTTATGGAGGATATCTCCGACCGCCGGCAGGTGGAGGATGTGCTCCTCTTTCTCGCCCACGGGCCAACCAGCCTGGAGGCGGAGTTCTTCCCCCGTCTGGCCCGCTATTTGGCGGAGAGCATGGAGATGGAGTTCATCTTTATCAATACCCTTAGCGAGGACGGTCTGTCGGCCAAGACCCTTGCCGTCTTTGTTGACGGGCACTTCGTGGATAATCTCTCCTATGCGCTAAAGGATACCCCGTGCGGCGAGGTGGTTGCAAAAACGATCTGCTGCTGCGCGGCAGGGGTGCGTCACCGCTTTCCCCGGGATCTCTACCTAGAGGAGATGGGCGCGGAAAGTTATGTGGGCACAATCCTCCGCGGTGCCGCCGGTCAAGCCATCGGCCTGATCGCCGCCATCAGCCGCAAGCCCCTGGTCAATCCGCAACTGGCGGAGAAGATTCTCCGCCTGGTGAGCAGCCGGGCCGCCGCCGAACTGGAGCGACAGTTGGCCGAGGATGCCATCTGCGCGGCCCTGGCGGAGACCAGCCGGCGGGAGCGGGAAATTGCCGGCCTGCTGCTCGCTGCCCGCACGTTATTCGAGGACCACTCTTTTACCGACAGCGTCCGCGCTATCTTTACGATCTGCCGGGAGAGGATCGGGGCCACGGCCGGTTATGTGGCCGTGCTGTCGGCGGACGGCAACTATAGTGATGTCCTCTTCCTGGAGGCCGGTAACCGGCCCTGTACCGTCGATCCCTCCCTGCCCATGCCCATTCGCGGCCTTCGCGCCCGGGCCTACACCCTGGGCTCCGCGGTCTATGACAACGATTTCCCGAACAGCCCCTGGCTGACCCTCATGCCTGCCGGCCATGTGACCTTGGACAATGTCCTGTTCGCCCCCTTGATTGTCAATGGCACGGCCCGCGGGGTGATCGGCATTGCCAACAAGCCCGGCGGCTTCAGTGATGACGATGCCCGTCTGGCCACGGCCTTTGGCGAATTGGCCGCTGTGGCCCTCAACAACTCGATCCATCGCGACCGCCGCGCCGCGGCCGAGGAGGCCCTGCGCGGCAGCGAAGAGCGGCTGTTGACCCTGTTCGAGTACTCTCCCATCTCCATCTGGGAGGAGGACTTCTCCCTGGTCAAGGAGCGCTTTGTCGAGCTTGCCAGGGAGGGGGTGGATGATTGGCAAGAGTATTTCGCGACCCATGCCGAGGAGGTCCGCCGCTGTGCTGCCCTGGTCAAGGTCCTGGACGTCAATGAGACCACCTGTCGCCTGTTCTTGGCGGCAAGCAAGGAGGAGGTCCCCCGCCTGCTGCCCCTCTATTTCATGGAGAGGTCATTGGCCGTGTTCGCCGAGGAGTTGGCGGAGTTGGCCTCGGGCAAGAGCTATTTCGCTCGTGAGATCCCTATTCGCATCCCCGGGGATGGCGAGAAGGAACTCTTCCTCTCCCTGGCCGTGGTGCCCGGGCACGAGGAGCACCTGGACCGGGTGCTGGTCTCGTTCATCGATATCTCCGACCGTAAACGGGTGGAGCACGAACTCGCCTTGAGCGCGGAGCGGTTCGATGCCATCCTGCAGACCTCCCTGGACGGCTTTTGGCTGGTGGACACCGAGGGGCGGATCATTGAGGCCAACCAGGCCTATTGCCAGATGAGCGGCTACAGCCGGGAGGAGTTGCTCCGGCTCTCGGTTCACGACCTGGAGGCCAGGGATACGGCCGAGGAGGTACAACGACGGATCTGTTTCCTGATCGACAACGGCTACCTCTGCTTCGAATCCAGGCACCGGCGCAAGGATGGCACCCTCTTTGACGTGGAGGTGAGTGTCCATAGCCTGCGGGGCGAGCAGTTCCTGAGCTTCTTCCGCGACATCAGCGGCCGCAAGCGGGCGGAGGAGGAACTCCTCCATGCCAAGGAGGAGGCCGAGTCCGCCTCCCGGGCCAAGAGCGAGTTTTTGGCCAACATGAGCCACGAGATCCGCACCCCGATGAATGCGATTATCGGCCTCTCCGAGTTGGCCCTGGGGGGTGAACTGAGCCCGCGATTGGCCGACTATCTGGAGAAGATCAACAACTCGGCCCACTCCCTGCTGGGGATTTTAAACGACATCCTTGATTTTTCCAAGATCGAGGCCGAGCGCCTCCACCTTGAACACCTGAGCTTCGACCTGACGGAGGTGATGGACAGCCTGCCGGCCATGTTCGGCGGCATGGCCTTGGCCAAGGGGGTGGAGTTCCGTCTCGACTACGGTGGCCACACCCCCCATGCCCTGGTGGGGGATCCCTTGAGGCTCAGGCAGATTCTGGTGAATCTGGTCAGCAACGCCATCAAGTTCACCGAGCAGGGCACGGTGTTGGTGGCCATTGAGGTGGAGGAGCAAGGGGAGGAGCACTGCCGCCTGCGCTTCTTGGTCAGGGACACGGGCATCGGCATCGCCCCGGAGCATCTGGAACTGATCTTCTCGGCCTTTGTCCAGGTCGATTCATCCGCCACCAGACAGTATGGCGGCACCGGTCTGGGGTTGAGCATCTCCTCCCGCTTGGCCCAGCTCATGGGCGGGACCCTGGAGGCACAGAGCACGGTGGGCGCGGGGAGTACCTTTGCCTTGACCCTCCCCTTTGCCCTGGACCCACAGACGGCTGGCCGTGGCCAAGCGGGGAGGGCGGCCATGGACGGGGAAGGGGAGGCGTTGGACCTCTGCCCGGGGTGCCCGACCACGCCGGTGGACTACGGGTTGGCCGGGGCCCGCATCCTGCTGGTGGAGGACAACGCCATCAACCGCCAGGTGGCCATGGAGATCCTGGCCATGGCCAATGTCGAAATCGAGGTGGCGGTCAATGGCCTGGAGGCGGTGACTGCGGTTGAGAGCGGCCGCCACTATGACGCCGTGCTCATGGACATCCAGATGCCGGAAATGGATGGCTTCACCGCCACCGCCATCATCCGTGGCCGCCTTGGCCGCCATGACCTGCCGATCATCGCCATGACCGCCCATGCCATGGCGGAGCACCGCAAAAAATGTCTGGCCGCGGGGATGAACGACTTTGTGAGCAAACCCATCGACGGGCGGCAACTGTTCGCGCTCCTCGGGCGCTGGCTCCGCCCGCGGCAGCCTAAGGCAGGTGCCCCGCCGGAGAGGGTGGTGGTCCCCACCCCGGTCTCGGCAGCGGAGGGAGGCGGCGGCAGGCCTGCGGATGCCGTGGGGCAGCAGTGCGCAGTGCTGGATGTGGATGACGGCGTGCAGCGTCTGATGGGTAATCGGGCTCTCTATCTCCGGCTGCTGGCTGAGTTTCGGCAGGAGTACCCGGCGGCAGGGGAAGAGGTCCGGTCCATGGCCGGACAAGGCCGGCTAGAGGAGGCCAAGCGGTTGGTCCATACCGTCAAGGGCGTTGCCGGCAATCTCGGGGCTCGGGGGCTGCGCCGCGCCGCCATGGAGCTGGAGGCGGTCTTCAGGGGCGGACAGTTGGCGGCACGGGAGGGTGCCCTGGCCGCCTTTGCCCAGGCCGTGGACGAGGTGATGGCGGTCATTGACTCCCTGCAGCCGCCGGTAGCGGACACTCGGGCGGCCGGCGCGGTCCCGCCACAGCCACCGAGCCCGCGGGTGTTGCAGGAACTTGACCAGCAGTTCCTGTTCTTGGACGATCAGCTGGCAAGGAACATGTTCGGCGCGGTCTCCGATCTTGAGGCGCTCACAACACAGTTCGGCAGCTATTGCGACCCCAAGCAGTTGGCCGCCATGCGCCGCTGCCTGGATCGCTTCGATTTCCGCGGGGCACGGCAGCTCCTGGCCACCATCCGCCAGGAATTCGGGCTGTCGTCCTGAGTCGCTTGGCAGGGTAGGGCATCTGTTTAAGGGAGTTGCGGGGAAGGAGCGCTCATGGTCGGGAGGGGTCCCCTCCCGCCGTGGGGTGCGGGAGGAGGGGCAGGGTGCGGCGGCGGGGGCAGTGGTGAGGCTGGTCAGGCAGCGGACTCAGCCGTGGAGGCCAAGGGAGGCGGCAAACTGGCTGTACTTCATATCCTCTTGCAGGATATGGGCCTGCAACCAGTTGGTTAGGGTCTTCATGATCTCGCTGTTTAGGACCTTGACCCCGGCATGGACATCATTTCTCAGCTCTTTGATCTGGACATAAAATTTGTCGTGGATCTTCTTGTGGGCGGCGAGCTCCGGGTAGTTGATGGCGGTCAGGAAGTCCTCCTCGGTGGAGAAGTGGTAGCGCACATAGTTCATCATGGCATCCAGGGTCGTTTGCGAGATGGACTGGAGGTTGCCGACGTCATCGCTGATCAGGGCCTGGTGCAGTTCGTTGAGGATCGCGATCCATTTTTGATGTTGTTCGTCCAGTTCCGAGTTATGGACACTAAAGGAGTTGTCCCACGTTATTTTCGGCATACACACACCTCGTCTGAGTAAAGGGAAAGGCATTAACTGGTCCATCATAAATGATAGCGGCGGGGTTAGGCAATCGCTTTTGTCATGACGCCAGGGAAACAAAAAAATACCAACCGCTGTTAATCACCCCTAGCCCAGATAAACTGGATAAGTCCCTGTCGGCTGGGATCCCTTACCGGTAGGAAATTTTGACATATTTTTGCTTATACTTAAGAATGGTCACAAGTAAACCCGAAAGGGACTAATGGGCTGTACCCTCAAGAATCTTTCATGACCGACACCACACGCCAAGAAAAACAGGACCTGCTGGGGGGAGAGGCCATCACCGCCTTTGGCCAGGGGGCGGCTCGTCAGCTGGTGACCAGCCGCAACCGCCAACTGGGGGCGCTGTTGATCTCGGAGCGGGCCATCTTTTATACCCAGATCCTCTACCGGCTGCTCCTCTTCAAGCGCGAGCATGAGCTGGAACCGTTGTATGAGGACATCTTCCAGGCCGTGCTGCCGGCGCAACACGCCATCAGTGCCGACCCGTACACCAGCCAGCAGTTCCGGAGCGACATGGCCCAGTTGGCGGAGTGGGAGCTGGTCCGCTTCCGCATTGAGAAGGAGCGGCTGCGGGGGTATCGCGACAACCGCAAACGGAAATTCCGCTACTCTCTAAGCGATGAGTGCGCCCGTTTTATCGAGTGGTTGGAGAGCCGCCTGGCCGATGACCTGGAAGAGCGCGGCCATGACACCCGGGACCTGTTGCAGGAGGTGTGCGGCTCCTTAAACGAACTGCTTCGCCTCCTCCACCACCTGCGCCGGGACGACGACGCCCAGGCCGACTCCGCCCGCCGCATCATCTTCCAGCTGTTCAAGGTCGAGGACCTGACCCGGGCCATCACCAGCGGGCTGATCGAGTTCAATGGCCGGCTGTTGCACTTCATCATCCAGACCTACGCCATTGCCGAGATCAAGGCCATCATCGGCGAGCTGGACACCTATGTCCACGGCTTCTTGAGCCAGGTCTACGCCCTGCGCCGCGAGATCCTGCCTTTGATCCTGCGGCTGCAACAGGAGTTGAACCAGGAGAAGCTCGACCTCTGCGCCCGGATCATGGAGGCGGAGCGCAAGCGTTCCCCCCATCTCCTGCAAGGGATGCGGGAGGCGGCCCGGCTGGGCATTGTCAGCGGGCTCCATGCCTTCTATATCGAAGAGGGCAAGCTGGACCAACTCCACCAGCGCATCGGCGCCTCGGTGCTCAGGGTGTGGCAGAAGCTGCGCAGCCACCTGCGGGAGTTGGAGCGCAAGAATAACCGGCTGCAGGACCTGCAAAGCCGGATCATGGAGATTGCCTCCCTCCCCGCGGACCGCGCACCCCAGGCCTTTCTGGCAAGCCTGCTGGCCCCGGCCCAGCTCTACAGCGACCCCCACTACTGGGATGATCACGAGAAGGCCGAACCCCCCGCGCCTCGGCGCCGGGTGAGCAAGAAGGAGCAGGCGCGGCCCGGCTATCTGCCTCGCAAACAGCAGGCCGACCGGCCGGTACAGACCATGGCCGAGGCCCGCCTGTCGGACCTGGCCGCCTGGCTTGCCGCCCGGATCATGGTCCATCACCCTGACCTGGCCCGGGTCTCGGCTGGGGAGTTTAACGACTTTACCGATCTCCATCAGGTGGTGGAGTTGGCCCAGGCCGGTTATCTCGATGAGGGGAGGCGGCTCGCGCGCATCGATTTTCGGCTTCGCGATGAGCGGGAGTTGGTGACGCTCACGGCAGGCGAGCAGACCTTGAGTCTGCGGGAGATCGTGGTGGCACGGCTTAAGTAAATCGAAGTTCCCACAGATGAAAGAAGATGGGTAGGAGCGGCGTCCACGCCGCGATCCTTTCCGCAAGGTTGCAAATCATCATGACACCATATGGTCATCCACAGGGATGCAGATTGCGCAAGGGCCGTTGTTCCATTGCCGGGCAGGCCTAT
>CAYSFY010000117.1:10701-13924 GCA_964430285.1 uncultured Desulfobulbia bacterium
TCTCCTTACCTCCACCACCTGTCGGCGGCGTCCGGTGTTTGCCGATCAGGCCTTGGGGCGGGTGGTGATGGAGGCCATCGACCATCATGGGGCCCGCGGGCAGACTATGAATTTCGCCTATGTGGTGATGCCGGACCATTTTCACTGGTTGCTTGCCTTGGGCGAGGGGGTGACTTTGGTGAAGATCATGGCCTCGGTGAAAGGCTATTCCTCCCGCACGATCAAGAAATTGGCCAGGGAGTATTTTGCCGAAGGAACGCTTTGACAGGAGGGCTATCATGATCATGACTTGCGGCGAGAGGAGGATGTGCTTGAGGTGGCGCGCTATGTCATGGCCAACCCCTTGCGCGCCGGCTAGGTGCGGAGTCTGGCGGATTATCCCCTCTGGGGCAGTCAATACCCGGAGGAGTTCTCCGGCATGTGTTTATAGAAAGGGCTGCCGGTCGTCTTTGCCCGAATATGTTCGGTAGGAGCGCGACCCGATTTGAATCGCGCCGTGGACGACGCTCCTACGGAAGGAATCACCCGCCAGTTGCAGGATTCAGTAAGATTTTGCTGAGAATTGTTTATAGCCACGAACAACAATGAACAGGTTGCCGCGAGCCCTACAATCTGCTAAAGGAAGCAAACCATGGAATCACAACTAGCCCGACTGCTGGAGCGGAGCGGCGATAAGGTCCGCGCCGTGCTCAACATGATGATGGAGAGTCCCTACTTCTACTGCGACGACCACCCGGACCTCTTTTTCTTTCTCAAGCGGCACCGCCAGGAGTTCGCCGAGTTCTTCACCGCCTTCTACGGCTGGACCTTGCTCATGGACGGCAAGTGCGCCCGGGCCTATAAGTCCGAGTGGTACAACACCGCCATCGCCCCTGGCAGCCGCGCCCTGTTTTCGTTTACCAAGCGTGACGAGTGCCTGGCCTTCATGATGACCCTGGAGTTCTACGAACACCAACTGGAAGAGAACGGCATGACCGTGGAGGACAAGGAGAACCTGCGCTTCCGCTTCGGCGACCTGTTGACCCATGTCCAGCGCCGCTTTGCCCTCTGCTTCCCGGAAAAATCCGCCCAGTACTCCGAAGAGTTTATCCGCGCCAAGGTCCTGAAACCCATGCTGCCGGAGCTGGAGCGCTACCGCTTCCTCAAACGCATCGACCCGCCCGATGACCTGACGGCCGATGACGATGACCTGATCTACGAGGCCCTGCCCGCCATCCATCACTACAACGCCACGGCCCTGAGTCGCCTCATCCCGGAACTGCAACAGGGCGGGGATGCCGCGCCATGAGCGTCACCACCCCGTATCAGATCACCCGTATCCGCTTGCTCAACTTCCATAACTTTGTGGACGAGACCATCGACCTCGCCCATGGCGGCCACCTCTTTCTCCTGGGGGACAACGGCTGTGGCAAGACCACCATCCTCGACGCCATCCACTATGTGTTGACCGTGGGCCAGGCCCTGGAGTGGAACGCCGCGGCCCGGGTGGCGGGCTCGAAGCGGGAGGGCCGGCGCATCCAGGGGATTGTCATGCGCTACAACCTGGACTGCGGCGCCATCAACCGCGCGGGCGGGGTCACCTATGCCCTGCTGGAGATCGAGGGCCGCCACGGCCAGCCGCTCACTGTGGGGCTTGGCCTCTCCACCTCGGCCATGGACGAACGGGTCCGCCAGTGGGGGATCATCCGCGAGTGCAAGCTTAGCGACATCCCGCTGTTGATCGAGGAGGAGCAGGGGCGGCGGCCGGTCGATCGCCAGGAGATGAAGGAGCTTTTGCAGCAGAAGGGGGGCTTTTATAACGACATCAAGGCCTACCAGCACGAGTTGGCCCGGCGCCTGTTCGGCGGCGAGGAGAACTATCAGGAGATCTGCCGCTTCCTGGCCATGGGCAAGGCCTACCGCGAGATCGCCTCCCAGGCCGCCGACTACCACGAACTGTTCAAGAGCCTGCTGCCCGAGCCCAAGACCGAGATCTTCGAACGCATTATCGAGGGGTTGCGCACCTTGGACCAGTCCAAGGCCACCCTGGACGATCTGGAGCGTAAGCTCGGTTTTCTTAAAGGTCTGCAAACGATGGCCTTGGCCATTGCCGCCGACCGCGAGGCCTCGGTCCGCTATCAGTGGCTCTCCTGGCGGATGCGGGACACCTTGGCCGCGGAGGCCATCGCCTCGCTGCGCGGGCAGATGGAGCGGCGCCGGCAGGAGATGGACCGGCTTAAGGAGCAAAGGGCACGGGAGGAGGAGAGCGAGGCCGCCCTGCGCACCCGGCTCGACGACCTGAAGGCCAAGGACGCCGCCGGTCTGGTGCGCCAGGAGAAGGAGGGGGGTGAGGAGTTGGCCCGCAAGGAGCGGTTGCTTGCGGGAAAGAAGAGGGAGGGGCAGGAGCTGGCCCGAGCCCGCCAGGCCGGGGCGCGCCGGCACAACGAGGAGCACCAGGGGTTGCTCGGCCGGATCACGGCCCTGCATGGCGAGTTGGCCCAGGGGGCGAGCCTCCTGCCCTTCTCCATCTCGGAGCTGTTGACCACCATCGATACCATGGGCCGCGCCAGCGAGGTGGTGCCCATGGCCTTGGCCTTTACCGCCACGGATTTTGCAAGGCAGGCCGATGCGGCCCGCGACCAGGAGTTGCGGCAACTGACCATCCTGGAGCACGAAAGTGAGGCCGTGGCCGCCACCCGTGCCGTGCTCATGGCCGATGGCGAGCGGCTGCGGGCCATGGATGAGGCGCAACCCACTCTTCCCGGGTGGTCCGCTTGCCTCGCCGCCATGCGGGTGGCGCTGCTCTCCCCCCGGCCGCTCTACGCGGGCCTGGAGTGGCGGCCCGGCCTCTCCCGTCAGGAGCAGGAGGCCATAGAGGAGTTCATCGGTCAGGAGATCGTGGCCACCCTGGTGCTGGCCGACAGCGAGTTCGAGGCCGGCCGGGCGCTGGTCGCCCAGTGGCCGGGGATCAGGATCACCTCCCCCAGCCGGGGCCTCGCGGATGATCTGCCGGAGTGGATGCGCGCATCCTTTGATCTGAGCCACTCCGACCCCGCCTGCCTGCGCGCCCTGGCCGCCGAGATGGTCACCACCTTCGGACCCGTGGTGACCGCGGTCAAAGCCCAAAAGGTGTTGAGTTTCCGTAGCCACGACCGGGGGCTCTTGGGCAACCCGGTCCGCTTGATCGGCGAGGCGAGCCGCCGGGAGGCGATCAAGGCCCAGCTGAAGGCCAGCGACATCGCGG
>CAYSFY010000118.1:0-3259 GCA_964430285.1 uncultured Desulfobulbia bacterium
AAGCGCAAGATTTCATCATCTCGGCATCGTTCCCACGCAGGAGCGTGGGAACGATGCTCATTGTGCCCCTCGACTTTGACGGGACCTTGCCCCCTCCCACAATATCCATAGCTATAAACCCGATAATCGCGTATATTCAACATCCTGACCTACCGCCCGAAATCATCTCCCGCACCCATTTCGAACCCCCGCTCTCTTAGGGTCATTTCCCATCTCCTCCAGTCACACCCCAGGGACCATCCCCATCGTTCCCCCTCCGAGTACCCCCTGTCCGGTGAAATTCCTCGCCACGGCCGGATGCTCGCCCATCTCAGTGCAGTAAAGGCAAGCCATGGCAGGTTTTGGCACTCTTATCGGTTATTTCGCGCAACAAACAGACGCTCGCCTGGCCCTCGCGCGCCTGGGCCGCCACCGCTTCCACCGCGCCGCCCTGATCCACCGCGACCTGGCCGGTGACCTCCATACCACCGACCCCTGCCGTTACCGGCGCGCCCTCGGGCTAACCGTGGCCGCCCTGCTGGGCGCAGGTCTTACCGCCGTGGCCCTGCGGCTTTTCCCCTGGGCAGACCTGAGCCTCGCCCTCTCCCTGCTGCTCATGGTGACTGGAGCCGCCAGCGCCGGCCTTGCCGCGCTGCCCTGGCTCAAGCGCTCCCGCCTGGGCGTGGAGCGCTCGTGCCTGCACGACCATGGCCGCTGGCTGGTGCCCGGGGAGTCCGCCCTGATCCTCCAGGCCCCGGTGGAGATGCTGCAGCACCCCATGACCCTGCTCAGGGAGGGTTCGGATCCGCCACCGGCCCTGTTCGTCTTGCATCCCAAGCGTGAGCGCCGGCACGAGGTCCGGACCATGGCGGTCAAGCTCTCCCCGGTCCAGGTCCTGGAGCATGCCCAGCGCCACGCCAGAGAGCAACAGCTAGACCCCAAGCCGCGGCCAACCCTCGAACTCTTGCAGCGCCTCAAGCACTCCCGGCAGTGGGTCCGCCAGGTGTGCGCCGATCTCACCGCTGCCAGCCGCCTGGAGCAGAAGGCCACGCCGGCTGCCGATTGGATCCTGGACAACGAGTACATCCTGGAGGGCAACAGCCGCGATGTCCTGCTCAACCTCCCCCGCCGCTTCTACCAGCAGCTGCCCACCCTGGCCTCGGAGCCATACCCGGGCCTGCCCTGCATCTACGGGCTGGCCAAGGATCTGGTCACCCATAACGAACTGCGCCTGGACCGGGAGAACATCGTAGCCTTTATCGAGGCCCACCAATCCGTGCGCCCCCTAACCATCGGCGAACTGTGGGCCATCCCGCAGATGCTGCGCATCGCCCTCATCGAGAGCATCCAGCGCCTGGCCGTCGCCGCCCTGGCCGACCTGCGCGAGCGGCAGTTGGCCGACTTCTGGGCCGCCCGCCTGATCGCAGCCAACCGCCGCGACAGCAACCAGCTTTTTGCCCTGCTGGCCGAGCTTGCGGCCCAGGAACCGAACCCCAGCCCGTACTTCGGGGCGCAACTGGTCGGCCTGCTCTACGACGAGGCGGCCGCCTTGTCGGCGGTGCAGAGCTGGCTTGAGCGCAGCCACCAAACCCCCATGCACGACCTCACCCTGCGGGAGCAGAACCGGCAGACCAGCGAGCTGATCTCCTGCGGCAACGCCTTCACCAGCCTGCGCCAGCTGGCCCTCTTGGATTGGCGGGAGCTCTTCGAGCCTTTGAGCCGTGGGGAACAGACCCTGCGCCAGGACCCTGCCGGGGTCTACCCCCACATGGACTTCGCCACCCGGGACCGCTGTCGCCGGGCCGTGGAAGAGTTGGCCCGCCGCTCCGGCCACGGCGAGGAGGAGGTGGCAACCCGCGTCATCGCCCTCGCCACCCAGGCCGGGCTTGAGACCTCCCAGGAGGCGCGCCACGGCCACGTGGGCAGCTGGCTGATCGGCGAGCAACGGTCAGTCCTCGGCCGCCTGCTCCCCTGCCGCGAGGCCATCCGCTTCCGCCTGCTGGCCGCGATCCGTCGCCACCACACCACAGTCTACGGCCTCGCCATCAGCGGCTGCTCGCTCCTCATCCTGCTCCCCATCGCCATGATGGCCCTCTCCCCCGGCTCCGGCCAGGCCCAGCCCACCCCCGTCATCCGCCTGGGGGTGTTGCTGCTCCTGCTCTTGCCGGTGAGCCAGCTGGCCATTGAGGTGGTCAACTACCTGTTCACCCGCCTGCTGCCGCCCCAGACCCTGCCCAAGATGGATTTCGAGGCCGAGGGGATTCCCGACGCCTTCCGCACCCTGGTGGTGGTGCCGATGATGCTGGTGAACGAGGAGACCATCCGCGCCGAGGTGGAGAAGCTGGAGATCCGCTACCTGGCCAACAAGGAGGCCAACCTGCTCTTTAGCCTGTTCACCGACTTCACCGACGCAACCACCCCCACCCGGCCGGATGACGCCCCCCTGCTCCACACCGCTATCACCTGCCTCAACGAGCTCAATGAGCGCCATGGCGGGGAGCGCTTTTTTCTCTTCCATCGTCAACGGACCTGGTGCCCATCCGAGCAGCGGTTCATCGGCTGGGAGCGCAAACGGGGCAAACTGGAGGAGTTGAACCGCCTCATCGACGGTACCCGCCCCGAGTCCGCCCCCTCCTTAGTCCATGTGGGGGATGCCGAGCATCTCACCGAGGTGCGTTTCATCATCACCCTGGACAGCGACACCCAGCTCCCCCACGGCACGGCCCGGCGCCTGGTGGAGACCCTGGCCCACCCCTTGAACCAGCCGCGCTTCGACGAGGCGGGCAACATCGTAGCCGGTTCGTTTACCATCATCCAGCCCCGGGTCTCCCCTACCCTGCCCAGCACCAGCGCCTCGCCCTTCAGCCGGCTGTTTGCCGATGCCGTGGGCATCGACCCCTACACCCAGGCGGTCTCCGATCTCTACCAGGACCTGAGCGGCGAGGGCTCCTACCACGGCAAGGGGATCTACGATGTCCGGGCCTTCAGCCGCGTGCTCTCCGGCCGCTTTCCGGACGAGTGGGTGCTGAGCCACGACCTGATCGAAGGGGCCCATGTGCGGGTGGGGCTGGCCAGCGACATCGAGCTCTTTGACGAGTTCCCGCAAGGGTACCAGAGCTACAGCAAACGGGCCCACCGCTGGATTCGCGGCGACTGGCAGATCGCCGGCTGGATCTTGCCCCGGGTCCCCCGGGCCAACGGCGGCCGCGCCGCCAACCCCCTCTCCCTGCTGGAGCGCTGGAAGATCGCGGACAACCTGCGCCGCAGCCTGGTGCCCGCG
>CAYSFY010000118.1:3269-4039 GCA_964430285.1 uncultured Desulfobulbia bacterium
GCCTTGGCCTGTTGCTGACCTCCTGGCTGGTGTCGCCCAGGAGCGGGGCCGTCGCCTCCTTGGTGGTGGCCATGCAGCTCCTCTTCCACCCCCTGGCCCAGCCCTTTACCATGGCCACCACCCGCAAGGGGTTACGCACCTTTACCCCAGCGAAGCTCGGTCACGACCTGCTGCGGGCCATGACCGATGCCGCGCTGCTGCCCCACCAGGCCGCCGTGGCCGTGGACGCCATCATCCGCGTCTGCTACCGTCGCCTGATCTCCCGGCGCGGTCTGCTGGAGTGGACGGCCCAGGCCACCCCGTGGCAGGCCTGCCGCAGGCAATCGCTCTTTGTCGCCAGCTTGGCCCTGGGGAGCCTGTTCAGCGTGGTGGTGGGGGTCGCCCTCTGGCTGTTGCGGCCCGCCACCCTGGCCCAGGCCGCCCCTTGGCTGCTCGCGTGGCTCTTCTCCCCACTCCTGGGCTGGCTGTTGAACCTGCGCCCGCTTGCCCGGCAACAGGCACCGCCGCTTGCGGAGAGCGATCAGCGCTTTCTCCGGCAGGTGGCCCGGCGGACCTGGCGCTACTTCTCCTCCTTTGTCAACGCGGAGAGCTCGTGGTTGCCGCCGGACAACTTCCAGGTCTCCCACCTGAGCCGCCTGGCCATGCGCACCAGCCCCACCAACATCGGCCTGTGGCTGACCAGCGCCCTGGCTGCCCATGACTCAGGCTACCTGACCATCACCCAGGTGATCGACCGGCTCGGCCGCACCATGGCCACCATCGACCGCCTG
>CAYSFY010000118.1:4049-7725 GCA_964430285.1 uncultured Desulfobulbia bacterium
TACGACATCGAGACCCTGGCCCCCCTTGAACCACGCTACGTCTCCACGGTGGACAGCGGCAACCTGCTGGGTGCCCTGTGGGCCTTGGAGCAGGGGGTGAGCGAGCTGCTGCACGCCCCCCTGCTCACGGCCAAGGCCTACCTGGGTCTGGCCGATACCGGCGAGATCCTAAAACAGGGCGCTGCCTCGGAGGGGGGCACTACCACCCATGGCCCAGCCCTGGACCAACTTATAGCGGCGTGGCAAGAGCCACCTTCCGGCATACACGCCCTCCTGGAGCTGGAGCAACAGCTGCACCCCCATGCGCAGACGGTGATCGCGGCGGCGAGCCGCCTCCCGTGGGCCGCCGAGCTTACGCAACAGCTCGCGGCCTGGGCCGAGAACCGCGAGCGCTATCTCGTCTGGATCGGGATCCTGGCGGAGAGGCCTTTGGATGAGCTGGCCCCCTTGGGCAGAGCGGCCATCCAGGCCATCCGCCACGCACTGAGCGAGGCCCCATCGCTTGCGGCCCTGGCCCATGACCGCATCGCGGCCATCACCCTGCTGCGCGCCCTGCGCCAGGAGCCGCCCCAGGGATCTCTGCCGCTGCTCCCCTGGCTCGACCGCGTGCTTACCGCCTTTGCCACGGCCCAGTGGCTGGCCGGCGAGACCCTGGGCCAGGCGGAGGGCCTGCTCGCCGCCATCCGCGACCTCTCCGCCGGCATGGAGATGGGCTTTCTCTATGCCCGCAAACGAAAGCTGTTCGCCATCGGTTACAACGTCTCCAGCGACCGCCTGGACACCTCCAGTTACGACCTCCTGGCCAGCGAGGCCAGGCTCGGCAGTTTCGTGGCCATTGCCCGGGGCGACGTGCCCCTGGAGCACTGGTTCTCCCTGAGCCGGCCTTACGGCGGTATCGGCCGGCAGCGGGTGCTGCTCAGCTGGACCGGCACCATGTTCGAATACCTGATGCCGCTGCTCTTCCAGCGCTCCTACGGCAACTCGCTGTTGGACAAGGCGGCCCGGGAGGCGGTGGCGGTGCAGATCGCCTACGGCCGCCTGCGCGGGGTGCCCTGGGGCATCTCCGAGTCCGCCTTTGCCGATCTGGACCTGAACAAGACCTATCAGTACAAGGCCTTTGGCGTGCCCATGCTCGGCCTGAAGCGCGGCCTAGAGGAGCAGTTGGTGATCGCCCCCTACGCCACCCTCCTGGCCCTGAACGTGGCCCCCAAGGAGACGGTGAGCAACCTGAAACAGCTCGCCGACCTTGGCCTGCTCGGCGACTACGGCTATTACGAGGCCATGGATTTCAGCCGCCAGCCCCAGCGTGACCCGGGCAACGCGCCGCGCAAGCGCGGGGTGATCATCGAGGCCTACATGGCCCACCACCAGGGGATGGCCTTTGTGGCCCTGACCAACTTCCTCCAGGGGAACCCCTTCCCCCGCCGCTTCCATAACGACTCGCGGGTGCGGGCCTTCGAGGCCCTGCTTCAGGAGCGCATCCCCACCCTGCCGCCGCTGCACCTGATCTCCACCCGGGGCAGTGAGCCCACCCTGTTGGCAACGGAGCTGGTGGCGCCGGCCGGCAGTACCTTTACCACCCCGCACACCACCACCCCCAAGACCATTCTGCTCAGCAACGGCCGCTATGGCCTGATGGTCACCAACAGCGGTGGCGGCTACAGCCAGTGGGGGAGCCAGGAGCTGACCCGCTGGCGGGCGGATCAGACCTGCGATGCCCTGGGGACCTTCTGCTACCTCCACGAGGCGGATGGGGAGCGGTTGTGGTCCACCACCTACCAGCCGGTGGGGGGCGCGGTTAGCGACTACAGCGTGGAGGTCAGCCTGGAGCGGGCCGTGTTCCGCCGCCTGGATCACGGCATCCACTGCGAGACCGAGATCATCGTCTCGCCGGAGGACGATGTGGAGGTGCGGCGCATCACCGTGGTCAATCGCAGCAGCCGCCACCACTCTCTCAACCTCACCAGCTACTGCGAACTCGCCATGGCCCCCCACAACGCCGACCGCCAGCACCCGGCCTTCAACAAGCTGTTCATCCAGACCGAGGCGATCCATGAGCAACAGTCCCTGCTCGCCTACCGCCGGCCGCGTAGTGAAGAGGAGCCCCCCTTGTTCGTGGCCCACGCCCTGACCCTGCATCGCAGCGGTGACCAGGACCCGCCGGCCCAGGGGTTCCAGTTCGAGACCGACCGCGGCCGCTTTATCGGCCGGGGCCGCACGCCTGCCAATGCCATGGGCGCGGTGCAAGCCTTAGGCAACAGTGAAGGGTTTGTCCTGGACCCGGTGCTCTGCCTCAGGCGGACCATCGAGCTGAAGCCCGGCCAACGGGCCAGGCTCTCCCTGGTGCTGGCGGCCGCCAGCAGCCGCGACCAGGTCCTGCTGTTGCTTGACAAGTACAGCGACCCCCATGCCGGCGAGCGGGCCATGGACTTTGCCTGGCGCTCGGCCCAGCAGCAGTTGCAGATGCTGCGCATCCAGCCCGACGATGCCCGCCGCTTCCAGCAGCTGGCCAGCCACCTGCTCTTCCCCAACCACCTGCTCAGGGCCTCGGCCAAGACGCTGCTGGAGAACCGCAAGGGCCAGGCCGGCCTGTGGGCCTACGGCATCTCCGGGGACCTGCCCCTGGTGCTGATCACCATCGACGCGGCCCGGGACATCCGCCTGGTCCGTCAGCTGCTCCAGGCCCACACCTATTGGCGCCTGCACGGCCTCTCCGCCGACCTGGTGATTTTAAACGAGGAGGCCGGCAGCTACGAACGCCCCTTAGGCGAACGGCTGGAGCAGCTGATCCAGGGCCACTCCCTGTCAGCAGCCACGGATCGGCCCGGCGCCATCTTCTTACAGAGCGCGGACCACCTGCCGGCGGAGGACCTGCGCTTGCTCAAGGCCGCGGCCAGCGTGGTGCTGGTGGCAGGGCGGGGCACCTTGAGCCAGCAACTGGCCATCCCGGTGGAGCCCCCTGCCTTGCGGGAGACCCTGCCCCGTAGACGCGCCCCCCGGGAGGCCTCTGCCCCGCTCCCCTTCATGGAACTCGACTACTTCAACAGCCTGGGCGGCTTCACCCCGGACGGCCGCGAGTACGCCATCTACCTCGGTCCCAGCACCAACACCCCGGCCCCGTGGGTGAATGTGATCAGCAACCCCACCTTCGGCACCATGGTCAGCGAGACCGGCGCCGGCTGCACATGGTTCGGCAACAGCCAGCGCAATCGCCTGACCGCTTGGTCCAACGACCCGGTGCTGGACCCGGCCACCGAGGCCATCTACATCCGCGACGAGGAGAGCGGCCGCTACTGGTCGCCCACTGCCGCGCCCATCGGCGAGGAGAGTGCCTACCGTGCCCGGCACGGGGCGGGCTACACGGTGTTCGAGCACAACAGCCATGGCATCGAGCAGGAGTTGACCCTGATGGTGCCGGTGGATGAGCATGGCGGCCAACCCATCAAGCTGCAACGGTTGCGGCTCACCAACGGTTCGGCGCGGCGGCGGAGGCTCTCGGTCACCTACTATGTGGAGCTGACCCTGGGCGAGACCCGCGAGGGGTCGCAGATGCACGTGAGCACCCACTGGGACGAGGAGGCCGGTAGCGTGCTGGCCCACAACCCCTATCACCCCGAGTACGGGGAACGGGTGGCCTTTGTGGCCATCACCCCCGGGGCCGACTCCCACGGCGGCG
>CAYSFY010000118.1:7735-12092 GCA_964430285.1 uncultured Desulfobulbia bacterium
CAACCCGGCGGCCATGGAGCTGACCCGCCTTTCCAAACGCACCGGCGCCGGGCTCGACCCCTGCGCGGTGGTCCGGGTTGTCCTGGAGATGGGGGCGGGCGAAGTGCGCGATATCCTCTGCATGCTGGGCCAGGCCGGGTCAAGGGCCGAGGCCCGGACCTTGGTCCAGGGTTTCCAGGAAGATCAGGCCTTTGACCAGGCCTTGGCGGCCAGCAAGGGGTGGTGGGACGGGCTATTGGGCACCATTGAGGTGCACACCCCGGATCTCTCCGCCGACCTGTTGATCAACCGCTGGCTGCAGTACCAGTCCTTGAGTTGCCGCGTCTGGGGCCGCGCCGCCTTTTACCAGTCCGGCGGCGCCTTCGGCTTCCGCGACCAGTTGCAGGATGTCATGGCCTTCCTCTATGCTCGACCGGAACTGGCCCGCGGGCAGATCCTGCTCGCTGCCAGCCGCCAGTTCAAGGAGGGCGATGTCCAGCACTGGTGGCACGAGCCCGCCGGCGCCGGCATCCGCTCGCGCATCTCCGACGACCTGCTGTGGCTCCCCTACGTGGTGGCCCATTACGTGCGCACCACCGGCGATCGGGCAATTCTACAGAGCGAGATCCCTTTTTTGAATGCCCCGCAGCTGACGGCGGATCAGCACGAACTCTTTGCCACCCCGGAGGTCACCTTTGAGCGGGCCACCCTCTTCGAGCACTGCCGGCGCGCGGTGAGCCGGGGGCTGACCCAAGGCCCCCACGGCCTGCCGCTGATGGGCACCGGCGACTGGAACGACGGCATGAACCTGGTGGGCGCCGCTGGCAGGGGCGAGAGCGTGTGGCTGGGGTGGTTCCTATGCGAGGTGTTGCAGGGGATGGCGGAGCTGGCGAGCATCGTGGAGCAACCGGCCCTCGCTCTCGGCTATGGCGAGGAGCGCTACGCCCTGAGCCAGCGCATCGAGCAGGCGGGTTGGGACGGGGAGTGGTATCTGCGGGGGACCTTTGACGATGGCTCCTTGCTGGGCTCGGCCGCCAACCGCGAGGCCCGCATCGACTCCCTGCCCCAGTCCTGGGCCTGGCTCTCCGGGGCCGCTGATCCGGCACGGGCGACCCAGGCCCTGGATGCGGCCTGGGACCATCTCGTGCGCCCGGAAGAGGGGGTGGTGCTGCTGTTCGAGCCCCCCTTTGAACACGCGCACCCCTCCCCCGGCTACATCAAGGGCTACCCCCCCGGGGTGCGGGAGAACGGCGGCCAGTACACCCACGCCGCCCTGTGGCTCGCCATGGCCATGGCCCGCCAGGGCGATGGCGGACGGGCGGTGGAGCTCCTGCGCATGATCAACCCCATCGAGCACAGCCGCGACGCGGAAGCGGCCTGGCACTACGGGGTCGAACCCTACGTGGTGGCCGCCGATGTCTACCGCTTGCCCGGCCGGGTCGGCCAAGGTGGCTGGTCGTGGTATACCGGCTCCGCCGCCTGGATGTACCGGGCCTGGGTGGAAGAGGTGCTGGGGTTACAGGTGGCGGGGGATCAAATGCGGCTCCTGCCGGTGATCCCGCCAACCTGGCCGGGGTTCACCATACGCTATGGCCACGGGGAGACAATCTATAAGATCGAGGTGGAGAATCCCCATGGCGTTGCGCGCGGGGTGGCCTGGGTGGAGATGGATGGCCAGCGCTTGGCCGGTGGGGTGATCCCCTTGGAGCGGGGGTTGGTGCGGCATCGGGTGGTGGTGCGGATGGGGGGAGAAGGGTGCGGGCATACAGATTGCTGATCAGCGGTCCAATCACCTCTTACCGGCCCTGCCAGCTGGCCTATCCGCCTGACACGGGCCGTCCTCAAGCCGATGAAGCTATGACCAAGGCGTCACCAGAGAGTGCGGATTGGGTATTGGGAGATCAAAGGATCAGGGGTGAGGATAATTAGGGAGTGCTCAATCGCCTGACAGATGAGGATTCTGTCAAAGGGATCTTTATGAAACTGCGGAAGTTTAGAAAGGTGGCAGGTGGCTTCTTCCGTCAAAGGCAGTGGGTCTATCAGGTGCTGAATCCGTTGTTTGGACAGAAACTGCCCAGGCTCAACGGGAAGATTTAGTTTGCCCAGTGACCACTTGACACTGATCTCCCAGCATGAAATGGCACTGAGATAGATTTCATTGTCCTGATTGACAAAGGCATCCCGTGCTGTGTCTGAAAGTTCATCGCTACCGAGAATGAGCCAGAGGAAGGCACAGGTATCGAGAAGGATATTCATCTACTCAAGGCCGGTAAAGGCATCAAGTATCTCTTTGGGAAGAGGCTCAAAGAAACCTTTGTCGATGACCAAGAAAGGATATTCCTTGGCGGCCAAGCCGATAGGCCTATTCTGCTTGACCGTTACCTTAATGGGGAGGATTTCCGCAACCGGTTTATTCCGCTTGCAAATAACGATTCTTTCCCCCTTCGCGGCTCTGGCAAGGTAGCTTGAAAGGTGGGCCTTAGCCTCATTGATATTTAAATTTATCATGGATTTATTCTAAGATAGGGACATGATCATGTCAATGACCATCTCCTGCGGGTCCGGTCATCCCGACGACATGGCAGGGTATTCGTATTCACTATCGGCAGGGGAGACACCCCACACCTCGGCCACCCCTTTGGCGGTCTTGCATCATTTCCCAAACCCCTAAGGATCAAAAGCTGTGGGTGCAAGCAGAAGCCCCCGTGCGCAGGCCCCAGAGTACGGCCCACCCCCAGACTTTCGGCCTTCACCAGCTTCCCGATATTCAAGGAAACCCAGGGTCATGCCCGATCTCTCCACCGTGTCCAGCAGGGTGTCTACCTTTTTCAAGACAACGGCCCATGCTTGAAGTCAAGGTTTTACCATGACATCAGCCCGGTGAGGCACAAAGCAAGGGTCCCTGGAAGAGATTGACTTCAGCGGTAAGGATGGTGGCCAGGGGTCAGGCGGTGGTGTGCCCCTTGGGACAGGGGCTGGATAGGCATCGGGTGATTGATGGTGAGGTGAGGAAAAGGCGGAAATCAAGATCAAAGGCTGCCGGCAAACACAGACTGCCGCACGGAAAGGCCATGGCGGCAGCCCCCATCCCCTCCTCAACGCACCACATTGACCAGGGCCGGGCCACGCTGCACCGTGCGCTGATAGGTCACGGCCGGGTTGCCGAAGGCCATGGCGTAGCCCACCAGGTGTGATTCCGGGATACCGAGTCTCTCCCCCAGGTCGGGGCAGAGGGAGAAGGCCATCATGAACAGGCCGTCCCACACCGTGCCCAGTCCGTGGCTATGGGCCAGCAGTTGGAAGGTGGTGAGGGCGATCAGGGTGTCCTGGGCCGGACAGGGGGAGGCATTGGGGGCGCTGGTGATCAGCAGGTGGGGGGCGCCCCGAAAGATGACGTCGCGCCCCTCCTCCAACCAGACCTTGACCGCCCACCCCAGATACTGACCGATAAATCCCTCCGGCAGGCCGCCGCTCGCCTTGAGCCCCCCCAGCCGGTCCATGACCTCCCGGCGCAGGGTGTCCATGACCGCGCGCTCGCGGACCACGGTAAAGAGTACCGCCTCGGTGTTGACCCCGGTGGGGGCATAACAGGCAACATTTAAGATCTCGTCGATCAGGGCGGGGGCAACGTCCTCGTCGCGGTAGCGCCGCGTTGAGCGCCGGCCCTTGATCAGGGCCGCCAGCTGCGTTGGCGCGGGAAAGGCACCGACCAACGGCTCGCTCAGGTCCGGATCCTTGCCCATGATCGACACGGCGGCGGTGGGACAGACGGCCAGGCAGTGCTGGCAGCGAAAACACCCCCCCTCCTCGTCGCATCGCGGGAACCCCTCCATGGTGATGACCCCGGCCGGACAGTCGGCCGCGCACTCTCCACACTGGATGCAACGCTGTTCATCGACACGAAAGTTGACCCTCGGCTTCTCCATGGCACCACTCCTTTGCTCTCTGGGGTTTATATAAGCGTTGACCGATCGCCGTACCGTACCAAAGGAGGCGGGCGGGCGTCAACCCCTTCCCATCCGCAATACGCCCTTGTGGCAAGGCAACCCGCCCTGACCCACAATCATCATGATTGCCCATGGCCAAAAAGAAGAAGCACCCCTCCCGGCCCGAGCGACGCGCGGAACTCGCTACTCCTCATCGGCCAAAACAGAGACAGGCACTTACACCGATCGTGTAAGTGCCTGTCTCTGTTTTTAGGACAAGTTCCGGGACAATTTGGTCCCGGAAAAAATAGATCCCGGCCTTAAATCAACGCAACTTCAGTGTTGTCCGGTCAGAAACTTGCAGTAGCGATTTCCCACAAAATAATCCCCTCCCCCTTGCAAGGGTTAGGGGAGGGGGGAATTGGCAACTGCCTGATATACACCCTCTTCAC
>CAYSFY010000118.1:12102-13559 GCA_964430285.1 uncultured Desulfobulbia bacterium
CCAACCCCCTCCCGTAAAGGGAGGGGGAGCTTCGAGCAAGCTCTTATCCAGACAACACTGTCGCACCTCATCGTTATCCCTACCAATTGAAGCGGTGGGAATAGTTCACCATTGCCGTACCGGCATAGTGGGTCTCCAGGCCGTACCAGTTGAGGTCCTGATAGAGGGGTGCCCCGTAGCTGCCGTTCACGGTAAAGTTCCCGCCCCAGGCCGAGATGAAACGCCAGCTGCCGACCGCGGTCAAGGTGATGGCCCGGCCGCCGCTGTTGTCCATGGTCACCCCGTGGAACTCGTTCTTACCGGTCTCGGTGCCATCCAACTCCAGACCCAGCATCAGGTCGTAGTTGGGGGTGTAGTGCACGGCCGCCCCCAGCTTGGTGACATCACCAAAGTCGTATTCATCGCCGTTTTCCCGGTTGACCAGGTGGCCCAACTCGCCATGGACCCAGAAGTCCCCAAAACGGATTGAGCCCAGCACCCCGGCGCCCAGGTTGACACTGCCCGTGCCCATCTGCAGGCCAGGCATGTTGGTGGTGGCATTGGCAAAGTCGGTGTCAAAGTCGCCGGTGGGCAGCGTGGCCATGGCCATCAAGGTGATGAACTTGCTGTAGTAGTCGTCCCGCCACAGGTTATAGCGCAGCTTGAGGTCGAGATCGGTGATGCCGCTGTTGTCGGTGACCACGTCGCCCCCCATCTTCTTGGCCGAGGTCATGGTCTTGTCCAGGTCCGAGATCTTGGCGGTGAGGGAGAGGCGGTCGCTGAAGCCGTAGTTGGCCATGACCATGGTGCCGGAGCCCTCCATCTTCTTGGGGGCCATCTTTTTGCCGGTGGCCGCATAGAACTTGGCCACCGACACCTCGTCGGACCCCATCTTCAGGTTGTCCGCCGCCATGCTCATGAAGCCTACGCCAACGTTCAAGGACCCCTTGGGCGGGGGGATCGCCGAGTTCACCCGGTTGGGCATGGTCATGCCCATGGGCGACACCGCCAGCAGTGCCTGGGAAAAGGTGATGGCTTCACCGCCATGCTCGGCGATGAAGGCCTTGGCCCCTCCCTGATCGGCAAAGGCGATGACGTTGGGGATCATGTCCGGCACCTGGTCGCTGCCGATGACAAAGGTGGCCTCCGCCGCCGCGATCTCCTTGCCGCTTACCCAGTCATGGACAATCACCGACGAAAAGGCGTCCGGGCCACCGGCGTCCGCCACCAGCCGCAGCATATCGGCCCCGCCGCAGGTCCGCTCCACCTCCCCGCCCTTGGTGGTGATAATGGCGCTGGTCTTCAGGAACTGGTCAATATACATGCCGCACAATTTGCACCCCTCCCGCTCCCCGGCTTGGGCCGTCGCGGCCACCAACACTGCCGCCACCATGAACACTCCGTACCTCTTTATCATTGCCATCTCCCTGTCTATTAATTTGTCAAAAGGGTGCTTCATTCCGATCACCCTATCACAG
>CAYSFY010000119.1:0-13307 GCA_964430285.1 uncultured Desulfobulbia bacterium
AAGCCGAACCGGAATCCGGCGCAATCTTTGGACGCTTATTTCTTGCCGAGGCCCTTAGACCCGGGCCTTGACGTAGACGCGCCAGGGGGCGGGATACCCTTCGATGGTCAGTTGCGGCTGGTGGGGGTCGATGAAGTCGCTGTAGGACTCAAAGGTCATCCACTCGGTGCGCCGCTGCTCCTCGGGGGTCATGGGGTGTTGGGCAAAGAGTTCGATGGCCGTGAAACCGGCGCGCTTCAGCCAGTTTATCAGGCAGGAGGGGGTGGGCACAAAGAAGGTCCCCGGGACCTTGGCGTAGGTCTTCTCCGGGAACAGGGCCACGGGCAACTCGCCGGGGATGGCCTGGGACTCGACGATCAGGGTGCCGCCGGGCCGCATGGCCTGTTTCAGGTCGCGCAGCATCTCCACCGGCGAGACGCGGTGGTAGATGATCCCCATCAGGAAGATGCAATCGAAGCTCGTGGGGAAGAGGGTGATATCCTCCACCCCAAAGGGCTCGATATGCAGGTGCTCCTGGCCGGCCAGGGCGTTTAAGGCCTGAAAGGCGAAGTAGTGTTGGACAAAGGGCTCGAAGCCCAGGACCACGGCCGGCTGCCGGGGGGCCATGCGGAACATGTAGTAGCCGTTGTTGCAGCCGATATCGGCCACCACCTTGCCCCGCAGGTCGGGGAGGAGCGGGGCGACCCGCTGCCACTTGCGACAGCTCCGCCACTCGGCGTCGATCTCCAGGCCAAAGACCTGAAACGGCCCTTTGCGCCAGGGGATGAAGGCCCGCATGGCCCTCTCCACCCGGGCGAAGCTCTCCGCGTCCAACTCCTCGCGAGCGCCGATGCGTACAGCATCACTGGTGAAATCAACTGATTGCGCCCGGATGCCGGCCAAGGAGTCGAAGGGTTCGCGGAAGCGGAGAAAGCCCTTTTTCTCCTGCCGGTAGCGCTCATGGAGCCGGGCACGGAGCCCCTTGATGGCGGCGTGATCGGCCTTGGGCATGAGGGAGAGGTAGTCGTTCATGGAGGCAGAGGGAAAGGCTGTAGGCTGTTAGTCTGTAGGCTGTTAGGCAACGGCGGCAGAGGTGATCCACGACCTGCCGAGGTCATCATAGGGGCCGTTCTTTTCCCTACAGCCTAACAGCCTATAGCCTAATCAACCTGAGCTGTCCAATAAAAAAAAGGCCCGCTGGAGTTAGTCTCCAGTGGGCCTTTTTTTTATTGGACAGCTCCGATACTTAGTGGTGCTGGATGTATTTGAACATGGTGATGATGATCGATACCACCAGTACCGAGCCGGTGGAGACCACAAAGATGCCGAAGACGGTGGCCATCCGTGTCAGCCAGCCGGTAGGCGCCCGGCGGGAGAGGGCGCGGTCCAGTTCGCCGGCGGCGACCAGTTGGTCGTACTCCCGGGGCCGCTCGTGTTTCAGCTCGGCCACGGTGATCTTGCCGACAAAGATGACCGGATCCAGGGGGAACTTCTCCGGCCTCAGGTGGGTGTTGTAGAAGTGGATGGTAAAGATGAAGCCCGCTGCCAGCAGGGCCTCGTCACTATGGATGATGGTGGCGATGTTGAGCCAGTAGCCGGGGAAGAAGCGGGAAAACTGCACCGGGAACCACAGGGCCAGGCCCGATGAGCCGATGACCGCGATACCCCAGAAGACCGCCATGAAGTCGAACTTCTCCCAATAGATCCAGTGGCCGTAGTAGGGGCGTTTGCCGCCGAAGAACCACTTGAAGGTGCCGATCATCTCCTTCAAGTCGTTGAGGTTGGGGACCAACCCCTCGGGGTCGAAGATAAAGGCAAAGATGTTCTTTCCCGATTCCTTCCAGGAGGTGTAGAGCAGGATCATGGTCAGGAAGAAGTAAAAGAAGGTGATGACGGCGCAGAAGCGGTGCAGGGCGCCGAGGACCGCAAAGCCGCCCGACATGGCGGCGATCCAGGCGGCCCAATCCTCCATGGCGAATTTCAGGGCCATGCCGGTGATGGCCAACGTCAGGAAGCTCAGGATGATCAGCAGATGGATGGATCTCTGGAAGACGGTAAATCGTTCAATATACAGGGTTGGTGTCTTGACCATGGCTCTTGTCCTTTTCGTAGAGTTGAGTTGCGTACTTTTTTTAATATGCCCTTGTCTCGATGAACAACTGCGATCCGGCGGTCAGTGAGGACCGCCGTTGGTCATTGCCTTCAACCGCTCGATGAGGGAGCGCGGCACCCAGAGGATGGTGTGCAGTCCGAAGAAACCGAAGGTGCCGACCAAGAGACCGGTCATCGCCCAGAAGGTGTAGAAGAGATAGGGGTACCGATCCTTGTCATGGCTGGAGTGGGTGGCATGGGTCAGGTAGGTGGTGAAGCTCAGGTTGGCATTGGGGTGACAGGCGGAGCAGGTCTGGACGATGTTGGCCGTGTTGATCCTGGAAGTGGGGTCCTGGGCCGGCATGATACTGTGAGAGCCATGGCAGTCCGAGCACTTGGCGGTCCGTTCACCCCCTTTCAGCATGGAGGCCCGGCCATGATAGGTCTCCAGGTAGGTCTCGGTCTGGTGTTCATGGCAGTTGCCGCACTGTTTGGCGATGATCAGCCGGAAGTCCTTTTGGTGGACTTGGGAAATGGAGTGGTCGGTGTGACAGTCGACACACACCGGCAACTTCTTGTCGGTCTTGGTGACCAGGGGGCTATGCACGGATTTGTTGAATTTGTCCACGATGCCCACATGGCATTTGTTGCAGGTGTGGACGATGTTGTTGCGGTTGACGCTGGAGAGGGGGTCCGAGGCCTTGCGCACGTCATGGGCCGTATGGCAGCTGCTGCAGACGGCGGTGACGATCAGCCCGTCTTCGAATAACCCCTTGCCGTGCACCGACATGGAGTAGTTCTGGGTGATGTTGTGCTTGTTCAACTCGTGGGTGGCGGTCATGGACGACCCCTCCTGGTGGCAGCGGCCGCAGGTAAAGGGGATGTTCAAGGGGTAGGTGGTGGAGCGGGGATCGGTGGGTTTCAGAATGTTGTGCTGGGAGTGGCAGTCCTTACACTTGGGAGCGAACTTGTCCCCCTTGGCCATGGCCACGCCGTGGGCACTCTGGGTGTAGGTCTCGCCGACCTGGTCATGGCAACTGGCGCAATCCACCGCGGCCATGGGGAAGGGGTGCTCATCGCCCTCGACCTCGGCCTCCACGTGGCAAGAGACGCAGCCGTTGGCGGCGTGAACGGTCTCCTTGAAGGTCGCTTCGTCAACATAGAGGCTGAGGGTCTGGCCATCTTTTTGGGTCGTCATCGCCTGGTCGCCGTGGCAACCGAGACAGTCGTCGTTGGTGAGGGCAAGGGCGGGGCCCGTCGTCAGGCAGAGTAAGAGGAGCAGGAAGAAAAATGATATCCCCGCCCTGGAAAACAGTGTGTCCTTGTGACTCATCGGTGAAACCCTCCTTGATGTTGAAATGATAGAGTGGGATGGATTTTTGACGGTTTCGCAAAAAACGCTCAACCGCCGCTGGCACGCCCCGTAACCTATTGAAATTACATTGGCAGATGGTCAGCTTCACGACTTCTTGCGATTCCATCATTTTTCATGCAGGGAAAAGGCGCTGCCGCCACATACGCTATTCTACTGGTGGTAAAACAGCTTAAGCATTAAAACGGAGGAGAAGAGGAAACGCAAGAAAAAATGAATGAAGCTTCATTTTTATTGCCGGCTTGGTGCAAATCCTTTAGATGATGGTGGCACGGCAAGAGTTGACGGGGTCATGCCGATAGCGTAACAAACCGAACGGGGCGAGGGGGAGAGAGGATGGATAAGCGAGATGCAGGGACGGCCAAGGCGCCGGTCCCCATGTACACCAAGGTTGGCTGGGTGCTGGCGTGGGTGGTGATGGCTGTGATTGGCACGATGATTTTACATAACTGCGCCACCTCCATCATCTATGGCCGCAAGACGGAGCCGCAGCAAGTGGAGGCGTTCCATCAGGATGGTCTGCGGGATGGCAGGGCAGGGCAAGGCCCCCATCTCCAGGGTGATGGGGTGAATAATCCTATCCTGCGCAAGGCCTACAATAAAGGGTACCGCGATGGGGTCGATCAAGGGCCGCGCCAGGAGAGCCCGGGGTCTGGGCGCTAGGCTGGGAGCGAGGCTCTAGGCCTAAGGTCCACCGGCCACCCCGAGGGTGATGGCGACTTGGTGGCCCTTGCGCCCTGCCTTGCTGGTGGCGATGAGTTCCTGGGGCGCCAGGCGCAGCTGCCGGGGGGCCACCCCCTGGCCCGCCAAAAAGTCATGCACGGCCTGGGCCCGCATGGAGGCCAGGACCAGGAGGAGTTCGTCGTTGATCGCCCCTGGCCCCTTGGCTGTTTTTTTGGCGCGGAGCAGGGCCTTGCTGTCGGCGCTGCTGTCGGCCAAGCCCACAAGTGTTGCGGTGAGCAACGGGCGATCCTTGAGCAGGGCCGCAAGCTCCCGCAACTGCTCTTCCGCCTCCGGACCTAGGTGATCGGAGCCGGGTTCGAACTCCAGGGTATCGGCCGCTGCCTTGTGTTGGTCGCTCAACAGGTTGACCGGCGCCACCGAGGCCTTGAGCAGGAGTTGTTTCAAGAAATCCTTCATCCCCTGGGGGTAGGTGAAACCGGTGTCGGTACGGCCGTCAATGGGCACGGTGAAGGTGATGGCGCCGGTGGCATCCTGGCCCATGGCCTGGATCAGGGGCAGGCTCTGCCAGGTGGTGCCGATGGCCTTGATGGCCTGGGCCGCCAAGGGTTTACCCAAGGCCAGGTCATGGAGGGTCAGCTGGCTTGTGTCATGGATCAGGGTCTGCTCATAGGTCAGGGTGCTTGCGAAATCGAGGGCGCCGGCCTTGATGGTAAAACCCCACAGGGGCTCAAGGAGTTGGGCCAGGGCAGTGAGGGGCAGGCCGTCGACACGGCTGGTCATGGTCAACCCCGGTTGGCTGGCAAAGGGGGTGATTTGGCCTTGGGCCGTGAATTCGCCCTTCCCCTCCAAGGTGCCGCTGAGGTCGAAGGGGATGGCCTGATCCCGGGCCACGGTGAAGTCGCTGATGGTGCCGTCGAGCTGTTCGCTGCTCAGGGTGAAGCCGGGCGGACCGGGGAAGTCGTAGGTCAACCTGCCGTCGTAGAGATCGATGGCCTTGATCGTGACGCTGGCCTGAGCCGGGGTCGCGGCTGGTTGCCAGCCGGGCTGCATGATGACCGGCAGCTCCGGGAAGCCGTTGGCGTTGGCCGTCACCTGCAAGACCGGGTTCTCCAGCCCCAGGCGGTCGATGGAGAGCGCCAGGGGGCGCAGCCGAAAGAGAGTGCCCTCGCCGCTCATGCGTCGGCAACTCAAGGGCGGGGCGGTGAGCGAAGTGACGGCCCATTGCCCTTGGTAGTCGAGGCTGGGCAGGCTCAAGGTGCCATTGGCGCTCAGGGAGCCGCCCATGGGGCTCGCGAAGTAGCGTGCCAGCACCGGTTGGAAAGAGGCCAGCGGCAGGTCGGGGGCCTGGATGTTCAGGGTGGCGCTAAAGGGGGAGAGGGTGAAGTTGCCGCTGGCCTGGATGGGGAACTTGTCGTCCAGCATGGCCGCGGCGCTTAGGTTGTTTGCCTGCTTCGGCTCCAGCTGGTCCACCTGGAGGTCGAACCGTTCCAGGCGCAGGCTGATATCCGGCGGGCCATGGTTTTCGATGACCAGCCTGCCATTGGTCAGGTCGAGGCTGGCCAGGTCAATGGGGACTTTGTGCCCTGTCCCCGCTTGTTGGCCAGGGGCTTGAGGGTTGGCTTGCCCCCCCTCCTCCGTCAACAGGGTGCGCCAGGAGCCGTCCACACTCTGCCGTTGGCAGGTGAGCTTGGCCTGTTGCAGCCTGACTCGGCCCAGGTGTAGGACCGGGTCGTTGGCAGAGAAAGAGCCCTGCTCGCTCTGCCACACCGGGACCTCCAGGAGTTGGCCGTGATACTCGATCTTCAACTCCTTGGCCTGGATGTTCAGCGGCTCCAGGGCCAAGAGCGGGGCTTGGCCGCCATCCTTGGTAAGGCTGAAGTTGGTCTGGAGTTGTTCGACGCTCCCTTGGCTCACCGGCAGGGCGATACCCATGGCCGTGGCCAGCTCGTGGATGGTCGCCATGTCGACCTTGCTGATCACCAACAGCCCCTTGGCCGCCAAGGGCGCGGTGGTGGCGCTCCCCTGGAGGTTGATGCCGGAGCCCGTGTTGCTGGTGGTGTTCATGGTGAAGAAGGCTTGCTTCGGCCCATTGGGATCGCCGGGGGCGAGGGGCGCGGTGTTGATGGCGGCGTCGATGGCCTGCCAGCGGCTGGCTGGGGTGGTCGGGGTGGCGGCGCCCAGGATTTCACCATCAGTGATCTGTAGTTGGTCCACGGTCACCCCCTCTCCCTGGTCGGCGGAGAGGGGGAGGATGGCCGCCAGCAGAGCGGGCCAAGGGACGGGCTGGTCGGCCGCGCTTTGCCAAACGGGGTGGCGCAGGCTGATCTCATCGGCATGGAATCGCTTGCCAAAGGGGGCGAACCACCCCTTGATCCGGCCGCTCTCCAGGTTGAATTGTCCGTGTTTGCCCTCCGCCCGGGCGCTACGCAGGGAGATGGTCCCGGTGAGACGCAGCTTCTCCGTCAGTGTTGCGTCGTAGAGCAGATCCAGGTCCAGATCGGCCTGACCGCTCAAGGCCTCGATCCCCAGGACCACGGGCAGGTAATCCTTGTAGGCGGCCAAGGAGAGGTCGTTCATCTTCAGGGTCAGACGGGCCGCCATCTCGCCGGACCCCATCCGCGCCTGACCGCCCATCTCCACGGGGGTGCCATTGATGCGGGCGGAGAAGCTGGGTGTGAGCTCTTGCTCTCCTGCCGGCCGGGGTTGGCCAGGGGCATTGTTGGGTTGGGCGATATTGGTGATGGCCGGCAGGGTGAGGGTCACCTCTTCCAGGTGGTGGACCTTGGCGGCGGGCAGGTCGTCGTAGATGACCTCGCCGTTGCTGATGGCGATATTGGTGATGGCGTAGCGCCGGCCCACGAGCAGGGTGAGCCAGGCGGGGATGGGGCTGCCGCTTTGATTCGGGTCCGGGAACAGGGCGGTGAGGTTGTAGCTGTGGTCGTGGTCGTGGACCAGGTGGAGGTAAGGCCGATCGATGGTCAGTTGCCGGCAGATCAAGGCCCGGCGCGGCAGGGAGCTAGCCTCCAGGTCCATGGCCAGGGCAGAGAAGGAGAGGAGCGGATCCACCTTGTCCCCTGGGTCGGAGAGCCGGGGGCCGACAATGCCGTTTAGCAGGGTGAGGCGCAGGGTGAGGGGGTTGAACTGGGCATGGCCGATGGTGACCGGCCGGTCGAGATCCCGGCCCAGGCGTTCGCTGAGCACGGTTTTGATCAGATAAGGGACCAGGAGATAACCAGAGAGCAGGTAGATGATGCTTGCCCCCCCCAGCAGGGAGAGGAGCAGGGAGAAGGAGAAGGGCTGCTTGGCTCTGGGGGGGAGACCGTGTCTGGGAAATGGTGGCGGTTGTGGCGGCCGCGGCGGCTTGGCCATGGCGCGACCAGGAGGGGCGGGTGCATCTGGCCGGGCGATGGAGATGGCGCCAAAGGGATCTGGCGGGGTGGTCTGGCTCATGATGATCGGGAGTAACAACTTAGGTTGTTTAGGCTATAGAGTGTAGGCTGTTAGGCACACAAGAGGGGTGCATGATGGTTTACGCAATGTTTGTATCTCGTGTTTTGTTGCTAATAGTCTAACCCTCTACAGCCCATAGACCTGAGTAGTCACCAGCAGGATTTTGCAGTTGTTTTCAGCGTGGCGCCATGATACTCTCAAAGATCAACGAAATCAACATGATAATCAAGCCAACACCTCGCCTGCCGGCTGAGGTGGTCCTGGCTTAACCCCCTTATCGCGGATACGCCAATGAGCATCCTTAACTACCCGCGGGCACTCCTCGTGCTCGTCATGACCCCCTTCCTGACCTTCGTGACCAGCGTGGTCGCCATCTGCTCCATCTTTTGCTTGCGGCTGTCGGCGGCCCAAGTGCAACACCTGCCCAGGCGCTGGGCTCGTTTTATCTGTTGCTTGGCCGGGGCGCGGGTCACGGTAGCGGGGCGGGAGCAGCTCGCCTTGGCCGGGCCGTATATCTTTGCCGCCAACCATCAAAGCCAGTTTGATATCTTTGCCCTGCAGGGCTATCTGGGGATTGATTTTCGCTGGATGGCCAAGAAGGAGTTGTTTGCCATCCCCATCTTTGGGGCCGGGATGCGGGCCGCGGGCTACATCTCCGTGGACCGTTCCAAGGGGCGGCAGGCCTTGCAGAGTCTAAACGAGGCGGCCCAGCGGATCAAGGACGGCACCTCGGTGATCATCTTCCCGGAAGGGACCAGAAGCCCGGACGGCATGCTCATGCCCTTCAAGAGCGGGGCCATGGCCCTGGCCATCAAGGCGGGCGTCCCCCTGGTGCCGGTGGCCATCAGCGGCACCCATCAGGTGCTGGCCAAGGGCCGACTCCTCTCCACCCCGGGCCGGGTTACCATCCGCCTGGGTGCCCCCATCGACACCTCCTTGTTCAAGCCGGCCGACAAGCAGCTCCTGGCCACCCGCCTGCAAGAAGAGGTGGCTGGGTTGCTGGCCATGCCCCCCCTGCCGTGACCGGCCGTTTCCTCGCCTGAGCCAATAGCTCCACTCCCCCATGCGGTGCCCATGAAAGGGCCAGGCCCCCTACGTCCGAGGCGTAGGGGGGTCAACGGCGGTATCGTTGCGCTCCCGGCGCCATTAGCTCAAGCTGGCGGACCAACCGGCTCTGGTTCGGCAGCGCTAAGGAACGGGATATACTCTTGATCTACCTTGAGCATATGCAACAGCACCACTTCTTGGACCAAAAACTCGAAGACATCGCCCACCGAGAGGGTGGCGGCGTTGAACTCCCGTGACAGTTCGTGGGCCTTGGCCAGCAGTTTGGCGTGTTTCGCGGCGTGTTGACTTACCTCGGGGTAGGCGATGGCGTGGAGCAGTTTTTCCTCATCCTGGAAGTGGTGGCCGATGTCAGCCAATAGCTTGGCGATGATCGCGGCAACCTCCGTGGCGGGGCGAGCCGAGAGGATCGCGGCGAGCAGTTCGTTGGCGCGATGAAAGAGGGTCTGGTGTTGTGCGTCGATCATCCGGTTGCCACAACAGAAGGAGTCCTTCCAGGCCAGCTGCACCAGGTTGCGGCTGATCCCCACCGCCATGGCGCGCGTCCCGGCGAACTCCACCCGGTTGCGGCCGCTGGCCTTGGCCCGGTACAGCAGCGCATCCGCTTGGGTGATAATGCCCACGGCCGAGCCGTCCGGGGTACACTGTACCGTGACCACCCCCAGACTGGCGGTGACATGGTCGGCGACGTCCGACCCGTGGTGGGGGATGGCGCGGGCGCTGATGCCCTGGCGGATCTTCTCGGCGATGGCAATCGCGCCGTTGCGGTCGGTCTCCGGCAGGACGCAGGCGAACTCTTCCCCGCCATAACGGGCGGCCAGATCGGCGGGGCGGACCGCGCAATTGGCGATCACCCGGGCCACCTGGCGGAGGCAATCGTCGCCGTTGACATGGCCGTAATAGTCATTAAAGGCCTTGAAGAGGTCGATATCCAACAGGATCAAGGAGAGCTCCGCCCCCGAGCGGGCATGCCGGGCATACTCCTGGGCCAGCACCTCGTCAAAATACCTGCGATTGGCAATGCCGGTCAGGCCATCGGTCATGCTCAGGGCCTCCAACTTGCGGTTGGACTCCTCTAGGGCCTTCTCCGCCTGCTTGCGCTCGGTAATTACCTGGAAACTTTCGACAATGACAATCAGCTTACCCCGGGAGTCGAGCAGGGGCTTGGCGGTGACGATGAAGTGCTGGGAGACCCCTCCCTTCTCCTTGCTGGCCTCGCAGACAAATTTTTGCTCCCCGTTCATGATGTGGGTGAGCGGGCAACGGTCCGTATGGCAGGATGGCCCTGGTCGGTGTTCATGGCACTTGATCGATTTTTTGCCCTTGGGCAGCGGGCCGAACTCGGTCCAGTACGATTCGTTGGCCATGAGAATTGTGTAATTGCTATCGGCGACACAGGTGGGAGTGGTGTTGTCGAAGATGGCATCGAACAGCAGCCGCTTCCGTTCATAAAAGGTGCCACCGACGAAGATGACCAAGAGGCCGATGGCTGCCACTGCGCCAAAACCGGTCAGGAGAGTGACGTAGTTATGGGTTGGATACGGCAGGGAGATGCTGAGACCGCCCCGGATGTCGCCCAGCTGATACCCCTGCTGGGCGTGACACTGGAGACAGGCGGCCTCGGTGGTGAGTGGTGCCATGTAGCGGAACCAGGTGGAGGTGCCCTCTTGGAAGAATGCCCCCTGTTCCTTGACCCCCTGCTCGAAGCTCTTGAGCCACCGCGCCTCCCAGGCCAGGGGCTTGTTCTCCGGTCTGATCGGCTGGAGGCTGGTGGCGTGGAACTGAATGTCGTTTTGGTTTTGGCTGGCCAGTTCCGCTAGCTGCCGCGTCATGTAGGAGGGGTTGAGCTTGGTCAGCTTGGTGCCGTTGGTGGCGGTTAGGTCGCGGTTGGCCAGGGGCAGGTAGGGGTTGGGGGGCGTGCTGGCGGTGATCGGGACATAGATCCCGCCGTGGGCGGCATTCCACTGGCGGCTGATCAGGATCTGTTGGAACACGGCGTTGGCCGTGATCCGCGCCGCCTGCGTATCATGGCGCTGGCTGTCCACTACCAGCCAGGAGAGGAACGCACCGAGGAGAGTAAGCCAGACGGCCATCGCAATCACTATCGGTTTTGCGGTGTGGCCTTTCATGGCGGGGACTCCTTTTCAGGGCTGGATTGTCGGGGATGGGCTCTGGCCGGGGCATCGCCACCAGCACCTGGGGTGGACGGCGACCACGAACGCGGGGAGAAAGCCTTTGGAAAAGTGTTGTCGCGGGCGTGGCTTGGTGTTCCTGCGCGTTCAAACACTGATTGTAGTCCATGACTGACGATCGGCAAAAGAGAATTTTTGTTAATCCGCCGTGGCCCCTATCCCACCTCCTTCCCGCGGTTCAAGCCTCTCGCTCACCGGCAGGGTGATGGTAAAGGTCGTGCCCCTACCCACCTCGCTGGCCACACTGATCTCGCCATGGTGTCTCTTGACGATCTCGGCCGAGATGCTCATGCCGAGGCCGGTCCCCTTGCCGACCTCCTTGGTGGTAAAGAAGGGTTCGAAGATCCTGGCCAGATTCTCGGGCGGGATGCCGCAGCCGTTGTCGGCGATGGTGATGGCGATGACTCCGTTTTCATCCCGGGTGCGGATGTGGATCTCACCGTTTGCGGTGATGGCATGGGCGGCATTGACCAGCACATTCATGAACACCTGGTTCAGCTGTTGGGGGAAACATGCGGTCAACGGCAGCGTGCCCAACTCCTTGCTGACCGTGGTCTTGTATTTCAGTTCGTTCCAGACGATGTTCAAGGTGCTCTCGATGCAGTCGTTGATATTGCTCAGCTGGCACACCTCTTGATCCTTGCGGGAGAAGTTTTTCAGCCCCTGCACGATCTTCTTGATCCGTTCGGTCCCCTCCTTGGATTCATCAATGAGATCGGCGGCATCCTTGAGGATATAGTCGATCTTCAGGCGCTGTCGGTTGGCCAGGTGTTGGCTCACGGCCTCGGCCGGGGCGTGGGCGGCCAACAGCTCCCCCTGCTCGCGGATGCAGGCGGCCAGCCGCTCGATGTACTTGCCCAGGGTCCCGAGATTGCTCGCGATAAAGCCCGTGGGGTTATTGATCTCGTGGGCGACGCCGGCGGCCAGCTGACCGATGGCGGCCATCTTCTCCTGCTGGAGGATCTGATGGTGACTGCGCTGCAACTCCTCGTAGGCCGCTGCCAGCTTGGCATTTCTCTCGCTAACGAGCCCGGACAACTCCTCCTGGCGGCGCCGGTGTTCCCGTTCCACCTGGCGGCGCATCATGGCATTGGCGGCCAGCAGGGTGAGTTCCATTTTGTTGACCGGCTTGTTCAAGTAGCCGTCCGCCCCCAGGCGCATGGCGCCGAAGGCGATCTCCCGATCCTGCATCGCCGTGACGATGACCACCGCCAGGTCCGGGTAGCCCTCCTTGACCTGTTGCAGGATCTCGATGCCGGTCACCTCCGGCATGTTGATGTCCAAGAGCATGAGGTCGCAGGGGGTGCTGCCCAGTTCGGCCAGGGCCGCGGTGGCGGAGTGGACCGCTCGGCACGTATGCCCCTCTTGCTCCAACCAGCGGCAGTAAAGGGCACAGATCTCGGGCTCGTCGTCCACCACCAGGACTTGCATCGTTGTTCCACTGGGCATGACAGTATCCTTCCGCATCTATTTTGGTTTAGCCATCCAGGAGAGCACGGATGGCCTGGGCCAGTTCCTGGCGGAGGATCGGTTTCAGCAACAATCTGCCGATGCCGACCTTGGCCAGCGCCTCTGGGGAGAGGGTCTCGCTGAAGCCGGTTGCCAGGATGATCTTGATCCCATGGTCGATGGCCACGAGTTGTTGCGCCAGGGCGATGCCATCCAGTTTGGGCATGGAGAAGTCGGTGATCACCAGATCGAAGCGCGGGGTGTGGTGGCGGAAGAGTTCCACGGCCGCAAGCGGGTCGTTCAGGCAGGTGACCTGGTAGCCAAGGCCGCGCAGGGTGCGTTGGTAGAGCTCGACCACGGCCGGCTCGTCATCGACCAACAGCAGCCGTTCGTGACCACCGGGCACGCGGAGCTCCTCGACCTCCCGGGGTTGCTGAGCCCCACCATGCACGGGCCACAGCACCTGGAACAGACTTCCCTGGCCCACATTACTCTGCACGTCGATGTAGCCCTTACAGCTGGTGACGATGCCATGGACCACCGACAGGCCGAGGCCGGTACCGTCCTCCTTGCCCTTGGTGGTAAAATAGGGTTCGAAGATCCGCTCCAGGGTGGCCTTGTCCATGCCGCAGCCCGTGTCCTGGACCCGCAAGCGCAGGTATTCGCCGCTTAGCCGCTGTTGTCCGGCCCAACGCTCTTCTTCCTGGAAGAGCACCGGCTCCAGGGAGACCTCCATGGTGCCGCCGCTGGTCCGCATAGCCTGGTAGGCGTTGGTGCAGAGGTTCATCACCACCTGATGGAGCTTGGTGGGGTCGATCATGATGGTCATGTCCTGGGCCAGGATCCGCTGTTTGATCTCAATGGTGGAGGGGATCGAGGCCCTGAGCAGCTTCAAGGCCTCTTTGACCAGGGGGGCGGCTTGGACAGCTTGGGTCTCTTCGGTCCGTTGGCGGCTGAAGGTGAGGATCTGCTTGACCAGCTCCTTGGCCCGCTCGCCGGCATGGATGACCTGTTGGAGATCCTTG
>CAYSFY010000120.1:0-5418 GCA_964430285.1 uncultured Desulfobulbia bacterium
GTACCGCTTCGCCAAAGCTCTTGCCAACGAGCATCGCGGAGTGGAAGTTGTCGGCAAAGGTTAAGGCCGCATCGTCGTCCACGGCCCAGCCGGCGGCAATCACGGCCTTGCACCCCATTTCGATGAATTCGGTGGCCAGGTTGGCGGCGAGTTCGCCCCAGCGCGGCCGGGCGTCGGCCTTCATGCTGCCCAGGTGGCAGCAGTTGATGAAGACCAGTTCCGGCACTCGACTGAGTTTGCTGATCTGGGCGGTGGTCAGGAAGGTGTCCTTCCCCAGGACCATGCCCGTGTACCCTTTTCCGTCTTCGGCAACCGTGCCGTGGGCCGCTAGATGGATGACCCGGTATTGGCCATCGAAGAGATTGACCAACACCGTTTGGCCATCGGGTCGGGTAAGGGGGGTGGTCTCGTACCCCCAAGCCTTGAACAGCTTGTCCACTGTACGGCCTTCCTGTTGGGCGCCGGCCAGTTCGGGCAAGCCGGATTGGGTGTCGCCAACGATCAGGATCCGGTTGGCGGACACGCAGGGGACCCTCTTTCTGCCGTGCGGGGAGGCCAGCTGTCGGACCACGCCGACCCGGGTGACCAAGGGCCTCTCCAGGTCCTCGGCCTCGTCGCGCATCAGCTCCCAGGGGTAAACGGCGGCAGCGGCATCCACGCTCAGCACCAGACCGCGTACGTCTTGCAAGGCCTGCTTGAAGCCGTTGGGCACCATGAGTTCAAACAGGGCGCGGGAGAGGCCGGGTTGGTCCTGGGTGGAGTTGGTGGCCGAGCGGATGAGCCCGTCCACGGCCTGGCGTTGGTCAGGTTCTTCCGCCACCTCGTTCCGCGCCCGGTCGGTGACTAGGGTGAAACAGAGGCAGCCATCATCGCTGCCCGAGGTGATGTGCACCCGAACCCAAGCGTTCGAGCCACTGCCGTCCGCGCCCTGGCCGCGATAGCCGCCATCGGCCCGGCGAATCTGGCCGTCGTAGGAGACGACCCCGATATTTTTGCGATCCCGCGCCAGCTCGCTTAAGGTAGTGGCCGCGGCGATCACCCGGGCCTCCTCCTCTTCATAGAGGCAGACGCGTCCAATCCGCAGGGGCGGATCAGGCGCGTCTGCGTTGTCTGTCGTGGCCGGCTCTCTCTTCTTATTGGTCTGGGCTGCCTCGCTGATCAGGAGATTGGCGTTGCGGATGGCATCGACCAGACAGCGGATGCCGAGATCCACGCTGAGGCCCGCATGACCGGTCCCCACCAGCACGGTGGAGAGCTCGACCGTTTCCGGGTCCTTTTCCGCCGACCGTTCCCTCTGCGCACAGACCCGGGCGTATTCCAGCAGGCCATGGGTCAGGGCGCGGGTCAGTTCACCGGGCATGAGTTCTCCGATGGCGCCCAGGCCGATTACGATGGCGCCACCGGGCTTGTCCTTGCGATTACGGGGCAGAAAGACCATGGCCTCTGTCGGTTGACTCGGATAGTGGCCCATGGTCTGGGCTTGCCCTAGCCGGCCATTTAGGTGTCGGTCCAGGAAATGGGAACTGCCGCGCAGGGGGTCATGGGCATAGGCGCCGATTAATACCGGGGTGTCCGCCCCGGCCAGACTGCCGTGGACGATTTCGATGACGGTGGGGGTTGTCTGCGGCGTGGCCTTGTAGCTGGGAGGACGCCCGCCCAGGGCGGCGGCCAGGACCTCGTCGGCGGTGGGATAGAGGGTGTAAGGGGAAAGCGGCTTCGGCGTGAATACCGGAGTACCGCCGTCGCGAGCAGTGGAGAGCTTGGCACGCAGTCCGCCTTGTCCCGACTCCAGGAACTTGACGTAATCGGCAAAGGCCTTTTCGTGTTTCATGAGATCGCCGTGGGCCGCATCCACGTATAAGACGGGTAAGCCCTTCGGGATGCCGCTCTCCCAGGGGACCCGTCCGTCGCCCTCGGGGGTCGGGGCCATCTCCACCTGGCCGTCACGCAGGCGGATCGCCATCGGAGTGGGAGAGCTGCCCGCCACGTACAGGGTGCAATCCGGATCGACCGGGCTATCGAGCAAGGCCATGACTGTCGCTTTAGCTGCTGCTAGCGGCGCTTCCCGAGGCGGGAGCCAACCATCGCCGGCCCCTTCTGCCTCCTCGAACTCCGGACCTCGGGCTCGCAAACAGCGGTTCTCGGCATCTTCCGCAGCCCACTGCTCCCAGGTGTGCGGGTCGAAGTAGTCGACGCCATCGCTCGCCTTGCCGTCCTTCACCGGCCAGGGCAGGAGTTCCAGCACCCCGGGGTAATCGCGGACGATGTCGAGGAACTCCTTCATGTCGTGTTTCCAGTCCAGCCAGCGTTCGATGGATTGGATAAAGGGGTCGCGGCCCATGAGGACCAGGGCCATGCTGTGGGAGCCCATGTTCGGGGTGCCGAACTGCACCAGGCGGCTACCGGGGATGGCCTTTAACCTGGTCCAGCGATTCTTCAAGGCCAGGCGGGCCACCAGTCCGCCCATGGAGTGGGCCACGATCCGCAGCGGCTTCTTGCGCGTCTCGGCATCGTCCATGGCCTTGTCCAGTTCCGTGATGAACCGGGCCGCGGCATCGGCGATGGAGTGCCGCCAGTCGTAGACAAAGGGGCGGACCTCGTGGGTCGCGGCCAGATGGCTGGCAAACCCTTCGAAATAGGTGTCGATCCAGCCGTCGGTGCTCACGCCCGCCCCCTTCATCCGCAGATGATCCATGCCACCGGGGATGAGGCTAAAAGGGTCGAACCAGATTCTGTCGTTGCCCACGGCCAGGTGGCTGCCCATGATGCCGGGGAGCATCAGGGCGATGGGGCCATTCGGACGCGGTTTGGTTACCTTGCCGCCCCGGGCGAGCTCGACCCGCGAGGGGCCTGGCAAGCGCTCAAAGTCGTCGTTCTTTCCGGCCAGGGCCGTGAGCAGTGCTCCGACGCTTTCGTCGCGCTTGAAGTAACTGAAGTGGGTTACCTCGGGTCCGGCCACCGGCTTCAGCCAGATCCCTTGACTCCTCTCCGCGCCGCCGCTCATGGATGGGGTGTTGACCACCAAATCGGTCTGGCTGCCGTAATAGAGCTCGGAGAGGCAATCCCCCACCCAGGAGAGGAGGCCATCGCCCTGATAGTCCCCGGCGATGACGTGCAGCGGGGAGTCTACCACCACCCGAGGGCCGTTCAGCAGCGCCACCAGAGGCGAGTCCGGCATCATGGCCTCCAGGCCGGGCAGTATCCGGGCATCGGTGCGTTCCTTGACCACCGCCAGCAGGAAGTCCTTGAGCAGGACATAGCCCTGGGCCACCGGCGCCACGCCAGGTGCCGCCATGCTTGCCGCGTCCAGCCCCTTGCCGAGGAGATTCAGCATCACGCTGGCCCAGCGGTCGAGCCTGCCCGAGGCAAGGGTCGTCCCCCTGGCCGTGGCGGCCACCCGCACGAAGCGCTCGACCCGGATCTTCTTGTCGCGGAAGAGATCGTTGAGCTTGCGCAAGCGGTCGGCATCTTTATCCAGACCCTTTTTGCCGGTGCGTTGGGCATGGGCCAGGAAGCGCTCGATATCCTCTTCGGTAAAGGGGGCGGCACCCTGGCGGTTGGCCCGGGCCAGCAGTTCGCCCACCATCCCGCCCCGGGAGTGGCTTACCAGATGAAGCTTGGCGCCCCCAGGTAAACCCTTCACTAGGTCAAGCAGATTGGCGATGGGGCTCTCGGTCAGTGAACGGTGTTCGAAGCCATAGATGCGATCTTGATAGGCCGCGAGTAATTTGGCGCGGGCATCCCTGTCCCACAGGGCGCTAAAACTCCCTTCGGTGGACGAGGCCGTGCCGTGGAGAAAGAGCAGGACCGGATCCGCCGAGAGCGGCATGGACTCAACCGGGGAGAGCTCCCAGTGCTCCCCGGCCAAGCGGTAGAGCCCGTTACGGTTGCCCAGCTGATGGTTCTGAAAGGATCTCGCCGCCAACTCGGCCGTCATCCCCGGCGGCCCCTGCCTGAAGATGCGTAGCGCTTTCAGCGTCCATGCCCCCGCCCCGTCTCGGGCCAGACCTGTCGGCAGGTACGGCCCCGAGAGGCGCAGGGCCGGCCCGACTCGAATCACCCCAGCTGAGACCGCCCCGCGCCCCACGGCCCTGCCCAGGTAGCGCTCGGCATCCTCCGCCGCGACCAAGAGCCGGGTGCCGTTTTCGAGTTCCAGCTCCAGGACATCGTCAACCGCCAATTCGATGGTTGGCTGTTCCCCCGTGTCAGTTCCGCGCGCGGCGGATGAGAGGGAGAACACCTGTGCCTGCCAGCCGGCGATGGTCTCGGTGCCGGGGGGACTGCTGGTGAGTTGCAGGGATAGGCGTGGTGGGGTCATCAGACAGGCTCCTTTTCGGTTGGTTTAGCAGGAGATCTTTGTTGTGCGGCAATGATGGGAAAACGATAGCCTGACTGGGGAGGGAAGTCAATTGCGTTTCAGGGCGGAGGGGTGGGAGGAGGTGAAGATGGGCAAAGAAAGATCCGGTGCGGCGTCTCAAGAGGAGTTGGAGAGGGCTGATGCCCGGGACCTAACTGGTGATCCTGTAGGTGGCCATCCTGATGTGGCCCCCCTTGCAGCGCGGGCAGCGGCTGGGCCGGTTGAAGCGTTGGCGCTCCTTGAAGCTATAGGCGCAGCTGACGCAGGCATAGGGGGTGATGGCAAGGCGCTTGCCGTGGTGGTTGGCAAGGGTGCGGCTGATATGCAGGAGGTGGTCGTAGACCTCACGCTCGCGGATGGAGAGGGCCTGGGAGAGCTCCATGGCATTCAACTCCTCTGCCGTTAACAGGTCGATGATCTGTTGGCGAACGGTCGGCATGGCGCGTCTCTCTCACCCCTTGATCACCGCAAGCGGCCTAAGCTCCACCAACACCTCCACCAGATCGAGCTGGTTTGCGATCACCTGCTCGATATCCTTGTATGCCCCGGCGGCCTCATCCAAGTCGTCCCGGTGGCGGATGGCGTGGATGATCCCTAACTCCTCCAACCGCTTGGTCTCCTTGCCCAGGTCGAGCTGGCGTTGGGCCTGTTTGCGCCCCATCTTGCGGCCGGCCCCGTGGGAGCAGGAGGCGAAGCTCTCCGGGTTGCCCCGGCCCCGGACCAGGTAGCTGGGCGTGCCTTGGGAGCCGGGGATGATGCCGATCTCCCCCTCTTGCGCCCGGGTCGCCCCCTTGCGGTGGACCATGACCTGTTTGTGGAAGTGCAACTCCAGAGCGGCATAGTTGTGGGCGATGTTGATCAGCGGCTCGAAATGGACCGGCGCCAGCACCGCCTGCATCGCCTCCTGCACCCGCTCCATCATCAGCCTGCGGTTGGCATAGGCGAACTCCACGCAGTAGCGCATCTCCCGCAGGTACTGCTGCCCCGGCTCCGAGTCCATGGGCAGAAAGGCGAGCTGCCACTGGGGCGGGATCTTCGATTTCCCCTGCCGGTTCAACTCT
>CAYSFY010000120.1:5428-13235 GCA_964430285.1 uncultured Desulfobulbia bacterium
GGGCGACGATGGGCAGCTCCTTTACGGTGCCGTCCACGGGCTTGGGCATCAGGGTCGGGTTCTGGGGGTGACGATGGTGGTCGAAGCCCAGGGGGACGGCGCTGCGGATCAGGCTGAGCACCGCTTTCAGGTGGGCGCTGGAGATGGTGGTGAGGGAGGTACGGGCCGCGCACATGCCGCAGCCGATATCCACCCCCACGGCGTTGGGGATGACCATCCCCTCCAAGGCCATCACCCCGCCGATGGGCATGCCGTACCCCTGGTGGGCATCGGGCATCACCGCCACATGCTTGAACAGGAAGGGGAGGTTGGCCAGGTTTCGGGCCTGCTCCATGGCCCCGTCCTCGATGTCGTCGAGCCACAGCTTGATGGGTAGCTTTTCGGTTTTGATGGTCTTGGGCATGGCGATAGAGGTTGTAGGCTGAAGGTGTTTAGACTGTAGGGGAGGAGAGGGAAGTGCGCCGCCTATAGTCTACGGCCTGATAGCCTACAGCCTGAAACCCTACCCCTCTCACATCTGCCAGCGTTTCTCTAAGAATCGTACTCCTGAGTGGTTGGTCAGGTCAAGCTGGATGGGGGTGACCGAGATGAAGCCGTGGCGTACCGCGTGCTCGTCGGTATGCTCCCCGCCCAGCCAGTGCACCGTGCCGCCGCCGATCCAGTAGTGCTTGCGGCCCCAGGGGTCAAAGGTCTCCTGGATGGCGTCCTTGTAGATGCGGCGGCCTTGGGTGGTGAAGCGGATCCCTTTGATCTCGCTAAGCGGCAGGGGCGGGATGTTGATGTTCAAGAGGGTGGAGGCCGGTAGCCCGAAGGCGAGGGCCATGCTGCCCAGCTTCCAGGCCACCCCGGCGGCAATGGTGAAGTCAAAAGGGGGCTCGCCAGCCATGGAGATGGCTAGCGACGGCACCGAGTACATGGTTCCCTCAATGGCGGCGGAGACCGTGCCCGAGTAGCTGATGTCGTCGCCCAGGTTGGTGCCGGGGTTGATGCCGGAGACCAGAAGGTCGGGAGGGCGGGGCAGGATTTTGCGCATGCCGATGGTGACGCAGTCGGTGGGGGTGCCGTCCAGGGTGTGGATGTCCTGTTCCAACTCCCTGACCCTGAGGGGTCGGTTCATGGTCAGGGCATGGCTCACCGCGCTGTTGTCCCGCTCCGGCGCCACCATGATGGCCCGGCCCAGGGGCTTAACCGCCTCAAATAGGGCGCGAATCCCCGGGGCATAGACCCCATCGTCATTGGTGACCAGGATCAGGGGCTCTTTTGGTTGTGGCTCCATGGGGTGTCCTTAGGTGATAGTTGGTGTGAATAATAGTTTGCAACTGATTGTTTTAGCGCTTAACAGTGGCAACTGTTCCGAAGGGGTGCGTCCGATATGCCAACGGCAATGAGGTTGCCGTCAACGAGGCTACCAAAGGCGGATGATGTTGTAAGGGCGTCGTCCACGGCGCGATCAAGCGACTCTCTTGGTGATGGCCCCATGGGGCGGTCTCCTTAGCTGATAGTAATTGTGAATGATGTGCAGTAACTGATTGTTTAATCGGTTTAATTGGCAATAACGTTGGTGGCGGATGTTCAATGCGCCAACACGCTTGGCTGTCAATCAACACCTGTTCTCCACGCCCGCGTCTTGGGGTGTCGAGTGGCTGCATGCCCTACGGTAAGGTGTCGCAGGGTGAATGGCTCCCGCCCACTGCCGCGGGATGCCAAGCCGCAACAGTTCGGCAACAATAACTACTGCACCGGAAATGTGAAATAGGTGTCGTTAAAGGGCTCGTTGGCCAGGGTGAAGTGCCACCACTCCTGGGCATAGGGCTTGAACCCGTGTCGCGTCATCAGGGACTGCAACAGCAGGCGATGGGCGCGGCTGGCCGGGGCGATCCCTGGGGCATCGGGCCAGGAGAGGGGGCTGAAGAGGTCGTAGCCGGTGCCCATGTCCAGCTCAACCGTCTCGCCCTTGGGACCGACGCTGACCAGGGTCAGGTCCACGGTGCTCCCCCGGCTGTGGCTGGATTTGGCGGCGATATACCCTTGGGCGAAGAGGTCCTTCTTGGCCACCTCGGGGTAGAACTGCTGTTTCATGCGGGTGTCTTTCATGTCCGAGGCCCAGCGGACAAAGTGGTCCACGGCCCGTTGCGGCCGGTAGCAGTCGAAGACCTTGAGCGCCAGTTGAAAGGGCTTCAGCTCCTCCTGCACCTGGGCTAAGGCCTCGGCCGCCGGTTGGGTCAGCAGGCAGCGGGGGGTCAGGTAGCCGTCAATGGGTGCTCCAATGAAGTTGTTGGCCGAGAAATAGCGGATCTCCAAGGCGACGCCAGGGATGACCGTGGTCAGATCGTCAAACCCCTGGGGCAAGGGGGCCTTTTCCGCCAAGGCGCGGTTGGGCAGGGTGCACAAGAAGAGGATGAGGAGCCAAAAACGAGTGTGCTTGCCGGGCATGGTGTGTCTCCTTAAACTTTGATAGTCTCGCAAAAAGCCGTGAAGCTGAGCATCTGCCGGAGTAGCAGGAGTTTGGCCGCTTTTTTGGCCTGATGACGGCCTTGACCGCCCAGGAGATCAACTTCAGTCAACTGGGGCGCGAGATAGGCATCACCCCCCAGACCTCCAAGCGTTGGCTTAAGATTCTGGAAGCCACCTTTCAGTGGTTCGCCCTGCCCCCCTTCTCGGGCAACCCCATCAAGCGGGTCTCATTGCGCCCCAAGGGGCACCACTCCGACACCGGCCTTGCCTGTTACCATGCTAGGCTGTCAGCCGCCAAGATGATCGGTTCCCACCTGCTATTCGGCGCTTTCTTTGCAAGCGCCATGGTGCAGGAGTTGCACGAGCAGGTGATCCTATGGGGATATCGACCGCCCGCAAGGGATCGCAAGGCGGAGGGACAACTCCCCAGGCGTGAAGTAGATCTCCCTTAAAAATCCTCGAAGGAGTCATCCTCATCCATGGGGATGACGTTTTTGGGGTCAACGGTCGTGGGGGCGGCACTCTTGGGCCGTGGGGCGGGGGCGGGGGTGGATGTGGATGCGACTTTTTTCGCTGGCAGGGCGAGGGCGGGTTTGGGGGTGTTCCTGGCCACGCTTGCCGGCCGTGCAACTGGAGCGGTTGGCGTGCGGAGGGGGTGGGCTGCCGGAGCGGGGCGGCTGTCGCCGTGCCGCCGGCCTTCGATCAGGGAGCGTAGCACCACGACGTTTTCGATCATGCCGGCAGCCTGGGCCTTCAACTGTTCGGCAGCGGCGGCGGACTCCTCGGAACTTGCGGTGTTTTGTTGGGTAACGGAATCCAACTGCACGATGGCGCTATTGATCCGTTCAATGCCGTGGGCCTGTTCCCGGGAGGCGGCGGAGATCTCTCCCAGCAGGGTGCCGACCTTGGTGCTGCTGGCCGATACCTCCTGAAAGGCGCCGGTCACCTTGGTGACGATCTCCTTACCGGTGTTGACCTTGTTGACCGTATCCTCGATCAGTTGCGCGGTGTTCTTGGCGGCCTCGGTGGCCCGCATCGCCAGGTTGCGCACCTCATCGGCCACCACCGCGAAGCCGGCGCCCGCCTCTCCGGCCCGGGCCGCTTCCACTGCCGCATTCAAGGCCAGCAGGTTGGTCTGGAAGGCGATTTCGTCAATGGTCTTGATGATCTTGAAGGTCTGTTCGCTGGCCGAGGCAATCTGGGCCATGGATTGATCCATCTCGCCCATGGCCGTATTGGTATTGGTGATGGTGGTCAGGGACTGGCGCATCAGGGCGTCCGCCTGACTCGCGTTATCGGCATTCTGTTTGGTACTGGAGGTCAGCTCCTCCATGGAGGCGGAGGTCTCCTCCAGGGCCGAGGCCTGGGCCGAGGCGCCCTCGGCCAGGGATTGGCTGGCAGAGGCGATCTCCCTGGCCGCCGTAGCGATCTGGTCGGAGCCGTTGGTTAAGGTATGGGTGGTGGCGCTGATCGGGCGGGTGATGCCGCGGGTGAGCTGGATGGCGATGGCCAGGGCAACCAGGGTGGCGAGGAGGCTGACGATGGCGGTGATGGTCCGGCTGGTGTCCTTTGTCCGGTTGAAGAGCTGGGCGGAGTGCTCGACCTCGTCGGAGACCGATTGGATGATCTTGGCCAGGGGCTCGTCGGCCATGGCCCGTTTTTCATCCATGCGCGGGATGGTGGCGAAGATGGCCTGCCAGATGGGGGCATCCTTGGTGTTGTCGCCGGAGAGGGTCTGCTGCAAGGGCAGCACCTCTTCCCTGAAGATGGTCAGGTAGGCCTTGAAATTGGTGCCATAGGCATTGGCCCAGGCCCGTTCCTCATCGTCACAGACGATCTCCTGGATGAGGGTGGTGTCCTGATTCACCTGCCGCTCCAGTTCCTTCAGGGTAGTGGTAAAGTCGGCATCCATCTGTGGGCTGATAATGGCATTGGAGATCGTGCCGTAGGACATGTCCAGGGTCTCCATGAACTGACCAAGCTTAATGGCGTCGACAGTCAACTTGGCCCCCTCATTCTGGATACCGGTCAACTTGTGGATGGTCAGCATCTGGAAGAGAATGGCCACACCCAGCATGACCACGACAACGACAAATCCGCCCATCAATTTTTGCGACATCTTGAAATGTGAGAGCATGGGGTATCTCCTTGGGGTGATGATGGGGCTACCGTCAAAGCCGGGAGGCAGGGCCTATGGCCGTTACTGATAGGTATGGTAGTGGAACTCGGTATCGAAGTCAATAAGCCGATATCCCGCCCAGCGCGTCCGGGGTAGGCTGGGTTTCACCTTCGAGATCTCATGGCGGCATTGTTGCCGTAGCCGTTGCCCATGGCGTTTCGTCGCTCTCATGACCAGGGCCTTCCCCCACTACCCCAAACAGCGCACGATCTTCCGCACCGTCTCAAACACCGGCTCTGTGGAGGCCGTTGGTATCTTCACCACCAACCTCCCATCCGGGGTGATGCGGGCTGTCTTCTTGTGGTGCTCCACATAGAGCAGCACCCGCTCCGGCGAGGCGGGTTGGCCGCCGGCAAAGGTGAAGACCAGGGCGCTGGGGGCCTCTTCCAGCTTGACGATGCGCTGCTGCTTCAGCGTAAGCTTCAGGGTGATCACCGAAAAGAGGTTGATGGCGGCCGGCGGCAGTTCGCCGTAGCGGTCGGCGAACTCGGCCATCAGCTCGTTTGCCTCCTCATCGGAGCTGACGCTCGCGATCCTGCGGTAGGCGATGTAGCGCTGGTCGAGATCCGGGATGTACGCCGCCGGGATGGAGGCCGAGACCCGCAGGTTGATCTCTGGGTCGATGTCCGTGCCCTCGGGCGGCCCCTCCTCTCCATACTCGCCGTGGCGTTTCAGGTCCTCCACCGTCCGTTGCAGGAGGTCGAGGTAGAGGTCGTAGCCCACGGCGGCGATGGTGCCGCTCTGGGACTCGCCGAGGATATTACCGCCGCCCCGGATCTGCAAGTCGGAAAGCGCGAGCTTAAAGCCGCCGCCCAGCTCGTTGTAGTCCATCAAGGCCCGCAAGCGCTGCTTGGCGTCCTTGGAGAGCAGGTCCATGGAGGGGACGAGCAGGTAGGCGTAGGCCTGCTCCTTGCTCCTCCCCACCCGGCCGCGCAGCTGGTAGATCTCGGCCAAGCCCATGCGGTCGGCGCGGTTGATGATGATGGTGTTGGCGTTGGGGATGTCCAGGCCCGACTCGATGATGGTGGTGCAGATGAGGACATTGACCTCGCGCCTGACAAAGCTCACCATGATCTCTTCCAGGATCTTGCCCGCCATCTGGCCGTGGGCCACGGCGATCTTGGCCTCGGGCACCAGCTTCTGCACCTTGAAGGCCAGGTCGTGGATGCTGTGCACCCGGTTGTGGACCAGAAAGACCTGGCCGCCCCGTTGCAACTCGCGGATGATCGCCTCCTTGATCACCAGGTCCGAGTACTTGGCGATGAAGGTCTTCACCGACTGGCGGTTCACCGGCGGGGTGTTGATCACCGAGAGGTCGCGGACCCCCAACAGGGACATCTGCAGGGTGCGGGGGATGGGGGTGGCGGTGAGGGTGAGGACATCGATGCCGGTGCGTAGGAGTTTCAAGCGCTCCTTGTGGCCGACCCCAAAGCGGTGCTCTTCGTCGATGATCAGGAGCCCCAAGCGCTTGAAGACCACGTCTTTCGAGAGGATGCGGTGGGTGCCGATGATGATGTCCACCCGGCCGGCCGCGAGTTTTTTAATGATATCCTTCTGTTCGCTGCTGCTCCTGAAGCGGTTTAGGCACTCCACAACCACCGGGAACCCCTGCAAGCGCTCGCGGAAGGTGGCGGCGTGTTGCTCGGCCAGCACCGTGGTGGGCACCAGCACCGCCACCTGATAGCCGTCGGCCGCGGCCTTGAAGGCGGCGCGGATGGCCACCTCGGTCTTGCCGAAACCCACGTCGCCGCACACCAACCGGTCCATGCACTGCTCGCTGGTCAGGTCATCCAAGACCTCGGTGATGGCCTTGGCCTGACCCGGGGTCTCGTCAAAGGGGAAGGACTCCTCCAGCTCGTGGAACAGGGCGTCGGGCCGGGTGAAGGCGGTGCCGGTCACCACCTTGCGCTGGGCGTAGAGGGTGAGCAGGTGCTGGGCCACCTTCCACACCGCCTCCTGCACCTTCTTCTTGGTGACGCTCCAGGCCTTGGTCCCCAAGCGCGACAGCACCGGGGCCTTGTCGGTCAAGCCGTTATATTTGCTGATGGTGTTGATGCGGTCCACCGGCACGTAGAGCTTGTCCCCTTCCTTGTAGGTGAGGAGCAGGAAGTCGTTGGCCACCTCGTCGATTTTAATGGTGTTGATGCCGTCGTAGATGGCGAGACCATGGTCGCGGTGGACCACGATGTCGCCGATGCGCAACTCCTCGAAGTTGACCCCGGGCTCGCTCCCCTCCTTGGCCTTGCGCCGCTTGGCGCGGGAAAGCCGCTTCTCGCCAAAGAGTTCCACCTCGGAGATGAAGTGCAACCGCTCATCCGGCAGGTCGAAGCCGGCGGAGAGGGGGAGGCTGTAGAGGCGGATGGTGGGGCTCGCCTTTAGCTCCAGGGCCGGGCCGCGCACCCGGAGGGTGGTCAACTCATGGCCGGCGAGCATCTGGCCCAGTTGGTTGGCGTGGCGCTCCGAGCGGCAGGCGATGTGGACCTGATCGCCCTGGGCCAGCCACTCCCTGAGGTAGACGGTGAGCGGGGCCAAGAGCCCGGACTTCTGGCGTTGCAGCTCCAGGTGTTGCTTGATCAGGGTGTGGTTGCCGCAATGAATCGTCGTGGCCTCGCTGGCCAGGGGGGGCGCGGCAGCGGCGGGCGACAGGTCGGTGCCCGCATCCCCCAGGGCCAGGGCGTCCAAGGCACCGGTGGTAACCTCTTCGAAGTCGAAGAACTTGATGGCGCGGCGCTCGTCCAGGCGCTGGGCAAAGGCCTGCTCGCTGAGGAAGATCTCCTCCGGCGGCACCACCGCCGATTGCACGGCTTGGGCCTCCTCGAAGTTGCTCGCGATCCGCTCCCACACCAGTTCCACAGTGCGCTTGATCTGGTGGGGGTCGAGGAGGAAGACCAGGCTGCCGGCGGTGAGGCTGGCCAGGGGGTCGCTTAAGTGGTCGTGGAACAGGGGGAGGAAGAACTCGATGCCTGGGAACTTCAGGCCGCGGCCGATCTTGTCCTGGATCACCTCCTGCTCGTCCCGGCTCCAGGAGAGCTCTTGGGCGATGCGGGTGACCCGCTGCATGAGCCGCTCCCGGCCGGCATCGTCATTGGGGAAGAGGACGTCGCTCACCGGGATGATCTCGGCCTCGCTGATCTCCTGAATGGAGCGCTGGGAGATGGGGTCGAAGAGGCGCAT
>CAYSFY010000121.1:0-13126 GCA_964430285.1 uncultured Desulfobulbia bacterium
ATCGTCGGTGTCGGTCATGATGGCGATGGCGCCGGCCCGGGGCGGTTCCTCGCCAAAGGCGCGGATGAAGTCCTCCCTGATATTCCGTTCCTCTTTTACCCAGCTCCCCTTCTTCCCCGGCCCCGTCTCCACCACGATCATCATGGCGTTTTTGGTGTAGGCGTTGGTGATGAAGGTCTCCCGGGGTAGGCGGTTGTCCCAGATGTAGTTCAGGGCCTTGGTCCGCCAGAAGAGGGGACTGGGAAAGACCACGTAGACCCGGGCCGGGTAGTCGTCGCCGCTCTTGCGGGTGGCGTCGCCCTTGCTGAGCACATCCTCGATCCGCCACTGCCAAGAGAGGATGGGCAGCTCTTGGGGCGCGAAGGCGAGGGCAAAGACGAGACCCGAGGCCTGGGCCGTGCTCACCGCGGCGATGCAGGGGACGCCATCCTTAACCGTGGTCCGGTAGTCGGTGCGGCCCTTGAAGAGCTTCTCTTGCCACCCCTTGGCCAGACCCTCGTGGTAGTCGTCCAGGAGGATGGGGCTGGCGGCGGCTAGGCCTAATGAGGGGTTGAAGAGGATGATCAATAATGGTAGAAGGAGGAAGATTTTTTTCATGGACCATCATAACGTAGTGAGGCCCGGATTGCCACTGGGGGGATGAATTTTTAGAGCGGACCTCCCCCTGCCTCGTCGGCCCCGGTGACCTGTCACCCCTACACCCACCCCAAAAAATAACGATGATCACATGAGGTGAAGACGCAAGTGCGCATTGATCAGGAGAGTGAGCTGGCGGCAATGCGGGAGGAGATCGCGGGTCTACGCCAGGAGTTGGCCGGGGCTCGAGCCGCCTTGGCGGAGAAACAGGCCTTTGTCCGCGAACTGGCCGGCATCGGCACGGCCCTCTCCGCGGAAAAGGACCACGAGCGGCTGCTGGAGATGATTGCCGAGTTGGCGCAACGGTTTACCAACGCCGACGGCTGCACCCTCTATATAAAGGATGAGGCTGAAGCGCATCTGCGTTTCACTCTGGTCGTCAACCAGACCCTCAAGGTCTCCATGGGGGTCAGGGGGAGTGAGATATCCTGGCGGCCGGTCCCGCTCCGGGACGAAAAGGGGCGGGACAACCACAAGAACGTCTCGGCCCACTGCGCCCTGACCGGCGAGATCATCAAGATCTCCGATGTCTATAGCGCTGACTACGATTTTCAAGGGACCAGGGCCTTTGACGCCAACACCGGCTACCGCTCCAAGTCCATGCTGGTCATCCCCATGCGGGACAACGATAACGAGATCATCGGCGTGGTCCAGCTGCTCAACGCCATGTCGCGCGATAGTCAGGAGGTGGTTGACTTCGACGATGCCGAGGTGGAGATCGTCGCCAGCCTCGCCTCCCAGGCGGCCATTGCCATCACCAACATGCGGCTGATCCATGACCTGGAAGGGTTGCTGCAGGCCATCGTCAAGATGGTGGCCACGGCCATCGACGAAAAATCGCCCTACACCGCGGGCCACGTGCAGCGGGTCGCCTCCATTGTCGAGGATCTGGTCGGCGCCATCAATGCTGCCGCGAGTGGCCCATTTGCCCAGGTCAGCTTCACCGCAGAACAGTTGGCGGAGATCAGGATGGCGGCCTGGTTGCATGATGTCGGCAAGATCGTCACCCCCGAACATGTCATTGATAAAGCGACCAAGCTCGAGTGCCGCTACGACCGCATCGGCCTGGTGGAGCACCGCATCGAACTGCTGAAGCATGCGCAACGCTTCGCCCGGGGCGAGAGCGCTGGCAGCGGGGGAGGGGCAGAGGGGTTGGACCTGGAAGAGTGCCTCGCCTTCCTCATGGGGATCAACCAGGGGGGCGAATTTTTGAGCGATGAGAAGATCGCCAAGGTCCACGAACTTGCCGCTCGGGAGTATGAGTGCCATGGGGTGCGCCACCCCCTGTTGAGTGCCAATGAGGTCGAAAATTTGACCATCCGCAAGGGGACCTTGACCGACAGTGAGCGCGAGGTGATCAACAACCATGTGGCCGTGGGGATCAAGATGCTGAATTCGTTGCACTTCCCGCGCAAGCTGCGCATGGTCCCGGCCTACGCAATGATGCACCACGAAAAATTGGATGGCAGTGGTTACCCCTTAGGCCTGAAGGGGGACGAGATCCCCCTCGCGGCCCGGGTGCTAGCGGTGGCCGACATCTTCGAGGCCCTCTCCTCCTCGGACCGGCCTTACAAAAAGGCCAACTCCATGGCCGCCGTGATGCGGATCATCGGCTTTATGGCCAAGGATGGCCATGTGGACCTCGATGTTTGTGACCTCATGGTTGAGTCGGGCGTGGTGGCCCGTTACGCCCGGGAGCACTTGGCAGAGGCCCAGTGGGGCGAGTTTGAGTGGCGGGGCAAAAAATATACCGTATGAGGGAGTCCATGGGCAAAAGGATAGGGGCCGCGCTGCTGCTGGCGACCGTGCTCGGCGCGAGCGATGGCTGGGCCGGTAGCGAAGGCGTGGGCGAGGTGTTGGCCGTGGCGGTGCCGGCGGCAGCCCTGGGGATGACCGCCCTGGAACGGGACCTACCCGGAGGCTATCAACTCCTCTCTTCCCTGGCCGCGACTGCCGCCATGACCTATGGCTTGAATCTGGCCATTGACAAGGAGACACCGGACGGCGATGACGGGGCCTTCCCCTCGGGGCACACCTCGATTGCCTTTTCCGGCGCCACCTATCTGCAACGCCGATACGGTTGGCATTACGGGGTCCCGGCCTATGGTGTGGCCGCTGTGGTGGGGTGGAGTCGGATTGACTCGGACCACCATGACCTGACCGACGTATTGGGCGGGGCCGCCCTTGGCGCGGGCGTGGCCTTTCTGCTGACTGACCGGCTGGAGGAGGTCTCCGTTACCCCGTTGCTGGATAGTCGTGGCTCCATTGCCGGGGTGCGGGTCGGCACTTCGTGGCAGTGAGGGGAGGCATCTGGTTGTTGATCAGATTAGGATCAAGGAGAGATCTCTCCGGTTGCTTTCTGTTGACGACAAAATGCACAACTCGTTTATTTTAATCGTTATTTTGCTGCGATTATCGGTAGTCTGAGCGTAGGTTTTTTTTGGTTTTTTTTAGTTTGACATTGCACGCCGTAAAGTGATATATGTCTAATCAGTCGTATTTTACGGGGATATTATTTTGTGAGAGATAAAATTAGGTTGTCAAATTGTTTGTCTGTTGCAGGATCTGGAGGCCGTATTCCCGCGAGCCCAAAGAAAATAAAAGTGATAGGCTGGTCATGAATTATCCCAACGAATGGCGAAAATTGCCAAGAGGATAACTGCTGAATTTAATAAAGATTAAAGGAGAATGAGGATGAAAAAGGTTATTTCTGTTGGTGTGTTATTCGCAATGTTTCTTGTCGGTACGCCCATGAGTATGGCGGCTGAAGGCGCTGCTGCCGGTGGTGCTGGCACAGGTGGCGGTTCTGGAACAACAGGTGCCGCTGGTACAGGTGCCGCTGGCACGGGTGGGGCTGGTACAGGTGCTGCCGCAGGTACGGGTGCTGCCGCTGGTACAGGTGCTGCCGCTGGCACGGGTGCTGCTGTTGGAACAGGTGCTGCTGTTGCTGGCGGGGCTGCTGTTGCTGGCGCGGCGGGTATAGGGATGACCACATTAGTGGTCGGCGGCTTGGCTGCAGCGGCGGTGGGAGCGGCTGTTGTTGCGGGATCGAACAACGATACGAAGAGTGATCATGGTAGTGCTACGGATCACGGGCACGGCCATTAATTTTTTTGTTTTCGACTGTTAAATCAAGCCAATAGCCCATTCGGGCTTGGCTGGTATGAATCGTGCTAAACTCTTTGAATAGCTGACTTTGAAATTTTAAGCGGTTATTCAATAAGGGGGCTCGTTAACTTTGTAGAGATGGGTTTGGTCTAAATTTTGGCATGATTTTTGTTGCCTCTATAGTCGAACGGTGACGGACTTTTCATGTCTCTAGTTTAGTGTATTTTTTGAGGTGCAAGAGGCCTTGCGAGAAACTGTGCAAAGCCTCTTGCACTTTTTTTTTGCAACAGGGCAAAAGGCTAAAGAGACTGGGGAGGGGGTGAGGCAACACGCCGCACCGAACTGATTTCTTTTTTAGTGGGATATTGACATCCTTTCTGTGTATTTCTTCCTTTTCTTTTGAGTGTGCATTTGCTAAATTTCTTTGCTGTTTTCCACGGCAGGAAATAGCGGTACTTCGTAGTCGTAAAGCGTGAATTGTCCAGGCTCCCAAGGTGAATTCGGTTTAAATAAATTTTGGAACACACCTTGTCCCGACTGGAGATAGTCAAGCAATGACCGTTCATGTATGTAATCTTTCAGGGTAGGCGTTTTTATGAAAATTAAGGATATGTTAGCGATAACTTGGCGAGTGGTGGTGGCGATCATACTTGGGGGAGGAGTGTTCCTTAGCCCCTCTCTTGTTTTTGCTGTTGAGGCCATGCCGTCGTTGCCGCCGCAGGTGATGAAAATGATCCAAGCTCAGCCGTCGGCACCCTCCTCTGTCCCGCAGGGAAGGGTACCGATTGGTAGCACGACTGATGTCGGGAGCAAACCTGTTCTGGATGATAGCCTAGTGCTTACGGACGAGGGCAATTCGGCCCTGGCTCCGGGCCAGAAGTCAGAACAGGTTAAAGATCAAGGCACGGGAAGTGCTGCCGTAACCAAGGCTTCGCTGATCGAAGGGCAATACAGGAAGTTTTATGGCTCTTTATTTGGAGCGGACTTAGCCCAGTTTGGGTATCAAATTTTTGCTGATGCCAAAATCAAAATTGATCATCTGACCATGCCGGCAGATGACTATCGTATTGGCCCTGGCGATAAGCTTAGGATCAGGGTGTGGGGGAGTGGTGTTGACTCTGAATTTGTCGGAGTGGTGGAGAGAAATGGAACCATCAATGTCCCCCAGATTGGCATCGTCGATGTTGCCGACGTGAGTTATGGGCAGGTTGAACAAGTTATCCGCAAGGAGTCTGAAAAGTACATCCAGGGGGCCAATGTCAATGTCTCGTTGGTCGATCTGCGTAGTGTCGAGGTCTATGTGGTCGGTTCGGTGGTGAGCCCGAGTCTGCATATGGTCCCAGCCTTCTCTACCATCTTTGATGGTCTGGTGGCTGCTGGCGGAGTGAGCAAGTCCGGCAGCTTGCGCACCATCGAACTCTATCGTCAGGGGAAACTTTATAAGCGGTTCGATCTCTATGACCTGCTGTTGCATGGCAAACGCGACTCAGATCTAGTCTTGGAAAACCGGGATGTCATCTTTGTCCCGCGCTTGGGTGAAACCGTCGCCGTGTCCGGGGCGGTGAACGAGGCCGCCATCTTCGAGCTTAATGGCGAAAAGAGTGTCTCTGATTGTCTCTCCTTGGCGGGCGGACTGTTGGCCCAAGGCTATGCCGGACGGTTGCATCTCCGACGCTATCAGGACAATAGGGAGTTTGTGGTGCACGATATCGATACCGATACGGATCCTGGTGCCCTTTCTAAGATGCCCATTCAAAATGGAGACCTGATTGAGTGGGTTTTTTTGTCTGAAAAGATGCCGCAGGTCGTCAAAGTAGAGGGGCATGTCTGGTCACCGGACATCTTTCAGTACAAACCAGGCATGACCATTGCCGATGTATTGCCGTCGGTCAACATCCTTAAACCAGGGGCAGTGACTGATTTTGCCATCCTCTATCGCTATGACCAAAATACCACCCGCTTCACGACCCAGAGAGTGCCGTTGGCTGAGGTCTTGCAAGGACGATTCACCTTGGCGCTTAAGCCCTATGACCGGATCCAAATTCTCTCCCGGGAAGAGCTGGGCATGACGGAGGAGATCACCATTAGCGGCGCGGTCTGGAAACCGGGTCTTAAGCCGTATAGTCCTGGCCTGACCCTGGCAGAGGCCATGGCCCTGGCCGGTGGTGATCGCCATGGAGCCTTACTCTCCAGTATTGAGGTGAGTCGGCAGATCATTACCAATGGTGAGGCGGTCACCAGGATATTTAATCTGGATTATGGCAAGGACTCGGGCTTCCGACTTGAACCAAAAGACTTCATCCTGATCAAAGAGGTCAAGGATGCCAATACCATCCTGACCGTCCATATCCATGGGCAGGTGCGCTATCCTGGCGACTACAAACTCAATGAAGGAGAGCGCTTGTCCGACCTGATTCAACGGGCCGGTGGATTTCTGCCTTCTGCTTATTTTTATGGGGCAAAATTCACCTCGCAGCGAGCTCTCACCATCCAGCAGAAGAGCCTTGATGACTTGATGCTACAGCTTGAAAACAAATCCAAGCTAGCAGTGGCCGCAGAGGTACAGTCGGCAACCACGACTGAGGGGGCTGCGGCAGAGGTCACCGCCCAGGAGGCCATACAAAAGTCCTTGGCCACCCTGAAAACGATCAAAGCCGAGGGGCGGGTAGCGATTCAGTTGGCAGACCTTTCGACCTTTGCTGGCAGCGAATACGATTTTATTTTGGAGGGGGAAGACACGCTGGTGGTTCCGAAACAGCTTAACTTTGTCTCCATCGTTGGCAGTGTGTACTCTCCCAGTTCGTTTCATTATGAGCCCAACCAGACGGTTGACTACTATTTAAAAAAGAGCGGTGGCCCAACTAAGGAAGCCGATGAGGACTACCTGTATATCCTGAAGGCCAATGGTGAAATTGTATCGAAGGCTCAGCAAAACAGTATGTTTTCATTCTCCAGATTTCGTTCGTTGACGCTGATGCCTGGCGACACCATCGTCGTGCCGATTAATTTTGAACGGGTTCCCTATCTCCGTTTGGTGAAGGATATATCGGATATTGTCTTCAAGATTGCCACCACTGCCGGGGTTGCCGTTGCGGTCCTGTAATGGGGCGGGCCGCAGCCGGTAATGTTGCTTCTATCATTTAGACGAGCTGTGAGCCCTTTCTCCTGGTGGTCACGGCTTTTCATTTTGCTTAACGTAGTTTTTTTTCTGTACTCTGTGCCTGCCCAAGGGCAAGGAGAGGCACTCTCCTCTTTGCAGGCATATAGCGGAATTATCAATATGCCGAACGCCAGGGTGATGCCCGATTGGCAAATGCGCTTCCACTACGGCAATAATGATCCTTACCGCTATTACGGGGTGGCGATGGGCCTGTGGGATCGTCTGGAGGTCCATGGCCAATTTACCGAGATAACGACCATTGAAGCCTTTGTCGGCCAAGGGTATGGTAATTATAAAGATCGGTCAGCTGGGGCGCGGCTGGTGCTGCTGCCTGAGGGTGATTTCTGGCCGCAGATGGCGGTCGGTATCTTTGACGCAACCGGTACGGCCCTTTTTGGCACAAGGTATCTCGTTGCCTCTAAGCAGTTGGGGGTAGTTGATTTCACCTTTGGCCTGGGCCAGGGTATACTCGCGGGTGAATTTATCCCCGATACGGTCGGCGCAGCCGATGATTACGGATACTCTTTTCTTTTTTCTTCACCCTCCCGTTCTACCAAGCCATTTGGCGGTTTGGAGTGGCAGGTGACGCCGCTCCTGACCGTATCCGCCGAGGCTTCTTCCGTCGACTTGGATAATATGTTCGGATATCGTGACGGGAAGCAGGTCGTCAAGGAGGATGACAGACGAACGCCGGTGGATGTCGGGCTTAAGTACCAAGTCAACAAGCACGTCAGTGCCCAACTTTTTTTGATGGGGGCCTCATCATGGGCCGGTGGCTTGAGCATGGAGTTCCCTCTTGACCCGGAGGGGATGATACCGTGGAAGAAGAGTTCCCTCGCGCCGGCAGGGGAGGGCGAGCGCTGGCGGTCCTATAACGCTGATCACGAAGCCCTGGCAGCCATCATCGCGAAAAGGGTGCAAGACGAGGGCTTTAACGAGGTGGTGGTTTCCGCAGGGGAGACGGCTGTCTGGATTGAGACGATCAATTCGGTCCACCTGTCCGATAGTCGTGCCATGGGGCATGTCTTTCGGGTGATTGACCCCTTGCTGCCGGAGCGGGTGCAGGTCATTTATTTGAACCTTAAAGAGAATGGGCAGGTGCTGCAGAGCCTACGGACAAGTCGCGTGGGCCTGCGGGCCTATATGGGTAGTTATCAGGATACGGACGGTTTTTTTGCCTTCGCAGACTTAGATCTCTATGGTAATGAGCACTGGCAAGAATACCAGGAGGGAGATCCGGCGAGTCGCCTGTATCATGCCCCGGATAAAAAATTAACGTATTCGATAAAGCCCAAGGTTAGGACCTTCCTCAACAACCGGAGTGGTTTTTTTAAGCACAAAGGTGTCTTGCGAGCCCGGGCCGATTATGTCCCTTTTGGCCAGACTCAGTTTACCGGCGAGTTTGAGGTCCCGCTGTTTAACCAGTATGATGAGTTGATCTATAGCCCCCTAGAAACGGATGCAGTGCGAACCGATCTGGTCAACTACGAAAAACAAAAGAATTCACGGGTGACCATGCTGGCGGTGGATCATGTCACGGCACTGCCGTATCAGACCTTGGGGCGGCTGAGTGCCGGAATTTTCGAATCCGCCTATGCAGGCTTTGGCGCTGAGTGCTTCCGCTATTTTAACGATGGCCTTTGGGGGATAGGGCTGGAGGCCGAGACAGTCCGTAAGCGTGATATCGACGATAATTTTGCCCTGCGGGAAGATCTGGATCAGTGGTTCAGCACCTCGTTTGTTAATCTCTATGCCCAACTTTGGCCTGAGCAAGGGCTCGAAGCTGGGCTTAAGATTGGACGCTTTCTGGCTGGAGACCCGGGGGTGAGGATCGAACTGCGGCGTTCCTTCCGCTATTTTACGGTCGGAGCCTGGTACACGAAAACTAACACCGATATCTTTCAGTCTACACAGAATCGTGACGACGTCCAGAAGGGTGTCTTCATCAGCTTCCCCTTTTCAATTTTCACGAACCGTGATGTTAAAGGACATATGGAGTACGATTTTACGAGTTTCACACGCGATTCAGGGTCCACCGTCCGCCAGCCAAATCTATTGTATCCCATGGACCCGTGGTCAACACCAAGGCATCTCAGACAAACCCTGGATGAGATGCGCGGCAGCTGAAGAAGTAAGGAGAGCTAAGTGAGTTCCACTACCTTTTGGGAAAACAAAACCGTCCTGATTACCGGCGTGTGTGGCACTGTTGGCCGCGAGGTGTTGCGACAGTTGGTGGCCAAGGATGCATCCACTCATATTGTGGGCATAGACAACAATGAGAGTGAACTGTTCTTTCTCTCTGAAGAGTATCGTGACCACGGCCAAGTGAAGTTGTTTTTTGGCGATATCCGTGATCCCGAAAAACTCATGCGGAAGGCTCGTGGAGTGAATTATGTCGTCCATGCTGCTGCTTTGAAACATGTTATCCTCTGTGAACACTCCCCCCGTGATGCGGTGCAGACGAATATCATGGGTACGCAGAATGTTATTGATGCCGCCCTTGCCAATGGGGTGGAGCGGGTTATTTTTACTTCGTCCGATAAGGCGGTGAATCCGACCAATGTCATGGGCACCACGAAACTGATGGGGGAGAGGGTGATTACCGCTGCCAATGCCCATCGCCGAACCGGAGGGACATTTTTTTCCTCCACCCGTTTTGGCAATGTCCTTGGTTCGCGAGGGTCTGTGGTCCCGCTGTTTAAACGTCAGATCGCTGCCGGGGGCCCAGTTACACTCACTGACCCCGAAATGACCCGTTTTATCATGACACTCACCGAGGCTGTCAAGTTGGTCATGAACTCGGCACCCTTAGCACGAGGAGGGGAAGTGTTTGTCACCAAGATGCCGATTGCCCGTATAGCCGACTTGGCTCAGGTGATGATTGAAGAACTTGCCCCTGATTACGGTTACCAACCGGAGCAGATTCAAATAAAAGTCATTGGCGGGAAGCCAGGCGAAAAACTCTATGAAGAGCTGATGAATGATGAAGAGACTCGGCGCACCGTCGAGCTGGCAGACTATTTCGTGGTGAAGCCCGCGTTTTCAAACGTCTATGAAAACGTGGATTATACTTATGAAAACACCCTGCGGGTGGGTGTGGATAATCCGTATAACTCCTCAGTTGAGAAACCGATGAGCATTGATGAACTGCGTACGTATCTCCTGAACAACAATCTGTTGCATGAAGGAGAGTAGGCGATGAGGGTCTTGATTCTAGGGGGTGACGGCTATCTTGGGTGGCCGACTGCCATGCACCTGTCGAAACAGGGGCATGATGTTGCGGTGGTGGATAACTACTTGCGCCGCAACATTGCCCGTGAAGAGGACGTTGCCCCCTTAATTGGCGTGCCCAATCTTATTGAGCGCACACGGTTATGGGAAGAGGCTACTGGTATCAAGCTGAGCGTCTTCATCGGTGATCTGACCGACTGGAGCTTTATCGCCAAGGTGTTCCAAGGGTTTTGTCCTGACGTTGTGGTCCATTATGCCGAACAACCCTCTGCCCCCTACTCCATGCTACGCCGCGAGGCTGCCACCCTGACATTACGTAACAATATTAGTGTCACTGCCAATGTGATCTTCGCTATTCGCGAATTTTGCCCTCAGACCCACCTCATTAAACTCGGCACCATGGGCGAATACGGCACGCCCAATATCGACATTGAAGAAGGGTGGCTGGATATTGAACACAATGGCCGCAAAGATAGGTTTCTCTACCCGCGGCAAGCGGGGAGTCTGTACCACACCACCAAAATCATGGATACAGATTTGCTCTGGTACTACGTGCGCGTGTGGGGATTATGTGTGACCGACCTGATGCAGGGACCGGTATATGGTCTATTTACCGAAGAGAACCGTACTGATGAGCGATTGCTGCCTTTTTTTAGTTATGATGAGTTGTTTGGGACTGTTCTCAACCGTTTCGTTGCTCAGGCAGTATGTGGCTATCCACTTACAGTGTACGGCAAAGGTGGACAAACGCGCGGTTATCTAAATATTGAAGATACACTTAACTGCATTCGATTGGCGATTGAAAATTCACCTAAGGCTGGTGAGTTGCGTATTTACAATCAGTTCACTGAAACCTTCAGTGTGACTCAGCTAGCCAATAAGGTGCGAATCGCAGGCAAGGGACTTGGCTTGGATGTACGGCTCAGTACTATTGAAAATCCGCGCAAGGAAGCAGAAGAGCACTACTATAACCCTAAGCATACAGGCCTCCTTGATATTGGGTTACAGCCACATTATCTCACGGAAGATGTCCTTGCTGAAATGATGCAGTATGTGCTCAAACACAAGGTTGATATTCATCGACACAAGATATTCCGTGGGACGAAGTGGGCATAACTTGAACACCAAATCCATCTTCAAGTCATTGTTGCGCGCTACTTGGTTGGCTCCCCCCCCCCTCCTTACACCCATAAGAGATCTTAGCGTTTATAATTGGATTAACAGGCAGGCTCTGCAGCTTTATTTGCTGATTCGGACCTGAATACATCGATTCCATGGTCAGTTTGCAGACGAAAGCCCATCAGGAAAAACACGTGAAGGTAAAGCATGGATAAACAGGTTGAAAACCGACAAATTGTGTGCATGTCCCCCTATACAGGAAGGGGCGACGGAGAGCCACAGGCAGATGAAATTGATCTTCTTGAAATATGGGATATTATTTGGCGGGCAAAGTATTTTATTGTAGGTTTTACGTTGGCTGCAACTTTGGCAGCGGTATGGGTTACTCTTTATGTGTTACCTGTTACGTACAAATCCGTAGCAGTCTTGGTGCCAAATGAATCCGCTTCCGGGGGCCTCAGTGGTATGGCTGCATTGGCGAGTAGTTTGCCTATACCGCTTAGTCTACCTGGAGGCGACAAGGTAAATACGCTCATAGTCTTTCTGCAAAGCCGTAATCTCAAGCAGAAGTTAATTGAGAAATATAATTTATTGCCCAGGTTATATAAAGACAAGTGGGATCCAGCCCGAAAAGCCTGGCGAGCTGGCGAACCGAGGGATGAACCAACTGTGGTTCGCGCGTTACAGGATGGAATATTGGATGATTTTCAATCATCACAGGACAAAAAAACTCAATTAATCACTATCAGTTGGATGGACAAAGACCCCGCCTTCGCGGCGGAGATGCTGAAACGGGTGATTAACGAGGTCCAATATTATCTTGCCAATGACTATGTCTCAGACGCCAAACGTGAACGGCAGTTTGTTGAAGCCCAACTGGCCAACGTCAATCAAGAGCTTGTGTATTGGGAGCATCAGGTACCTAGTCAAACATTGACGCTTGCCAAAATTCAACGTGAGCTCTTAGCCTCCACTACCGTTTATACCGAACTACGTAAACAAGAAGAACTTGCCAAAATTGCCGAGGCGAAGGAGTTGGTCAACTTTAAGGTCTTGGATCCACCTTTTGTCCCAGAGAGAAAATTCAAACCCGAGCGAGCATCGATTTGTACTTTAACATTAGTTTTATCTGGGCTGTTTTCGATTTTCATTGTCTTTGTTCGACAAGGCCTTATCTCGCATCTCCAAAAAAATGGTAATGTCAGCAAATAGTTTCAGTGTTGTCCTGTTAGGATTTTGCCGTAGCGGGTTAGGTAGGCCAGCGCAGCCAGTTAGAGCCCCTTTCCGGAGGGTCCGTCATAACGGCTAAAGGGCACCAAAAAGGGGGGGGCAGACGCCGATCAGCCTTTCGCGCATCGTTTCGGAATGAACTCCAGCCATTATGAAGCGGCTAGCAACGATTTTGGAACAGCCAACACTTACTCTGGAGCGGACAATTCCCCCCCCGTCTGTGACGTCAAAACAACTCTCAGGAGGTGCACAGCAGTGCTCTGTTGACTTTTTACGTATGGGTTGGACGTCACAATAGGCTATAGGAACGTTCCTACGAAGTTTTGGAACCTATGCTCCCCCGCAGGGCTCGATAACACAGGACTTACACGACCGTCACAAAATCCTTTAGGAACGTTCCTGAGGCGTAATTGTAACTTTTTCAGGAGCACAGTGACCGGCTTGAGGCGCTCCAGGAACTTCCGGCGGGTCTCAGGAACATCACCAGGCCGCGTTGAGAAAGCAATTGTGGGACGTTTTCTCTCCGGCTGAGCAGCCATTGGATCACTGCGAGTGCGAGCATGACTTCGATGACGCCAATAAACCTACTAGGAGCCTGTCGGACTTTCAGCATAGACATGGGCTGACATAAGTCCTTCGGCA
>CAYSFY010000122.1:0-13097 GCA_964430285.1 uncultured Desulfobulbia bacterium
AAGTCGTGGCTGATGAAGAGGTAGGTCATCTGGAATCTGGCCTGCAGGTCTCGCAGTAGGGCGATGATTTGGGCCTGGATGGTCATGTCCAGGGCCGATGTGGGTTCGTCCAGGACCAGGAACTTCGGTTTCAAGATAATCGCCCGGGCAATGGCGATGCGTTGCCGTTGGCCACCCGAAAACTCGTGGGGGTAGCGGTTGATCATGGCAGGGAGAAGCCCTACCTCCGTCAAGGCCCGGGCCACCAACTCCTCTCGTTCGTGCCTGTTCATGCCGGGTTCATGGACCAGCAACCCTTCGGCAACGATCTGGCCGATGGTCTGCCGGGGAGAGAGGGAGGAGAAGGGGTCCTGGAAGACGATCTGCAGGTCCCGGCGTTGCCGGCGTAGCGCCTTGCCGGAACAGGCGAGCAGGTCAACCCCGTGATAGGAGATGGTCCCGGTGGCCTTTAGCAGACGCAACAGGGCAAGCCCCAGGGTGCTCTTCCCTGAGCCGGACTCCCCGACAATGCCGTAGGTGGTGCCTTCGCGGATGGCGATGGTGACCTGGTCCACGGCCCGGGTGGAGAGCCGCGCGGGCCGGAAGAGGGCCGCCTTTTCGTGAAAGTCAACAGTGATGTTTTGCGCGGAAATGATGATTTTTTCGTTATTGCTTATCGTTTGGTTGCCGCTGGGCATGCTGGCCAACAGCTCCTTGGTATAGGCGGTCTCGGGGGTAGAGAAGATCCGTGCCGTGGGGCCGGACTCCACCACCTCGCCCTGGCGCATGATCGAGACCTGGCTCGCGATCTTTTGGACCATAACCAGGTCGTGGGTGATCAACAGCAGGGCCATGCCCATCTCGGCCTGCAACTCCTGGATCAGGGCCAGGATCTGGGCCTGGACCGTGACATCCAGGGCCGTGGTGGGCTCATCGGCGATCAACAGGTCGGGCCGGCAGGCCAGGGCCATGGCCAGCATCACCCGCTGCCGCTGCCCCCCGGAGAGCTGATGGGGGAAGTGATTGAATTTGAGGTCTGGTTTCTCAATGCCGCAGCGGTCCAGGAGACGGATGGCCGTGCTCTTCGCCGCGTCAGCACTTAAGGCCTGATGGAGCAGCAGGGGCTCCAGCAGCTGGCTCCCCACCGGGTAGACCGGATTTAAGGAGGTCATCGGCTCCTGGAAGACCATGGCGATACGGTTGCCGCGGATGCGGCGGATGGCCTCCGGGCCCATCTGGAGCAGGTCCTGGCCTTGGAAGAGGATGGCCCCCTCCATCTCTACCTTGGCCACCGATTCCAACAGCCGCAAGATGGTGAGCGCGGTCACCGACTTGCCGGAGCCTGATTCGCCCACCAGGGCCACGGTCTCCCCCTGGCCCACGGCGAGGGAGAGGCGGTTGACCGCGAGCTGCGAGGCATCGTCAGCGGTGAAGCGCACCGAAAGGTCGTTGATAATCAGCATTTCACACCTTCCGGGGGTCAAAGGCCTCGCGCAAGGCCTCGCCGATGAAGATCAAGAGCAGTAGGGTGACCACCAGGACGGTGAAACTGCTCAGCGACAGCCACCAGGCCTCAATGTTGCCCTTGCCCTGGGCCAGGAGTTCACCCAGGCTGGGGGCCGGCGGCGGCACGCCCAAGCCAAGGAAATCCAGGCTGGTCAAGGCGATGATCGCGCCTGACATGCGGAAGGGGAGAAAGGTGATCACCGGAGTCATGCCGTTGGGCATGAGGTGGCGGACCATGATGGTGAGGTTGCCCACCCCCAGGGCCTTGGCCGCCAACACGTAATCGAGGTTCCTGCTCTTCAGGAACTCGGCCCGTACATAGTCGGAGAGCCCGATCCAGCCGAAGAGCGAGAGCAGGGTCAACAGCAACAGGGCCGAGGGTTTGAAAATGGAGGCGAAGATGATCAACAGGTAGAGCTCCGGCATGGAGCCCCAGATCTCGATGAACCGCTGGCAGAGGAGGTCGGTGCGGCCGCCGAAATACCCCATCACCGCGCCGCTGACGATGCCGATCAGCGTGCCGATGGCGGTGAGGGCCAGGCCGAAGAGGATGGAGAGGCGGAAGCCGTAGATCAGGCGGGCCAAGACGTCCCGGCCCCGGTCGTCGGTGCCCAGCAGGTTGGCCCGGTTGGGCGAGGAGGGGACCGGCTGGTCCAGCTCCAGGTTGATGGTGTCGAAGCTGTAGGGGTTCAGGGGGAAGAAGAGGTGATTGCCGTTGGTGGTGAGCCGTTCCTGGATAAACGGGTCATGGTAGTCGGTCTCGGTGTTGAACTCGCCGCCAAAGGTGGTCTCCGGGTAGGAGTGCAGCACCGGGCAGTAGACCCCCCCTTGGTAGATGACCAGGAAGGGTTTATCGTTGCTCACCACCTCGGCGACCAGGGTGATGCCGAAGATGAGGCCAAAGATGATGAGACTGACCAGGCCGCGCCGGTTGCGGCAGAAGCGGCGCCAACGCCTGCGGTTGAGACTCTCGGTGGCCATCCTTACGCCTGCTCCACGCTGTCGAAGGAGATCCTGGGGTCCACCACCACATAGCTCAGGTCCGACAGCAGTCGCGCCACCAGGCCGATGATGGTGAAGAAGTAGAGGGTGCCCAGGACCACCGGGTAGTCCCGGTTCATCATCGACTCGTAGGCCAGAAGGCCCATGCCGTCCAGGGAGAAGATGGTCTCGATGAGCAGGCTGCCGGTGAAAAAGGCGGCAATGAAGGAGCCGGGGAAGCCGGTGATGATGGGGATGATGGCGTTGCGGAAGATGTGGTAATAGAGCACCGCCCCCTCGCTTAACCCCTTGGCCCGGGCGGTGATCACATACTGCTTTCGGATCTCTTCCAAGAAGCTGTTTTTGGTGAGCAGGGTCATCACCGCCAGACTCCCCACGGTACTGGAGAAGACCGGCAGCACCATGTGCCACAGGTAGTCCAAAATCTTATGAAAGAGGGGCAGCTCCGGCCAGTTGTCCGAGACCAGCCCCCTGAGCGGAAAGAGGTTCCAAAAGCTCCCCCCGCCAAAGAGGACGATCAGCAGGATGGCCAGGACAAAGCCCGGGATGGCGTAGCCCACCAGGATGACCACCGAGGTGGCGATGTCAAAGGTCGAGCCGTCCCGCACCGCCTTCTTGATCCCTAGGGGGATGCAGGTCAGGTAGACGATGAAGAAGCTCCACAACCCCAAGGACATGGAGACCGGCAACTTTTCGATCACCAGGTCCGCCACCCGCCGGTGGTGGTAGTAACTCTCGCCAAAGTCGAAACAGAGGTAGTTGCCCATCATGGTGACAAAGCGGGTCAAGGGGGGCTGGTCAAAGCCGTAGATGGCCTTCAACTTCTCCATCTGCTCCTGGTCCAGCCCCTGGCGTCCCTGGTAGAGACCGGTGCTGCCGGCGCTGGCCTCGCGCCCCGCCCCGGCCCGGCCCTCGATCTCGGCCACCATCCGCTCCACCGGGCCACCGGGGACAAACTGGGTCACGGTAAAGGTGACCAGCATCACCCCGAACAGGGTGGGGATCATGAACAGCAAACGGCGCAGGATGTAGGAGGTCATTTGGCCTGCATCCACCAGGTCATGAGTAGCTGGTCCGCTTGGTAGTAAAGGGGCAGGGTGGCGGGTTTAGCAAAGAGGTCCCAGTAGGCCAGGCGGTGGCTGGCCACGTACCAGTTGGGCACCACGTAGTAGCCGTACCACAACACCCGGTCCAAGGCCCGGCAGGCGGCGGTGAGCTCCTCCTCTTTTTCGGCATAGATGACCTTGTCCACCAACTGGTCGATCACCGGGTCCTTCAAGCCGATCAGGTTGCGGGAACCTTGGCGATCGGCGGCGCTGGAAGACCAGTAGTCGCGCTGTTCGTTGCCCGGCGACTGGGATTGGCCATAGACGTTGACCACCATGTCGTAGTCAAACTCCTTGCTGCGCAGGGTGTAGAGGGCGGGATCGATGGTCCGGTAGCTGGCCTTGATCCCCAGCTTGCGCAGGTTGTTGACAAAGGGCTCGACCACCCGTTCGAAGGAGGAGGAGACCAGCAGGATCTCGAAGGCCAGGGGCACGCCGGCCTGCGAGACCATAACGTTATCCTTGACCGCGTAGCCCGCCTCGTTGAGCAAGTCCTTGGCCTTGCTCAGGTTGTGGCGCAGGGAGGAGGGCGGCTTGGTGGTGACCGGAGTCGGCGTCTGGGTGAAGACCTCCGGCGGCAATCGGTCCTTGTACGTTTTCAGGAGTTCGAACTCCAGCCCGGTGGGCAGGCTGCTGGCGGCGAGATTGGAGTTGCTGAAGTAACTGTTGCTCTGGGTGTACTGGTCAAAGAACAGGCTCTTGTTGGTCCACTCAAAGTCAAAGGCCAGGTTGATGGCCTCGCGCACCCGGCGGTCCTGAAAGATGGGCCGCCGGATATTCATGACAAAGCCCTGCATGCCGGCGTTGTTGCGGTGGGGGAGGGTCTCCTTGATGATCTTCTTCTGCTCGAAGTTGGCGCCGGTCAGGTCACGCACCCACTGCTTGGCGATGTTGACCGCCAGGAAGTCGAAGTCGTGGGCCTTGAAGGCCTCCACCGCCACCAACTGGTCCTTGTAGTATTTGTAGGTCATAGTCGCGAAGTTGAACATGCCGGCCCGGGTGGGGTGGTTGGCCCCCCAGTAGGCGGGATTCAGCTTATAGGTGATGGCCTTGCCCGGGATGATCTCGCTGACCGTGTAGGGGCCGCTGCCCATGGGCGGGGTGAGCCCCTGTTCATCAAAGGGGTGGGCCCGGTAATAGGACTGGGAGAGGACCGGAAGTTCGCAGGCGATGAGGTGCAACTCCCGGTTGGTGCGGCTAAAGTGGAAGACCACCTGATCGGCGGCCAGGACCTCGGCATCCTTGATGTCTTGGAAGTAGCTCTGATAAAAGGGGTGGGCCGCCTCGCTCTTCAAGGTATCCAAGGAGAACTTGATGTCGGCGGCGGTGACCGGGGTGCCATCGGAGAAACGGGCCCGCGGGTCCAGGGTGAAGGTGACCGAAAGCCCGTCGCTGGCGAGTTCGATATCCTTGGCAATCAGGCCGTACATGGCAAATGGTTCATCCAGGCTCTTGACCGCCAAGGACTCGAAGACCAAGGAGGAGATCCCCTCCGGCGCGGTACCTTTCAAGGTGAAGGGGTTCATCTTGTCAAAGCTGCCGATGTCATGGAGCACCAAGCCCCCCCCCTTCTTGGCATCTAATGAGGTGTATGCGAAGTGGGTGAAGCCGGCCGGGTACTTGAGTTTCCCACCCAGGCTCACCCCATGGGCGGCAAGGGCCTGTTGGACCGGGAAGAGGGAGAGAATGGCGCCAAGGAGGCAGCAGAGTATGGTGTTCATAACATGGTATCCATGCGCAGGGAGAGAGAGATGGGGGCTGGTTGCTGAACGAGAAACAGATCAGGAGAGGATGGCGCCTAGGGCCACGGCAATGATATTGGCCACCATCACCATCATGGTCGCGTCCTCCTCGGTGAAACCGGGCGCGGGCTTGTTAAACAGCTCCACCACCCCGAAGCGGGCGCCGTTGTGGTGCATGGGCACGGCGAGGATGGAGTCGGGCTGGCAGGGGGTGCGCCGGTCGATCCCCTTTTCAAAGCGACAATCCTGGTCCACGGCGTTGACAATGGCGGTTTGCCCGTGGCGGCACACCCAGCCTGCCAACCCCTTGTCCGCCGGGATGGTCTTACCCACATAGTGCTCCTTGGCCAGCAGGGTGGAGACCGCCACAATCATCTCCTGACGGTCCGGCATGGCCAGCAGGATGGAACCACCGGCGCACTGAAGCCGGTCGGCCACCAGGGCCAGGACCTGCTGAAACATCCACGGGTCGTTGTATGAGCTGTGGAGCATGATGGAGATCTTGAGCAGGAGCTCCAGAAGCTCCCGGTTAAGCGCGGCAAAACCCGCCGGCGGCAGAATTTGGGCCAGGAGCCCCTGGCAGAGGAGCTTCGGCTCCATGGCCTCCATGCCGATGAGGATGTCGCCCAGGGTCTTCTTTTTCTGATGGGCATTGGCCCAGGTAAGAAAACGCTTTTGGAACGAGGCGCCAACCATTGGCGCGGGGCGACTGGCAGTGCTGTTCTGCAGGCGCAGGGCCTCGGACAGCTGCTCTTGGGTGATGGTGCCAAGGGTGGTGAGGATGGTGCCGATCCTCTGCCACTGGGCATCGTTACTCAGGATTTGGCCGGTCAGGTTGGCGGTGATGTTCTCCAGATAGGGGTTGCGGCCATGGCCGAAATAGGCAATCAGGTAGTGATCCATGCGGCCAAAGTGGCGGAGCCTGGGCAGGACGATATTTTCATAAAAGGAGACGGTCTCGTTTAAGATCTCGTCGGCCGAGGCGTAGACCCGATGCCCCCGGCGCCGCAACTCCTCCCGGCCAAAAAAGTCATCGGCCTCCTCGACCTCCCGGTACAGGGCGGGGGGGTTGGTCATGTAATTGACCTCCGACATACGGGCGATCAGGTCCGCTGTCCCCAGGATGGCGGCCAGACGTTGGGCGCAAGGGTCCGGGTAGCGGGTGTGCATCTCCACCACTTGGCCAAACTCAGTGGCATCAAGCAGGGAGAGGGTGATGGCGATGGCGGGTTCGGCCCACCCCTTGGCGGTCAGGTAGGTGGAGGCAATCCGTTTGCTCCGCTCCACATGGGTATAGGTGAACTTGCCGCCATGCCCCTCCTGGTCGCCCTGATCCTTGAGGTAGCCGCTGTCATGGAAGAGGGCCGCGGCCATGGCCATCATGAACTGCTCTTGGCTAAAGGGTTCGGGCTCGGTGCGATTCCAGCCGCTGATTACCCGAGCGCTGAGCAGGGCCACGTCGGTGGCATGCTGGATGGTATGATACCCCACCTGACAGGCCTGGTAGGCGGGCCAACCACCGGCGTAGAGATCAACTGCGTCATGGAGGAGCTCTCCCAAGTCGGGAGAACCGGTCCCGTAGAGCTCTTGGAAGATGTCGCAAATCATGGTGATGGTCCGCGGGTGCGCGTCCGGCTGGGCGTGAGTATCGTTGATTTGCGCCATCATAAAACTTTCCTTTTTGCAATGACCTTGGTATAGAAAAAGCTTTTACCCTGTACCTTCTCTCTTTGCCCTCTTTTTTACAGACATTCCCGAAAAATTTCAATGGAGCAAACACGCATGGGTCAGACCTTAACTGAAAAGATTTTTGCCGCGCATCATCGCGACACCCCTTCGGAAGAGAATGTGGTGTTGGCCATCGATGTGGTCATGTGCCACGAGATCACCACCCCCATCGCCATCAATGATTTGCTGGAGCGGGGCATGGACCGGGTCTTTGATCCCAGCCGCATTAAGGCGGTGATCGACCATGTTACCCCCTCCAAGGATTCGAAGACCGCCCTCCAGGCCAAGATCCTGCGGGATTGGGCCAAGCGCCACGGGATCCACGACTTCTTCGATATCGGCGCCAATGGCGTCTGTCACGCCCTGTTCCCGGAAAAAGGGTTTATCCGCCCGGGCTACACGGTGATCATGGGCGACTCCCACACCTGCACCCACGGGGCCTTTGGTGCCTTTGCCGCCGGCGTCGGCACCACCGACCTGGAGGTAGGCATCCTGAAGGGGGTCTGTTCGTTCAGGACCCCGCAGACCATTAAGGTCACCATCAACGGCACCATGCCCAGCGGGGTCTATGCCAAGGACGTGATCCTCTCCATCATCAAAAAGTTGACGGTCAAGGGGGCCACCGACCAGATCATGGAGTTTGTCGGGCCGGTGGTGGACGCCATGACCATGGAGTCCAGGATGACCCTATGCAACATGGCCATTGAGGCCGGGGCCACCTGCGGCGTCTGTATGCCCGACCGGGTGACGGCCCAGTACCTGTGGCCCTTTATTCAAGATCAGTACGCCGATCTCGATCAAGCCGTGGCCGCCTTTGCCCAGTGGCACTCCGACCCGGACGCGGTCTACTCCCAAGAGCTGGTCTTCGACATCAGTGCGCTTACCCCACAGGTGACCTACGGCTATAAGCCGGACGAGGTCAAGGATGTCACCGCCATGGAAGGGACACCGGTGGATCAGGTCTATATCGGCTCTTGCACCAACGGCCGCTTGGAAGACCTGCGCCAGGCGGCCCGTATCCTGGCCGGTCGCACCGTGGCCCCGGGGGTGCGGGGGATTATGTCGCCGGCCACCCCCAAGGTCTATGCCGAGGCCTTGGCCGAGGGGCTGATCCAGCAGTTTATGGAGGCCGGCTTCTGCGTCACCAACCCCACCTGCGGCGCCTGTCTCGGCATGAGCAACGGGGTGTTGGCCCCGGGCGAGGTCTGCGCCTCAACCACCAACCGTAACTTTAACGGCCGCATGGGCAAGGGGGGCATGGTCCACCTGATGAGCCCGCTCTCAGCCGCCGCCGCCGCGGTCACGGGCCGGATCACCGACCCCAGGACCCTTATCTAAGGAGAGATGAACATGAAACATTTTGGAGGGGCTACCCTCTTTTTAGACCGTAACGACATCAACACCGACGAGATCATCCCGGCCAAGTACCTCACCGAGAACTCGAAACTGGCCCTAAAGCCCTTTATCCTGGAAGACCTGCGCCTGCCCGGATTCGACCCGGCAAGCCAGGAGACCCGCGCGGCCCGGGTCATTGTCACCCGCCAGAACTTTGGCTGCGGCTCCTCCCGGGAGCACGCGGTGTGGGTCTTTGAGGTCAACGATATCAATGTGGTCATTGGCGAGAGCTTCGCCAGGATCTTTCGCCAGAACATGTTCAACTGCGGCATGCTGGCCATTGAGCTTGCCGCCGCCGACCTTGAGGCCCTGTTTGCCGCCCGTCCCGCCGAGATCGGCATTGATTTGGAGCACGGCCAGGTGGTGGTCAAGGGCGAGAGCGACCAGCGCTTCCCCTTTGTCTTGAACCCCTTTGACCGCGATCTGGTCTTGGCCGGCGGCTGGCTCGCCTATGCCGACCGCAAGTATTAACTCCCCACCGAGAGACCATGGCCCTATTCAATCTGTTTAAACCCAAGTGGCAGCACTCCGACCCCAAGGTCCGGCTGACCGCGGTGCAACACCTCGCGGATACCGACCTTGACCCCCTGTGCCAACTGGCCACCAGCGATAGCGATGGTGCGGTCAGGCAAGCCGCCTTGGCCCGCATCAACGATTGGCCCCGGCTCTTGACCTTGGTCCCTGGAGTGGCGGATCCCGTGGTTCAGGCCGAACTCGCGGAACGGATAGACACCCTGCGCGTGCTGGCCATCCTGGCGGCCCCAGGGGTGGAGGCCAAGCGGGCCATCTTGCTGGAGATCCATAAAGAGGCCCTGCTGGCCAAAATTGCCGTGGAGGAGGCGGATGCCGACATCCGTTTGGCGGCGGTGGAACGGATGTCGGATCAGGGACTCCTGCTGGCCGTGGTCGGCAACAACTGCGGTAAGGCCCCGGCCTTGGCGGCCATCGCCAAGATCACGGATGAAGCCTTGCTGCGCCAGGCGGCGGAGAGGGCGGCCAGCCGCTCGGCCCGGGCCTTGGCCCAGCAAAAGGTGGAGGCCATTGAGACGGAGCGGAACCGGCCCATCTTGTTGGAGAAGGAGTTGACCGCGCTTCTGGCCCAGGCCAGGGAGCTTAACACCAGCAGCGATCTCGATGCGGCCATCACCGCCTGCCAAGCCCTGCACCATCGCTGGCGCGAGATAGCGCCTACGGATGAGCCGCGCACGCCGGAGATCGACCGCTGCTGCGAGGAGATCCGTTCCCGGCACCACGAACAGGTCTCCCGCCTGGAGGCGCGGGCCGCGGCCCAACGCCGCCACGATCAGCTCTTGGAACGGCTTAGAGAGATCATCACCGAGATCAACGCCCTGGCCCAAGGGGCCCAAGGGGACGAAGATGCCCGTTTCGCCATGCTACAACAGGAGTGGGCCGCGATTATCGATACGCAACTGCCTGAACTGTTCGCCACCCTGGGCACCCGGCTGCCGGATGAGCTGTGGGAAGGGTATGCCGATGCCGGTACGGCCTTTGCCAGCAGCCGTACCCTGGTGGCCCATGAATCGGTGGAAGAGGCCAACCTGCTCCAGGCCTTGGCCTCCATCCCCACGCTGCTCGAAGCGGACGAGTTGGAGAAGGTGTTGGACTCCCTCTCCGAGGCCCAACGGGCCTTCTACGGCTGGCAGCCGCAACTGGTCAGCCGCCGGCAGGTGACCGAGCGCTTGGAGTCGCTCCGCGACCAGCACCGTGCCGCCGTGGCGCGCCAGGCGGAGGCCCGGGCCGTGATCCTTCAGGAGAATTTGGCCAAACGCCAAGAGCTGTTGCAGGAGATGAACGCCCTGGTGACCGCGGAGGATCTCAAGCTTGCCGACCAGCGGATGAAGGAGTTGAAGGAGCAATGGCGCAGGCCCGTGGAGCTCCCTGCCGACGCCCCTGACCTGCAACCGCAATTTGCCGAGATCTCCAGGGTCTTTGCCCAAAAGCTGGTGGCCTTGCGTCAGCAAGAGACCTGGCAGCAGTGGCAGAACAAAAACCTGAAGTCCCAATTGATCACCGAGGCCGCGGCCCTGGATGAGGATACCGACCTGCGTCAGGTCTTCAAACGGATCAAGGAGTTGCAGGCCAGCTGGCGGGCCGTGGGGCCTGCCCCGGCCAAGGAGGAGAATATCCTCTGGCGCCAGTTCCACCAGGCCACGGACCGTAACTTCGTCCGCTGCCGCGCCTTTTTCCAGGCCATGGAGGAGGAGGCCGAGCGGAATTACCAAGAGAAGTGCCGCTTGCGGGATGAAGCCATTGCCCATCAGGAGTCCACGGCCTGGCAGAAGAGCGCCGACTTCATCCGCGACCTCCAGGCCCAGTGGAAGAAGGTTGGCCGTGCCCCTCAAGAGAAAGAGCAGGAGGTCTTTGAGGCCTTTCGCGCGGCCTGCGATCACTTCTTTGAACGCCGCAAGGTCCATCACCAGGCCCTTGATCAGGAACGGCTCGCCCATCTGGCGGAGAAAGAGGCCCTGTGCGCCCAGGCCGAGGCCTGGGCGGAGCAACCCGATGTGGCCAACACCCCCAAGTTCCAGGAGTTGCAGCAGGCCTGGAAGGCCATAGGCGCCGTGCCGAAAGGGCAGGAAGAGGCGATCTGGCACCGTTTTCGCGCGGCCTGCGACCGGCACTACGCCTGGCTGGAGGGTCTACGTCCCGAGAATCTCGCCCAGAAAGAGGCACTTTGCGTGGAGGTGGAACAGCTCACCGACAATATGACCCCGGAGACCAACTTCATCCCCCTGGCCAAGAAGATCGTTACCCTGCAGCAGCGCTGGAAAGAGATCGGACCAGTGCCCAAGGAGGATCATGATGCCATCTGGCAGCGGTTCAAAGGGAGATGCGACGCCTTTTTCGCGGCCAAAAACAACCACGACCGGGCACTTGATGCCCAACGGCCCGCCAATCAGGCCAAGAAGGAGGCCTTGCTCGCCCGGGTCAAGGAGTTGAGCGGGGCCACCATCACCCGGGAGACGGTGCGGGAGATCACCGCCATGCAGGAGGAGTGGAGAGGGGTTGGACCGGCGGCGAAAGAGCCGGAGCGCCTGTTGCAGCAGGAGTTTAAGGCGGTTTGCGACACCTTTTTCAAGGAACGGCGCGAGGTCTACCAGCAGGTAGATCAGATCAACCGGGAAAATCTCAAGAAGAAGGAGGCCCTCTGCCTGCGTCTGGAGATCCTGGCCGGAGTCAATCCCCAGCCGGTGGCGGACAAGGGGCAGGGGAGCAGAAAAGGGGGACTCACCCTGGCCGAGCAGCTCAAGGTGGCCTTTGAGACCAATTTTGTGTTGTCGGCGGAAGATAGCCGGGACAAAAAACGGCGGGCCAAGGATGAGATCGAGGCGGTCAAGCAGGAGTGGCAGCAGATCGGGGTGGTCCCCCGGGAGCATGAACACAGCATCCGCAAACGGTACACCGAGGCCCTGGCCGCTGCCATGGCCGTGCCATCGTAGGGGATAGCCGCCCTTTAGATAAAGGGGATGCCGTCAATGGCCGAGAGGAACCAGGAGAGGACCTTCTTGCTGTCGTTGGGCAGTTCGTCGTCAAAGATGATCCCCAGGTCGATATCCTTCCTGGTCCTCTTGATGTTTCTGATGGAGCCGTTCAAGGTGGTCATCTCCCTACTGCCGGGGAAGATACACTTCAGGGTGATGGCGTTATCCAGGTCACAACGGATGAACTCCGGATTTTTGGAGGCCTGGATCAGGCAGCGGCAACCGGTGACCGCCAGGTCAAGGATGCAGCCGATATTCTCCACCTCGCCCAGGATGACCCTGGCCGGGATATGACAGTTGAGGCGTCTCCGCTTCCTGAGTTCGTGGTGTTGGATGATCCGCGGGTACTCGATGAACAACAGGGCCAGGGGGGTGGTGATGCTCTGCATGAGCTTGGTCTGAAAGGCATAGACCGTGCCGTGGGAGATGTAGCGGACGATCAGTTCGGCGCCCTTGAAGAATTTGTGCTCGACACGTTTGAAGGGCTCCGGGGCCTTGATGATGATGTAGCGGTCAGGCTCAAGGCCGATAATCACGCTTTGCAAGGGGAGCTCAATCCCATCGAGTTCAAGCTTGATGGGCACCCCGATCTCCACGGCGATGCGTGTCCCCAAGTTGGCTATGTCGTCTTCCCTGATGCCCATCTCGATCACCTTAAACCGTTCATGGAAAAAGTATCACCGCTTGCAATTTGGGGGTCAGGATTTCGTATCCTGGCCCCCAAATTTTGTCGCTTTCGCAAAAACAGCTCAATCGACGCCGGCTTACAAGAAACTTATTGATGTTACGTAGGCGGATGGCCAGTTTCGCTACTTTTTTGCGATTCCATCAAATTTTGTCGCTTTCGCAAAAACAGCTCAATCGACGCCGGCACACCGTGTAACTTATTGATAGTACCGAGGCGGATAGCGAGTTTTTGGTACTTTTTGCGAGACCATCAATTTTTCATGACAATAGCATCTCTTGAATAATTGCACAATTTTTTTACATCTCAACCACTTCCCATGACCATGGACCGCATATGACCAAGACAAGAATCGGAGTAATCGGGGTAGGATATCTCGGCAGGCACCACGCAGCCAAATACGCGGCCATGGCCGATGTGGAACTGGTGGGGGTGGCCGATGTCAATCCCG
>CAYSFY010000123.1:0-13053 GCA_964430285.1 uncultured Desulfobulbia bacterium
AGCCAGCCCAGACCGTGGCCCAAAAAGCGCCGTCGGCGGGGGGAGGGGCAGGGGGCACCCTTTGTGGGGAGGGGGTGTTTCATCGTTGACACCTGCCCGGCCAATGCCAAATACCGCCCATCTTCCTCATCGCATGAACTTCTCCCGCAGCCGCTCGCAGACGTGGTCCGGCACCAGGCCGCTGACGTCGCCGCCATGGCGGGCCGCATCCTTGATAATGCTGGAGCTGATGTAGATCCAGCGGAAGGCGGTCATCAGAAAGACCGTCTCCACCTCGCGCTCCAGGCGACGGTTCATCAGGGCCATCTGAAATTCAAACTCGAAGTCCGACACCGCCCGCATCCCCCGGATAATGGCCTTGGCCCCCCGCCGGTAGGCGTAATCCACCAAGAGGCCATCCACCGAGTCCACCTCGATCCTGGGGTCGTTATCCGGGAAACAGGCGCGGATCATCTGCAGCCGCTCCTCGGTGGTGAAGGTCGGTTCCTTGGTGGGGTTCTTGGCCACGGCCACGATCACCCGGTCGAAGAGGTGCAAGGCCCGTTGGATGATGTCCAGGTGGCCCATGGTGATCGGGTCAAAGGTGCCGGGGTAAACGGCCACTCGGTCGGAGGTCTTCTCTGCCAGGAATGGCTCGTATGGGGTCATGGGGTCACCATCGCATTACGCGGGTTAGCGGTTGACAGTTGATGGACGCGCAAAAGTCGTGAGGCTGCCCATCCGCCAATGTAATTTCAATATGGTGCTGGGCGTGCCAGCGTCGTTTGAGCTGCTTTTGCGCAACCGACACAGTTGGCGGTTACGGCAACTGCCCTGGGGGCGCGGGGCTGTTGGCCAGGATCTCATCGCAGAACTCCGGATAAAGTTTGCGCACGCAATCGGGGCAGATCCCGTGGGAGAAGCGGGTGTCCGAGTTGGCCGAGATGTAGCTCTCCACATGTTGCCAATAGCCGTTGTCATCCCGGATCTTTTTGCAATTGGCGCAGATGGGCAGCATCTGCTTCAGGACCTTGATGTTGTCCATGGCCTCCTGCAGCCCCTGGGCCAGTTGCCGCTGTCGTTCCACGGCGTTACTGAGGGCGAGGAAGAGAGGCTTGATCAAAATCACCCCGGTCAGCACCATGGCGGAGCCAGTCACGCCGATGAGTTCAAAGGTGAGATCCTCCAACCCGGGCTGGACAGGAGTGGCGAGCAGGGTCAGCAGGGTGATCAGCCGGCGTGCCGCCATGGTGGCGAGGCCGGTGGAGAGGAGCACCCAAGCCGTGGTGTGGCCGGTGATGGCGATCAGCCGAAACGAGTAATAGACTGCCACGCACTGGAGGATGAGGGAGATGAGGACGATGGCTGTGTAGTAGTGCATGGTCATCCCTGGGGGGTGCCCGGCGCTTGGCGCCCGGCGCTCACGGTGTCGCCTGGCTCGCTGGTCGAGCATGATTCGTAGAACCAGAAACCGGTGTCGCCGTAGGCCCGTTGGTCGTGGAGCTGGAGGGAGCCGATCCGTTCCGGCAGCGACTCTCTGCTATCATCCTCGCAGATGACCTGGGCCTCTGCCGCCACCAGGCCTGTGGCCAACAGGGCGGTGACGATCCGAGGGCAGAGCTGCTGACGGTAGGGGGGGTCCAGGAAGATGAGGTCGAAAATGGGGGCAGCGCCCTGGCCCTTGGGCCAAAACGCGAGGCTGCGCAGTAGGTCGTGACGGATGACCTGGGCCTGCTCGCTAAAGCCGCAGGCGAGGATATTGCTGTTGATCAGCTCCAGGGCCAGGGGGCTTAGGTCGACAAAGCAGGCCGCCTTGGCCCCCCGGCTCAGGGCCTCAAGCCCCAAGGCCCCGGTACCGGCGAAGAGGTCAAGGACTTGGGCGCCTTCCACCCGCTCCCAGCCCAGGATGTTGAACAACGCCTCCCGGGCCCGGTCGGCGGTGGGCCGGATGGCAGCGCCGCCTCGGCTGCCCGGGGCAAACAGGCGGCGGCCCCGGGCGCGTCCGGCGATGATGCGCAACTTACAGGTAGTCCCGAACCAGGACTTCGGCGATCTGCACCGCGTTCAGGGCCGCGCCCTTCAAGATGTTGTCCGCCACCACCCACATGTTGATGCCGTTGGCGATGGTCTCATCCTCGCGGATGCGGCCCACCAGGGTCTCGAACTTGCCGGCGCAATCGATGGCCAGGGGGTAGACGGAGTTGGCCGGGTCGTCCACCAGGCGGACCCCCGGGGCCTTGGCCAGCAGGGCCTTGACCTCGGCGGCGGTGATCTTCTTTCTGGTCTCGATATTGACCGACTCGGAGTGGCCGTAGAAGACCGGCACCCGCACCGTGGTGGCGGTGACCCCGATCTCGGTGTCCTCGAACATCTTGATGGTCTCGTTGACCATCTTCATCTCTTCCTTGGTGTAGCCGTTCTCTAGGAAGCTGTCGATCTGGGGCAGGCAGTTGAAGGCGATCTGGTGGGGGTAGACCTTGTGGGTCATGGGTTTGCCCGCAGCCCAGTCCTTGACCTGCTGGCTCAGCTCCTCAATGGCCTTGGCCCCGGTGCCGGAGACCGCCTGGTAGGTGGAGACCACGATGCGCTTGATGCCCACGGCGTCATAGATGGGTTTCAGGGCCACCAGCATCTGGATGGTGGAGCAGTTGGGGTTGGCGATGATGCCGCGCTTGGTGTACTGGGCAATGGCGTGGGGGTTGACCTCCGGCACCACCAGGGGGATCTCGGGGTCCATGCGGTAGGCGCTGGAGTTGTCCACCACCACCGCGCCCGCCGCTGCCGCTGCCGGCGCAAACTCCAAGGAGCGCGAGGCCCCTGCCGAGAACAGGGCGATATCGATCCCCTGGAAGGATGCCTTGGTCATCTCCTGGACGGCGAGCTCTTGGCCGCGAAAGGAGAGCTTCTTGCCCACCGATCTGGCCGAGGCCAAGAGGCGTAACTCCGTAATGGGAAAATCCCGCCGGGCCAGGGTCTCCAACATCGCTCCGCCCACCGCACCGGTGGCCCCGGCCACCGCCACATTATAACTCGTCTTCTTTGCCGCCATGGTTCAATGCTCCAAAAAAATTGATTAAACGATAGATACTGTTCCGATCGTGTAGGGTGGGCAAACGGTTGTTTCGTTTGCCCACGCGGATTCTACGCCGTTCATCCTTTGTTTTTCAAATACTCCAGCCGGTTCAGGCCATTCAGATAGGCCTTGGCGGCGGCGGTGACGATATCCGGGTCAGCGCCTTGGCCCAGGACCACCTTGCCGTTGTCCTCGATGCGCACCATCACCTCGCCCTGGGCATCGGTGCCACCGGTGATGGAGCTGACCGCGAAGTAGAGGAGCTTGCTCTGGGTGTGGGTGAGGTTGGCGATGGCGCGGAAGGTGGCGTCGATGGGGCCGACCCCCAGGGCCGCCCCCTTGCACTCCTCGCCGTTGACCTTCATCTGCACCGCCGAGGTGGGCAGGGTCTTGCTGCCGCTCATGGCCCCCAACGACATCAGTTCGTAGGACTCCGGCACCCGGAAGACCTCGTCCATCAAGATGGCCTCCAGGTCCTCGTCAAACATATCCTTCTTGACATCGGCCACCTCCTTGAAGCGCTTGAAGACCCGGTCCAGCTCCTCGTCCTTCAGGGTGTAGCCCATGCCGGTGATGCGGTCCTTCAAGGCGTGGCGGCCGGAGTGCTTGCCCAGGACCAGGGTGCCCTTGGTCAGGCCGATGTCGCAGGGGTTCATGATCTCGTAGGTGGTGCGCTCCTTGAGCATGCCGTCCTGGTGGATCCCGGACTCGTGGGCAAAGGCGTTGGCGCCGACAATGGCCTTGTTGGGCTGGACCATGATGCCGGTGATGGTGCTGACCATGCGGCTGGTGGCGTGGATGTGCTCGGTGACCACATCGGTGCGCACCGCCATTTGGTCGGCCCGGGTGCGCGCCGCCATGACGAACTCCTCCATGGCGGTGTTGCCGGCCCGCTCGCCCAGGCCGTTGATGGTGCACTCCACCTGCCTGGCCCCGGCCTTGACCGCGGCCAGGGAGTTGGCCACCGCGAGGCCTAGGTCGTTATGACAGTGGACGCTGATGATGGCGCGGTCGATACTGGGGATATGGCTCATCAGGTAGGCGATCTTGGCGCCGAACTCGTCCGGCAGGGCGTAGCCCGTGGTGTCCGGGAAGTTCAGCACCCGGGCCCCGGCCTGGATCACCGCCTCGAAGACCTGGCAGACAAAGTCGAGATCGCTCCTGGAGGCGTCCTCCGCCGAGAACTCGACATTGGAGGTGTACTTGGCCGCGCGCTTCACCGAGGCCACGGCCAGTTCCAGCACCTGCTCGCGGCTCATCTTCAGCTTGTGGCGCAGATGGATGTCCGAGGTGGCCAGGAAGGTGTGGATCCTGGGGTCTTCGCCCCCCTTCAGGGCCTCCCAGGCGGTATCGATATCCCGCTCTTGGCAGCGGGCGAGCCCCGCCACCTGGATGCCGCGCACATGGTCGGCGATATTCTTGACGCAGCTAAAGTCGCCCTTGGAGGCCACGGGAAAGCCCGCCTCAATGATGTCCACATTCAGTTTGACAAACTGCTGGGCCAGCCGGAACTTCTCCTGCATATTCATGCTGGCCCCGGGTGACTGCTCGCCGTCCCGCAGGGTGGTGTCGAAGATGAAGACCTTCTCCTTGCCTGCTATCTGTTCAAATGGGCTCAATAGGATATCCTCCCCAATTCGTAATTCGTCATTCTCAATTCGTAATTTGCCCCTAAACAAACCTGCCCAACACCGTCACCCCGGCCGTCACCCGCTGGCCGAGCTTGATGGCCAGGGGAAGATCGAGGGGGAGGTAGAGATCCACCCGGGAGCCGAAGCGGATCAGGCCAAACCGGCTGCCCCGGGTCAACGCATCCCCCTTCTCCGCCCAGCAGACGATGCGGCGGGCAATGAGCCCGGCCATCTGCACAAAGGCGAGGCGGCGGCCATGGGCGGCGGTAAGGACCACGGCGCAGGTCTCGTTTTCCAATGCGGCGCGGGAGGAGTCGGCCGAGTAAAAGCGGCCGGGCTCATAGACGACACGCTCCACCAGTCCGGGAAAGGGGCAGCGGTTGACATGGACATCAAAGATGTTCATGAAGATACTGACCTTTTGCACCCGGGCCTGGAGATAGCGATCATCCTGGACCTCCTCGATCACGATGATCTTGCCGTCCGCCGGCGAGACCACGGCGGTTTCGTCATCAGGGACCAAGCGCGAGGGGTCCCGGAAGAAGTAAAGGGCAAAGGCGGTGACCGCCAAGGCCGTGACCGCCGCGGTCTCCTGCCGCAGGAGGGCGGCGATCAGCGTGGTAAAGGCGGCGAAGAGGATGAAGGGGGTCCCTTCAAGGGCAACCGGGATCCGGGGTGTTTTCATGGGAGAGGGGTCGTGGTCGGCAGAAAATAACAAAGCACTACCCCTGAAACAAGGTAGTGCTCGGTAAGCATCCGCTGGCTGAATAATGTGGGCTGTTCTATTTGGCCGCCCTGGTCATGGCGACGGCCCCGGTGCGGACGATCTCCTGGATGCCGATGGGGCGCAGGATATCGATAATCGCCTTGATCTTGGTGGGGCTACCGGTGACCTCCACCGCATAGCTCTTGGTGCTGACATCCACCACCTTGCCGCGGAAGATATCGATCACCCTGAGGACCTCGGCCCGGGTGGAGGCCTCGGCCTTGACCCGGATCAGGGCCATCTCCCGCTCCACGTACTCGTGCTCGCTCATGTCGGTGACCTTGATCACGTCGATGAGCTTGTGCAACTGCTTGGTAATCTGTTCGATGATCGCCTCGTCCCCATTGGTCACCAGGGTCAGGCAGGAGACCTCCTTCTCCAGGGTGGGGGCGACTGACAGGCTCTCGATGTTGAAGCCCCTGCCGCTGAAGAGTCCGGTCACCCGGGAGAGGACTCCGGGCTTATTCTGCAATAGTACGGAAATCGTATGTCTCATGTCATTACCCTAAGATCCGGCAGCCGCCGGAAGTTAATTGATAAATTTGCTTATACCAGCAACATCTCGGTGGTGGCCTTGCCGGCCGGGACCATGGGGTAGACCCCCTCTTCGCGGGAGATGACGAAGTCCATGATCACGGTGTTGTTGGTGGCCAGGGCCTCCTTGATCACCGCCTCGACCTCGCTGGGCTTGGTGGCCCGTAGACCCACCGCGCCATAGGCTTGGGCCAGTAAAACAAAATCAGGGGCCACATCCAGGGTGGTGGCGGAGTACTTTTTGTCGTAGAAGAGCTCCTGCCACTGGCGGACCATGCCCAGATAGTTGTTGTTCAAAATGGCGATCTTCACCGGGCAGTGATACTGACGGGCGGTGGCCAACTCCTGGATATTCATCTGGATGCTGCCGTCGCCGGCAATATCGATGACCACCTTGTCCGGGGCGGCCATCTGGGCGCCGATGGCGGCGGGGAAGCCGTAGCCCATGACCCCGAGTCCGCCGGAGGTCATGAAGTGGTTGGGCCTGTTGAACTGATAGAACTGAGCCGCCCACATCTGGTTCTGGCCCACCTCGGTGCAGATGATGGCATCGCCGTTGGTCAGTTCATGGAGCTTCTGCACCACGAACTGGGGTTTGATGACATCGGTCTCCTCCACATAGCCCAAGGGGTGGGCTGTCTTCCACTCCTTGATCTGGGCGAGCCACGGCTCATGCTTGGCATGTACCGCCTTGAGGTCGGTATCGACTGCGGTATCGAACCAGTGGTTCATATCGGCCAGGGCCTTTTTGCAGTCGGCAACAATGGGCACATGGACCTTGACGTTCTTGCTGATGGAGGAGGGGTCGATGTCGATGTGGATGATCTTGGCATGGGGGGCAAAGGCGGCGATCTTGCCGGTGACCCGGTCATCGAAGCGGGCGCCCACCGCGATCAGCATGTCGCAGTTGGCCACCGCCATGTTGGCGTAGTAGGTGCCGTGCATGCCCAGCATGCCCATGGAGAGGGGGTCGGTGCCCGGGAAACCGCCCAGGCCCATCAGGGTCATGGTCACCGGGATGTTGAGCTTCTTGGCCAGCTCGGTCACCTCGGCACTGGCCTTGGAGGCGATGATGCCGCCGCCGATATAGAGCACCGGCCGGCTGGCCTTCAAGATCTCCTTGCAGGCCTTTTCGATCTGGCCGGGATGGGGCTCGTAGGTGGGTCGGTAGGTGCGCATCTGTACCGGTTCCGGCTCCGGGAAGGTGAGCTTGTTGGCCATCACGTCTTTGGGCAGGTCGACCAGCACCGGGCCCGGGCGACCGGTACGGGCGATATGGAAGGCCTCGCGGATGGTGGGCACCAGGTCCTTGACATCCTTGACCAGGTAGTTGTGCTTGGTGCAGGGCCTGGTGATACCGACGATATCCACCTCCTGAAAGGCATCGTTGCCGATCAGACTGGTGGGTACCTGGCCGGTAAAGACCACGATGGGGATTGAGTCCAGATAGGCCGAGGCGATACCGGTAACGGTGTTGGTCGCCCCCGGTCCGGAGGTGACCAGGGCCACCCCGACGTCGCCCTTGACCCGCGCGTAGGCATCGGCGGCATGGACTGCCGCTTGCTCATGACGCACCAGGACATGGGTGATCTCCGGTGTCCTCAGCAATTCGTCATAGATATCGATGACCGCCCCGCCGGGGAAGCCAAAGATACAGTCAACACTCTGTTCCTTCAGGCATTTCATTAAGGCCTGTGCGCCCGTGATCTGCATAAGTACTATCCTAATGGCATATGTGAGTAACGGTTTACAGGCTCTTCTGCCGCTGGCAAATAAACCCGTGCTGATGAGTTTCGTAAGTATAGCCGCAATCTACCAGATGTCAACCACCTTATAAGTTGCCAATTTCGAATTTTTTTGCCCGATGGAGGGCGGCGTAAAGCCGTGGCTGGGCCTGGGCTAGGAGAGGAAAATATCCTCGGGGCTGGCGGCGGCAAAGAGGGAGGCCTCCCGGCCCCGCCGCAAAAACTCGCGGATGGCGGCGCGTCCCTCTGGGCCCAGGTCCAGAGAGAACTCGTTGACATAGAGCCCGATATGGGCTGCGATCACTTGCGGATCCAGCTCCTGGGCGTGGGCATGGATATAGGGGGTAGCCAGCTCCGGGGCGCGCCAGGCCGCTTGCAGGCTTAAGCGAATGGCCTCTTCCAGGGCCAGGAGCACCTCGCGGCCCAGGTCCCTGCGGGCCACAATGCCGCCCAGGGGGATGGGGTGGCCCGTGCTCTCCTCCCACCAGGCGCCGAGGTCGGTGACCAGTTCAAGGCCAAGGCCGGCGTAGGTGAAGCGGCTCTCGTGGATAATGACCCCGGCCCCCACCTCGCCGGCCACCAGGGCCGGCATGATGCGGTCAAAGGGCATGGCGACCAGCTGCCGGCAGTCGGGGTAACGGAGGCGCAGCAGCATGGCGGCGGTGGTGTAGGGGCCGGGGATGGCGATGGTCTGTTGGGCGAGCCCCTGGGGATCGAGACCAGCACGGGTCACCAGCAGTGGTCCGCACCCTCGGCCCAGGGCGGCCCCGGACCCCAGCAACACATACTCATCCAGGGCATGGCCCAGGGCGTGGAAGGAGAGTTTGCTGACGTCGAGCCGTCCGTTCAGCGCCCAACCGTTTAGGGTCTCCACATCGGCCAGCACCGGGGGCAACAGGGAGAACTCCTTGACCGGGATCTGGCCGGAGACCAGGGCGTGGAAGATAAAGGTGTCGTTGGGGCAGGGGGAGAAGCCCAGGGAGAGGGGCGGGCTAGGCATGAGCCAACTCCCCCAAGCCTGGCAGGAGCAGGGCCATGGCCTCGGCCAGGCGCGCGATGGCGGGGGCCAACTGCCAGCGCGTCAGGTCCCGCTCCTCGACCATATTGCTGATGGTGCGCAACTCCAGACAGGGGAGGTGGAACTCGGCGGCCACCCGGGCCACTGCCGCCCCCTCCATGTTTTCGGCGAGGGCCTGATGCCGAATTCTGAGCCCTTCGCCCCGGGCCTGGGTGCCGCTCGCGGCGAGCACCGAGACCATGGGGCCGACCCAAGGCGATAGCCCATGCCTGGTCAGGATCGTGCGCGCCTGGTCCAGCAGGGGGCCATGCAGGGGGAAGCGGCTGGGGAGGGTGATGGTGTCGAACTCCACGATGCCATCGGCAGTGGCGATCCCCGCATCGGCCTGGGTCTCGTGGTCAGCCAGGCAGAGGTCCAACAGACCCGGTCCGGCACCGACAAAGGCCCCGGCCACCCCGCAGTTGATGATGGCGGTGATGGGCCGTTGCTCTTGGCTCAAGAAGCGGGTGAGTCCGATGGCCGTCTCCAGGCAGCCGACCCCGGTGACCAGGGGCAGCCAACCCGGGACCCCGGCCAGACGGCGGGCAATGGGCGCCATCTCCAGGGGGGTGGCGGTGACGACCAGAAACATAGGTGGGGTACGGGGTCAGCGGGGAAAGGGGATGGGCGGGGTAGGCGCGGCGGGGCTCAATAGGCGCAGAATCCCTTGATGGAGTTGTCCGGGTGCAGGGTGACGATGCGCGGTTGATAGGTGGCCATCTCCTCCTCGGCGTAGAGGGCGTAGCTGACAATGATGATCAGGTCGCCGACCAACCCTTTGCGAGCGGCAGCGCCGTTTAGGCAGATATGGCCGGAACCGGGTTTGCCCTCAATGGCATAGGTGTCAAAGCGTTCGCCATTGTTGATATTGTAGATCTTGATCTTTTCAAAGGGGATCAAGCCGACCTCATCCATCAGGGTGCGGTCGATGGTCAGGCTCCCTTCGTATTGGAGGTTGGCCTCGGTGATGGTGGCCCGGTGAATCTTTGACTTCAACATGTAGCGCTGCATGGTAACGGTTCCTCAAGAATCATGATGGAGATAGCCATTGTCTATCAACCTGGTCGTGCCGATCCGGACCGCCATGGCCAGGATGGAGTGATCATCCACCCGCTCCTGGGGGGTGAGGGTGGTTGCGTGGACAATGGTAAGGTAATCAATGGCGACCGCGGGGTCAACCGCGATGTGCTCCCGCAAGCGGGCCAAGAGGGCGGGGACATCCGCCTCGCCCCGGGCCACCAGCTGGCGGGCATGGGCCAAGGAGGTACTCAGGCAGAGGGCGGATTGGCGTTCCGCTGCCGACAGGTAGCGATTGCGCGAACTCATGGCCAGGCCATCCTGGTCGCGGACAATGGGGTGGCCGACGATCTCGATCTCCCAGTTCAGGTCCCGGACCATGGCCTTGATCACGGTCAGCTGCTGGAAGTCCTTCTGGCCAAAGACCGCGATCCGGGGCTTGACCACGTTGAACAGTTTGGCCACCACCGTGGTCACCCCGTCGAAGTGACCGGGCCGCGAGGCCCCGCAGAGCCCGGCGGTGAGGTGGTGGACGGTGACTGTCGTTTGAAACCCTTCCGGGTAGAAGGAGGAGGCCTCCGGGGCAAAGAGACAACTGCCTTGGTTGGCGGCCACGGCCTCGCAGTCCGCGGCAAAGGGGCGCGGATAGCGGGCGAAATCCTCCTGGGGGCCGAACTGCAGGGGGTTGACAAACAGCGAGACTACCACGTGATCGGCCAGGGCCGCCGCTCTCTTGATCAGGGCAAGGTGGCCGGCGTGCAGGCAACCCATGGTGGGCACCAGGGCGATGGTCTCACCCGCTTGGCGCCGCTGGTTGGACCAGGCGGCCATGGCGGGCAGGGAGGTGATGCATTCCATGGGCAGAGAAGGCCCGGCCTACTTGGCCTTTTTCGGGGTCAGGGCCAGGACTTTGTTCTTGGCCCACTCCTTGGTGGGGCCATCCGTGGTCTCGGGCAGGGCGACGTACTCCTGATAGAGGCCACGGGCCTCATCCATCTTCCCTGCCTGTTCGGCGATGCGGGCCAGACCGAGACTGGCCTCGCCGTCAAAGCCTTGGACTTCCGAGAGTTTCTGGTAGGCGGCCTTGGCCTTCTCCTGATCCGGGATGTTCTCATAGGCCTGGGCCACATTGTACTGGACCAAGGGGTATAGGGGGTTCTCGCTATCGATGGCGGCGAGGACGGCTTCATACTGGGTGGCCGCCTCCTGGAACTTGCCCGCCTTGAAGGCCAGGTGCCCCTGCTCGACAATCCCCCACAGGCCACTGCCGCGGGTGCCGTATTTGGCGGACAGCTCTTTGAATTGCGTGGCTTGTTGGGCAGGGTCCCCGGCCTTCATGGCCTGATAGAGCATGTCGGCCGAGCGATTACGCTGCACCGAGGTATACTTGCCGTATCCCTCCCAGCCCAGGATCACGACCACGGCGACCGCGATGGCGATCTGGATGGTCTTGGCATTGGCGCGCAGGAACTCGATGGCCGCCGGCGGCAGCTCCAACTGCTCCAAAATTGCCCGTCTGTCTTGGGCCATTACCGCTGCATGCTTTTTGGAAAACACTGAATGTTCAGTCATCCTCGTTCACCTTCTCGTTGCGAAATTAGCTGATTAATGGTTTGGCAAAAAGGCGTTCTCGCCTCCTTGCGCCAACGTCAAGCCCACAGGGGTGGCGTGGGCTTGACGCATCAATGACTGGGCCTCTGGGACCGGGCCTCTGGGGAATGGTTGATGACGGATCTTCATTCGCCAGGGGAGAGGGAAGGGGTTAAGATACCCTCTCCAGGGGTATCATCACAACAAAAAAATGGCGGGGTGCCCGGGAAATGACCTTTCGGGGCGGAGATTTTGCGCGGCAGGGGGGCGTGAGGGCGGGCGCCCCGAGAGGGAAATTGACTTGCCAAAAAGGGGAGGGTCAGGTAGTTGTTCCAGCTACTGATTGCTGGTAGCCACGCTTCTAGCCCTCGTCGCCTCGTTTATTACCCGGAACCTCTCTCCTCATCCCATGGCCATCCCCTTTAGCTCAAAAGTTCAAACAGTTGGCGAGATCACGCGCTCCATCAAGGTCCTGCTGGAGAGCGGTTTTGCCTTTGTGGCCGTCTGTGGCGAGGTCTCGAATCTCAAGAGGCCCTACTCCGGCCACCTCTATTTTACCCTGAAGGACCATGACGCCCAGATCAAGGCGGTGTTGTTCAAGACCCAGCAGCGCTACCTGGTGGAGGAGGTCCGTGACGGCGCCCAGGTCATCTGCCGGGGGCGCATCTCTCTCTACGAACCCCGTGGCGAGTACCAGCTGATTGTCGATGCGGTGGAGTTTGCCGGGGCGGGCAGCAGGCAGGCCGCCTTCGAGCGGCTGAAGGAGCGGTTGTACCAAGAGGGGCTCTTTGCCGAGGCCCACAAGAGAAGACTCCCTCTGCTGCCGCGGGCCATCGCCCTGATCACCTCGCCCGGGGGGGCGGCGGTCCATGACTTTCTGACCATTGCCGCCCGGCGCTTCCCGTCGATCCCCATTGAGATCCACCCGGTGGCCGTCCAGGGCGAGGGGGCGGCAGCCGAGGTCATTGCCGCCATCCGCACTGCCTGCGGGCGGGGCCGGGCCGAGGTCATCGTCATCTGCCGGGGTGGGGGCTCGGTGGAGGATCTGTGGCCATTCAACAGTGAAGAACTGGCCCGGGCCGTATACGCGGCGGAGTTGCCCATTGTCTCCGCCATCGGCCATGAGGTCGACTTTACCATCCTCGATTTTGTGGCCGACCTGCGCGCCCCGACCCCGACGGCGGCGGCCGAGGCGGTCCTCCCTGATCGCGGCCAACTGCGGCTGCTGGTCAGTCGCAACCTCTCCCGCCAGCAGGCCATTATCACCCGCATGGTAACCCACTACCGCCAGCGCCTCTCGCTGCAGCACCGTCTCCTGGGCAATCCCACCAGGGCCATTGATGGCCTCAGGATGCGGATCGATTTTCTGCTCGCGCGCTTGCAGCAAGGGGTGAGTCGCCAGCTGAACGCTAAACGGCAGCTGGTCACCGGGCAGCGGGCAATCATCGACCACCACAACCCCCAAGCGACCCTGCGGCGCCACCGTGAGGCCATCGCCAATGTCCGGCAGCGGCTCATCGACCTCGGGCAGGGGTATCTGCAACGAAGGCAGGCCGTGCTTACGCATCACCGCGATCTGCTTAACTCCGTCAGCCCCCTGGCCGTGCTGGAACGGGGCTATGCCCTGGTGCGTACCGTGCCGGAGAGGACCATTGTGCGCT
>CAYSFY010000124.1:0-2411 GCA_964430285.1 uncultured Desulfobulbia bacterium
TGGTCGGACGAAAAATTACAGATGGTGAACACTTTCGCTCCGACAGGCTCCTAGGCGCAAAACAGGGTGTCCTCTTACTCCCTCACCCCCTCCCGGCATAAAGGGCCGCGCCCAAGGCACCCATGAGATCGGGTTTCGCCGCCACCTCCACCGTGGCCCCGGGGAGGCGTTCGCGGAGCAAGGCCAGCAGGCACGGGTTTCTGGCCACGCCGCCGGAGAAGACCACCTGCTGGTCATAGCCCACGCGGGTGGCCATGGCCACCATGCGGGTCGCCACCGAGAGGTGCACGGCCCGGGCGATCTCGGCCACCGGGGTCCCCTGGTTCTTCATGGAGATCACCTCGCTCTCGGCAAAGACCGTGCACATGCTGGAGATCGCCACCTCCCGCTCCGCAGCCAGGGCCGCCGGCCCGAACTCGGCCAAGCGGTAGCCCAGGGAGAGGGCCATGATCTCCAAAAAACGCCCGGTGCCGGCCGCGCACTTATCGTTCATCTGAAACGTCGCCACCCTCCCCTGCTCGTCCAAGGCAATCACCTTGGAGTCCTGGCCGCCGATATCGATCACCGTGCGGCAGGCGGGAAAGAGGTGACGGGCGCCCAAGGCGTGGGCCTTGATCTCGGTGATCACCTCGTGGGCAAAGTGCTCCCGGGCCAGGTGGCGGCCGTAGCCCGTGGCCACCACCCGCTGGGGTTTGAGGCCCGCGATCAGCTCCCGGGCCTGACCGCAGGGATCAAAGCCGCTCTCCACGATCTGCCGAAACACGGGCAGGCCCTTCTCCAGGGCCACCACCTTGATGGCCCTGGAACCCAGATCAACACCGACCCGCATCACTCACCCCGGACCTGTTCGAGGAAGGCCTCAATCCGGGTCTGCAACGCCCCCACGTCCTCGGGTGAGTAGTCCGACTCCACCGCCAGGTAGGGGATCCCCTGCCGTTGACACATCTCCCGCACCTTGATCTCCTCGATGTTGTAGGTATGACAGAACTGCAACGAGTAGTGGAGGATGGCCTGGGCCTTGGACTCCTGGTACTCGGCAAGGATCTTGTCGATGCGCTCGTCGTTGGGGGTGAAACAGGAGCAGGAGATCCGCATGTAGCGCTCGGTGAGGGCCACCAGCATCGCATCCATGCCGCTCGGCTCTTCGTCGATCAGGTCGTTAAAGTAGCGGCTGCCGATGCAGGACTCCTCGTTCACCACCACCGCCCCGGCGGTCTCGATCAGGTTATGGACCTTCCAGTTGGGCAGGGCCATGGGCGCACCCGAGACCAACACCCGGGGCGCGGTGGTCGGGGCCACCCCCTCCCCCTGTGCTACTCGCAGCTCCAGTTCGTCGCACAGGGCGTTCAGCGCCTGGGAGAAGCGCACCGGCTCGTCATAAAAGGCGATCTGCTCGATGAGCAGGGCATCCTTACCCGAGATGGGGACGGGGTTGGCCCCGCGCAGCCGGGTCAAGCGCTGCAAGGCCCGCCGTTTGGCGTTCATCACCCGGATGGCGGCGGCCAGCGCCTCCTCGCTCACGGTGCGGCCCCCCACCTCCTCCACCTTGGCCTTAAAGTCGCGGACCTCCTCCACCCACATGCGCTTATCCCGCTCCCGCTTCATCTGCGGGATCTCCATGACATGGGTGGGCACCAACCGGTCCAGAAGCTCCCAGGTCTTCTTCTTGGCATCGCAGGTGGTCTCGCCGTAGACAAAGTCCACGGCCTGGAAGTAGGGGCAGATCCTGCCGGCCTTAAAGCCGTAGGCGGATTTGACCATGGGGCAGATGTTGCGGGGGAGAGTCTTCTCCGCGTCCGGGATCGAGCCCTGGGAGCCACCGCAGAGGCCAACGCAGATGCCGCCGGCAGCGATGATGATCTCCTCTGGCACGTAGACGCAGAAGGTGCCCACCACCGGCCTGCCCTCCTTCTTGGCCGCCAGCAGTTCGGCCACCCTGCCGCCGTGGATCTCGGAGATCATCTCGTCGAAATAGGCCATGGCCGTGGGCCGCGCCTGCTGCTGGAGGAAGGTCTTGCTGTAGGCCTCACCCAGCATCTGGCGGGCCTTGTCAAAACGGGCCACGTCCATGCCCAACCCCTCCCACATCTCGGGGTACGATTTCACTTCAAATGGCGGCTTATTCATGATACTCTCCTTGCTCCATGGGATTTAGAAAATGGCAAACAGTCTGTTATGGGCTAGAAACATTGGCTATTTCGTCAAAATAGTCAAACAGGTAATATTGATAGAAGCCATCAGTTCAATCGGCAAAGGCGATACCAACCATGAACCTACGACAACTGGAAGTCTTTCTGGCGGTGGTGGAGAACGCCAATTTCACCCGGGGGGCCGAGGCGGCTTTTCTCTCCCAGTCCTCGGCAAGTGGGCACATCGCCGATCTGGAGGCGGAGTTTGGGGTACGCCTCCTG
>CAYSFY010000124.1:2421-4809 GCA_964430285.1 uncultured Desulfobulbia bacterium
ATCGTACCGGCAAGAAGGTCGTGCCCACGGCAGCGGGACGGCTGCTGTTGCAACGGGCTCGCCGCATCCTGCACGGGGTACGGGAGACGGAGCTTACCATGCGCCGCTTTGTCACCGTGGAGGAGGCGCCACTCGCTGTGAGTAGCAGCAACGTCCCGGGGAACTACCTCATCCCGGCGGTGCTGCCGGCGGTCTACGCACGCTTCCCAGGGCTTACCCTGACCGTGCTCTGCGACGGCAGCAAGGAGGCCCTGGACCGCCTGGCCCGGGAAGAGGTGGAGATCGCGGTGGTGGGCAGCCGGGTGACGGACGAGCGCTTGGCCTGCACCACCCTGGTGGAGGACCGGGTGGTGCTGATCATGGCCCGGGACCACCGTCTGGCCCAGGCCCAAGCGCTCTCGCTCCAGGAGCTGATCGCCGAGCCGTTCATCCTGCGCACTACCGGCTCCGGCACCGGGCGCGCCATTGAGCAGGCCTTGCTCGCGGCCGGCGTGGGGCTGAAGCAGTTGCGGGTCCGGGCCAGGCTGGGGAGCAACGAAGCGGTGAAGCGGGCCGTGGCCGAGGGGGTGGGGGTCTCCTTTGTCTCGGAGTTCTCGGTGGCCAAGGAGTTCGAGTGCGGCGCCCTGGTGCGGGTGGCGGTGCCCGAAGTGCGCATCAACCGCAACTTCTCCATCGCGCGGCTGGCCGGACGCGAACTCTCTCCCGCGGCAGCGGCCTTCTCCCAGATGCTTACGGAACGCTTTGCCGCCCCAGGCGCAACCGAGCCCCAGGCCAAACCGCCATGCCACGCCACCCCGTAACTGTTCTCTCGCGCAGAGCAGCACCCGACGCTGAGTTGCGGCTTGCCCAGCACCCTCGCAAACGCGCATTTCCACACTATTTCCTTGCCGGGGGGCAGTGTTGGGGGTACAATCGGCCCCCGGATAATTGATGGATTCGTGGAGAGGTTACCGCTCCCACCCGCCCCACCGCACCACCAACCAATCCCCTTCAATTTCAGGAACAAAATCGAGGCATTAATACGCTTCGGCCCTTGACCGTCCTCAGCGGGACGGCGATGGGGGAGTGCTTGCCCCCCCATGATCGACACCGAGGAGATTCGTCCATGACCCACACCCGTTCCCTGGCAGCCGAACTCTACACCCAGGCCAATAGCGAAAACGACCTGCGCCTGATGCACATCATGGCCGAACAGGATCAGGCCGCCATCCCCACCGACCCCTCCTTTCCCCGCGTCACCCTGCTGGTCGGGCCTACGCCGTTCACCATGCCCCGGGGCTGGGAGTTCTTTCTTACCTCGCCCTACGAGGGGGTCACCTACATCAGCACCGTGCTCCACAATGCCGGCTACCCGGTGCGCATCGTCGATGTCCGCTACGCCCTTGACCCTTTACACGAGGCCTTCACCCAGATCATAGCCGACACCGAGGTCTTGGGGATTGCCACCTTCGAGGACAACTTCCCCTTCTGCCGCGAACTGATCGACCTGGTCAAGGAGGCGCGGCCCGCGATGCCGGTGATCTGCGGCGGTTCGCTGATCACCTCGCTGCCCGATCTCTTCATGCAGTACACCCGCACCGATATCGGCGTCATCTCCGAGGGGGAGCTGACCATCCTGGAGCTCATGGAGAGCTACCGCCGGGGTGAGTGGGCCAAGGGGTTGCCCAAGATCAACGGCATCACCTACCGCGCCGCCGACGGCACGGTGTGCCGGACCCCGCCCCGGGGCCAGATGACCACCCTGGACTTCTTGCCCCGCATGCGCCTGGACCTCTGGCCCCAGGCCCAGGACCCCCGCGGCCTGCAACCCCAGATCATCGCCTCCTACAGCCGGGGGTGCAAGATGGACTGCGGCTTCTGCTTCCGCACCACCCCCCAGGTCTCCTACAAGTCCCAGGAGAAGCTGGCCACTGACCTGGCCTGGCTCAAGGCCCAGTACGGGGCCAACTTCATCTTCTTCGCCGACCTCACCTTCAACTCCAGCAAACAGCGGTCGCTTGACATCTGTAAGGTGATCGAGGACCACGACCTGCGCTGGACCTGCCTCACCAAGTGCGCCAATGTGGATAAGGAGCAGATGGAGGCCATGCAGCGCGCCGGCTGCGACATCGCCCTGTTTGGGGTCGAGTCCCTGGGGGCCAAGGCCTTGCAAGGGGTGAGGAAGCCCACCACCGAGAACATCAGCGTCCGGGCCATGAACTACAGCTTCGAGGCCGGGGTGCGCTTCGGCGCCCTGCTCATCGTCGGCCTCCCCGGCGAGGAGGAGTCGTCCCTCATGCACATGGCAGAGTGGGCGGAGGAGCACCAGCACGTCACCCGGGTCAAGTACCTCTCCTCCATGCCGGGGACGGCGGTCTACCGCGAGACCCTGGCCCAGGGCCAGAGCAC
>CAYSFY010000124.1:4819-8264 GCA_964430285.1 uncultured Desulfobulbia bacterium
TCTATGAAGACGAGTTCCTGAACCTCTCCGGTCTGCCCGAGGCCACCATCCGCGCCAACTATAAGCGGATGTACGACGCCTACCAGCCGGGGCCGGTGATGGATTTCCACCACTTCCCGGAGCACTTCGAATACTTCCACCCCAACCCCAACGACGGTGGCCCCCGCTCGGTGGCCTATGCCGGCGAGGGGTGGCGGGCCGAGTTCAGTTCGGCAGGTCCCCACCTCACCCCGGGCAGCGAACGCTTCACCCTGGAGCAGTGCGGCCCCCCGGGCTCAGCCGAGGCCGGCGCGGCCCTGGTTGCGTGCAACGCCAAGAAGATGGGGGAAAAGTAGATACTCTGTTCGATGCCAAGCCAACCATTCGTAATTCGTAATTTCTAATTCGTAATTCACTTACCTCCATGGACGAACTCCGGGGTCTCGCGACCCACGACAAACTGAAAGCGGCCTTCCGGGCCGAGGCCGGCACCGTGCTCCGCTACCTCTATTTCGCCAGGATCGCCGAGATCGAAGGGTTCCCGGACGTGGCCCAGCTCTTCGGGTAGGCGACCCGGATACCGATCTAGCCATCGGCGAGACCGACCAGAACCTGACCGCCGCCATCTCCTCCACCCTGCGCGAAGAGACCGAGTTCTACCCGCAGGTGGCCCAGATCGCCCACCAGGAAGGGCTCTTGGACATCGCCAACTGGTTCGAGACCATGACCAAGAGTAAAAAGGCCCACGAGAGCAAACTGAAAAAGGCCTTGGAACTGCTGCTCCAGACCATCCGGGACGAGAAGCGATGAATACCACCAGCTACGACGCCAGCAGCATCACCGTCCTCTCCGGCCTGGATGCGGTACGCCAGAACCCAGGGATGTACATCGGCTCCACCGACCTGGCCGGCCTCCACCACCTGGTCTACGAACTGGTGGACAACTCCATCGACGAGTCCCACGCCGGCCACTGCTCGCAGATCACCGTGATCCTGGACAAGGACGGCTCCTGCGCGGTGGAGGACGATGGCCGCGGCATCCCGGTGGACCTCCACCCCACCGAGGGAAGGCCGGCCTGCGAGGTGGTGCTCACCACCCTGCACGCCGGCGGCAAGTTCAAGCGCCAGTCCTACCAGTACACGGCCGGCATCCATGGGGTGGGGCTCTCCTGCTTGAATGCCCTGGCGGTCTCCCTGCTGCTGGAGGTGTGGCGAAATGGCCGCTACTACCGGCAACCCTACGCCTTTGGCCGGGTGGCCGGCGAACTGGAAGAGGTGGGGCCTGCCGACCGTCGCGGCACCCGCATCACCTTCCTCCCCGACCCTCGGATCTTTGGCGAGGAGATCACCTTCTCCTACGAGATCCTGGCCCGGCGCCTGCAAGAGTTGGCCTTCCTCCACCCCGGGGTGCGGATCTCACTCCATGACCAGCGCAACGGTAAACGCCAGGAGTTCCAGTATGAGAGCGGCATCCCCGGCTTCATCGAACACCTGAACCGAGAGGCGGTGGTCCTCCACCCCCAGCCCCTCTCCATCCGCGTGCAGCAGCCGGACCTGGCCATTGAGATCGCCCTGCAGTGGACCGCGGGCTATGGCGAGAACATCCTGAGTTACGTCAACAGCATCAACACCGTCTATGGCGGCAGCCACGTCTCCGGGCTCAAGGTCGCCTTGACGCGCGCCATCAATCACTACGCCGCCGAGGTGGGGATGCTGAACCAGGAGAACGGCGAGCGCATCTCCACCTTCGACATCCTGGAGGGGCTGACCTGCGTGCTCTCGGTGCAGATGGCCGCCCCCAGCTTCGAGGGCCAGACCAAGACCCGGGTCACCAACCCGGAGTTGAAGGCGATCGTCGATGGCGCGGTGCACGACGAACTGTTGCGCATCCTGAAGAACGACTCGCGGCTGGCGGCCCAAGTGGTCACCCGGGCCTTGGACGCCACCCGGGCCAGGCTCGCGGCCCGACGGGCCAGCGAACGGGTGCGCTTCCAGGCGGTGGATACCCGGATCTCCAAGGAGGTCTACCAGAAACAGTTCGGCATCCGCTCCAAGAACTGGCACCAGTCGGCGGTGTGGATCGCCAACGACGATCTTCTGGCCGAGCATGTCAAGCACCTGCACGACGAGCCCTTCCCGAGGATGCTCGATGTCTGCTGCGGCAGCGGCGTGGTGGGGGCCTCGTTCAAGTACCGGGTGGGGACCATGTTCGGCCTGGACATCACGCCTGAGATGATCGCCCTGGCCCGCACCCGGCTCGACCATGTCAGCCAGGGTACGGTCTATGAGCTGCCGTTCAAGGACGGGGCCTTTGACCTGGTGGTCAACCGCGAGGTCCTGCACCTGCTCCCCAACCCGGAGCGGCCGGTGAGCGAGATCTTCCGGGTGTTGAAGCCCGGGGGCCAGTTCATCGTCGGCCAGATCCTCCCCTTTGGCCCCGAGGACGCGGCCTGGATGTACCGGGTGTTCAAGAAGAAGCAACCCCTGATCTTCAACATGTTTCAGGAAGAGGACTTCCGCGAGCTGCTCCTGGGTCAAGGGTTTGTCGACCTCACCATGAGCGAGTACCACCTGTGGGAGTCCATCGATGTGTGGATCGACACCCACGAGACCACCAACCTCCACCGCCACGAGATCCGCGACCTCTTCTACAACGCCCCCCAGGAGGTACGCCAGGTCCACCCCTTCGAGATCCTCCCCTCGGGGGAGATCCGCGACCTGTGGCGCTGGTGCGTGTTCTCGGTGCGCAAGCCGGCCTGACACCCCGGCCCCATGGAGACCGCGCCCATCTTCATCATCGGCACCGAGCGCTCGGGGTCGAACCTCCTCCGGCTCATCCTCAATAGCCATAGCGGCATTGCCGTCCCCCACCCGCCCCACATCCTGAAATTTTTCGCCCCCCTGGAGGCCAGCTACGGCGACCTGACACGGCCGGCGGCCATGCGCGAGCTGGCGGCCGACGTCCTGGGGCTACTGGACGCCCACATCCATCCCTGGGAGACGGCCATGGACCAAAAACGGATCCTCGCCGCCTCGCCACCCACCCTGGTGGGCCTCTTCTTCACCCTCTACGACCACTACCGCGTACAAAAGGGCAAGCGCCGCTGGGGGTGCAAGAGCACCTTTGTCATCCATTACTGGCAGCGCATCCTGGCGGCCTGCCCGGCAGCCCGCTTCATCCTCCTGGTCCGCGACCCTCGGGACGTGGCGGTCTCTTCCCGACGCTCCATCTTCAGCCCCTTTCACCCCTGGTTCACGGCCAAGCTCTGGCGCGAGCAGCAGCTGGAGGGGGTCAAGTTGCTAGAGTCAGCTAGCCAAGAAAACGTCCACCTGCTGCGCTACGAAGAGCTGATTGAGAGCCCGGAGGCAGCGGTCAAGGAGCTGTGTCGTTTCCTGGGCGAGAGCTACGAGCCGGCCATGCTCGCCTTCCACCAGACCCGTGCCGCCCAGAAGCGCAGCGCCCTCTC
>CAYSFY010000124.1:8274-10407 GCA_964430285.1 uncultured Desulfobulbia bacterium
GGCACAACGTGGGTTCGCCGATCCGCGCCGGCAACCGCAATACTTACAAAAAAGGCCTCTCCCAGGAGGAACTGCGGCTGGTGGAGGGGGTGTGCGGCGACCTGATGGTCCGTTTCGGCTACCCACTCGAACTACCGAGCCAAGGTCCACCCTGGCCGGCCTCCCCCCCCTCGCTCCTACGCTGGTTTGGCTATTGGCTGCTGGATTGGTGGTGGCGGATGGGGGTCGAGCTCCACGCCCTACGCCACGACCGGAACTATCGCCTCCACTGGCGACGGCGTTTTTTTCTGTTGCGGCTGCGGTTGCGGCGGCGTCTGACAGGAAGAGGGTGATGGACCTGGACCTCAGCCATGATCAAGACGCCGCCGTGAGCACGGCGCTTGCCGCCATCCAGCGGGTCAACCGCTACCGCACCCCGGGGGTGGCCGACTTCCTGACCCGGGTACGGGAGGTGGTGGTCATTGCCTCCAGCTCTCGGGGCGGGTCGAGCATCTTCACCGAGATCCTGCGCCAGTCACCGGAACTCATGCACTTCAAGGGCGAGATCAACCCCTTCCTGGTCATCGCCGGCCTGACCTACCCGGCAAGCGGCCACCAGGACGACCACCTGGATGCCGCGGATGCCGGCCCGCGGCAGGCGAATAAGCTTGCCAGCCTGGAGCGGGAGATGGCCTTGGATGCGGGCATCAACCTGCCCCTGGACCTGAATGAGCCCGGCCACCGCCACCGTTTCCTCACCGACCTCCTGTGGAGGGTCACCATCCAGTGGCCGCAGGTCACTATCGAGCCGGAGACCCTCTTCACCTGTGCCGAGGAGACCTTGGCTGAACTCAGCCACGCCCACGGCTGGAGAGCGGGTACCTTCAGCGATCCTCAGCTCTTCCACTGCCTCTTCCTGACTCGGCTGCGCAGCCGTTACCCCACCATCAACCCCCACGCCTACGACCTGAACCCGGAGTTGATCCGGCACCACTGCCCAGGGGCCAAGATCTCGCCGGCCCCGCCCGCCGGCCACCTCATCGAGGAGCCGCCCTTTGTGGTGATCTCCCCCCGCCACCCCCTCTCCCCCGGGGTCCTGGAGCGCTCACCACTCATCCTCAAGACCCCGAGCAACGTCTACCGTCTGGAGTTTCTGCAACAGCTCTTCCCCCGGGCCAGGTTCCGCATCCTCCACCTGACCCGCAACCCGGCCGACTCCATCAACGGCCTGGTGGATGGCTGGCTCTACCACGGCTTCTTCTCCCACCGTCTGACCACGCCGCTGAACATCAAGGGGTACAGCGACCGCTTCCCCAAGTGGGGTCGCTCGTGGTGGAAGTACGATCTTCCCCCGGGGTGGCAAGAGTGGACCAACCACCCCCTGGAGCAGGTGTGCGGCTTCCAATGGCGCTCGGCCCACCAGGCCATCCTCGACTTTGTGGACCACCACCGGGTGGACTCCCTGCGCATCGCCTTCGAGGAGGTCATCGGCCAGGTCGCCACCAGGGAGCGCACCTTCAGCCGCATCGCCAACTGGCTGGGGGTCGACCCGGCCCCCTTGCTCGCCGCTGCCACCGGCGAGCTGCCACCGGTGATGGCCACCTCCCGGCCCCGGCAGCGCCGCTGGTTCAAGAAGGCGGCGCTCTTGTTACCGGTGCTGGCCGACCCCGGGATCATCGAAACCGCCCAACGCCTGGGCTATGACCGCAACCATGAGATCAAGGATGAATAGCGAAGAGCACACACCGCCGGCAACGTACGGCGGCAACGGTTGGCACCCCCGATCCACCTCCCTGGCCGAGGAGATTAGTGCCGGGGCCATCTGGCACCCCTGCGGCTATTGCTCGGAGTGGGGCCAACTTAAGGAGGTAGTGCTCAGTTGGCCAGGGGAGGAGATCAATTTCAAGGGCGAGGCCAACGAACAGCTGATGCTGGCCCGGCCCGACCTTGACCGCCTGCGCCGCCAGACCGATGGGCTGATCGATCTCTATGAGGGCCAGGGGGTGACGGTGCACTTGGCCCGGCCCTCGGCCCTGCCGCCACCCAACTTCCTGTTCATGCGCGACCTGTTCTGGGCCCTGCCCCAGGGGGTGATCCTGGCCCGGCCCGCGGCCCGCCAACGGGCCGGCGAAGAGCGCTTTGCCGCCGAGGCCC
>CAYSFY010000124.1:10417-12963 GCA_964430285.1 uncultured Desulfobulbia bacterium
TCGGGGTGCCGATTATCTATCACCCCCATGGCCTGGCGACCTTCGAGGGGGCCGACGCCCTATGGCTGGATAGCAAGACAGTGCTGCTGGGGGTGGGGGTGCGGACCAACGGGGAGGGGGCGGCGCAGCTCAGGGGGTGGCTCGCGGGGATGGGGATCGAGGTGGTGGAGATCCTGCTGCCGCAAGGGGTGCAGCACCTACTGGGGGTGGTCAATTTCGTTGACCGCGACCTCGCCGTGGTCAATGGCGCCAAGGCCTCGCCGGAACTGCATGCCCTCTTGGCCAGCCAGGGGGTGCGGGCCATCGTCCTGCCTGCGGACGATGAACTCCGCTTGGGCCTAGGCATGAACTTTGTCACCCTCGCCCCCCGGCGGCTGGTCATGCCCGCCCACTGCCCGGGGATCCAAAAAAGGCTGGAGCAAGAGGGGATCGAAGTGATGAGCGCCGAGGTTGGCGAGTACCTGAAGGCTGCCGGGGGTCTGGCCTGTTTGACCGGGATTCTTAGACGGGGATAGTGCCGATGGCAATACCAAAGAGCATCTTGTCCACAATCAGACCATCCTCCTCGATGCGCACCGCGTGGTAGCGGTTGAAGCCCGGGGAGGCATTTCGGTAAATCTCGGCGATCTTGGCCCGGCGCTCATCCTCGATGGCGCCGTTGTCGGCCCAACGGCCCACATCCTCCTCCGAGATAAAGTCGGTGACCGTGACCTCGACACAGCCAGCATGGGTGAGCAGGGCGGCCAGGTCCTCGCGCATGAAGAAGTTCTTGCGCGCCGGATTGCGCAAGCGCAGGATCTCGAAATACTCCTCCTGGTCCTCGGCACCGTAGGCGCACAACTGGATCAGGCAGACCTTGCCCCCGGGCTTGGTGGCGCGGCACATCTCGCCCACCGCGCTCGCCGCCTCCATGAACTGGATCCCCTGACGCTCTAAGGTGACATCGAAGCTCCCGGCCCGAAAGGGCAAGCGTTCCGCCGACCCCTTGACCAGGGAGTCGGTGTGGATCCGGGCCTTATGGAACATGGCCTCGGTCAGGTCGATGCCCACCAGGTGCCGGACCCGGCCGTGGAGCTTGCGGCTGACCAGCCCGGTGCCGCAGGCGATGTCGAGGACCGTGGCCTCGGCCGCCGGCGAGAGGGTGCTGATGATCGTCTCCAGCATGGCCTCATCGGTGCACCACTTGCTGGAATCATCGTATTTATGGGCTCTGGCCGTAAAGTGGGAGACGACCGTGTCGTGGCTGATATCGGTTCTGGTGCGCATGGAATAGCTCCGAAAAAGGGGTTAAGCAACGCAATGGCCCGGCTCTGCCCTACCCCAACGAGGGGTAGCTGCCGCAGGCGCGCTTTCGGGTTTATACCCCAACCACCCCTTGCTCTGCAAGCCCGAGAAGTGTCGCGTTTCAAGATCAGGAGACCCCAGGAACGTTTAGGGGTGGACAGGGTGCGGGGAGCAGGCGCGCAAACCCCACCGCTAGGCGGCTTCCACCCGATTGTCTCCTTGACACGTTTACAATCTCTATGCTATTGAGTATGGGGTAAAGATACGAAGCGCAGTGACCAATGACACCTTTGCACCCCTCCCCCCGGCAAGCGGCAGACCATCCTATGAACAATTGCTTCCCACCAGGGCGAAAGCTCATCGCTTCCTTCCTGACCTTGGTGGCCATCGCGTCCTCCGCCCTGACCGCCCTGGCACAGGCAGAGCCGCCCTCCCCTGCCACCCAGGTCGTCATGCTGGGGACAGGCAACCCGAATCCGGACCCGGACCGTTCCGGTCCGGCCACTGCCATCGTGGTGGGCAACCAGGCCTACCTGGTGGACTTCGGGGCCGGCGTGGTCCGCCGGGCCGCCGCCGCGGCCCGGGACAAGGGGATCCGGGCGCTGGAACCCACCAATCTTCGCGTCGTCTTGCTGACCCACCTCCACTCCGACCACACCACCGGCTACCCCGATCTCATCCTCACCCCCTGGGTCATGGGACGCCCCTTTCCCCTGGAGGTCTACGGCCCCACCGGGATCAAGGCCATGACCGACCATATCCTGGCCGCCTACCAGGAAGATATCGCCATCCGCACCCAGGGCCTGGAGCAGGCCCCGGTGGCGACCGTTAGGCCCAAGGTCCACGAGATCCACAGCGGCGTGGTTTACACGGATGAGCAGGTGAAGGTCACCGCCTTCCCCACCCGGCATGGCGACTGGCGGGAGAGTTACGGCTACCGTTTCGATACGGCCGATCGCAGCATCGTCATCACCGGCGACACCACCCCCAGCCAAGCCACCATCGACGCCTGTAACGGCTGCGATGTCCTCATCCACGAGGCCTTGACCTTGAAATTCCTGAACAATTCGCGACGGCCCAACCCCCAAGGCTTCGACCTCAAGGCCTACGCCGCCAAGTACCACACCACCACCAGTCAGCTCGCCGAACTGGCAGGCCAAGCCAAGCCCGGTCTGCTGATCCTCTATCACAACCCGATCACCCTCCAGCCCGGCAAGCGCACCTTTGCCTCAACCCCCGACGACCTGCTCCGGGAGATTGCG
>CAYSFY010000125.1:0-10871 GCA_964430285.1 uncultured Desulfobulbia bacterium
CGCGAAACCAGGAGGAGAGGGTGATGTGCCACCGCCGCCAGAAATCGCGGATGGAGGTGGCGGCGTACGGGTAGTTGAAGTTCTCCGGGAACCGAAAGCCGAGCAGGCTGCCGATGCCGATGGCCATGTCGGTGTAGCCGGAAAAGTCATAATAGATCTGCAGGGTGTAGAGGAAGGCTCCCAGCCAGGCCGTGCCCTGACCCAATTGATCGGCGGGCAGGGCAAAGATCCGGTCGGCGGTAGCGGCGAACAGGTTGGCCAGCAGCATCTTCTTGCCCAACCCTTGCACAAAGCGGCGCAGGCCGCAGGCAAAGGAGTCGACCGTGAGGTGACGGTTCAGCAGTTGGCCTGCCATGTCGCCGTAACGGATAATCGGGCCGGCAATGAGGTGGGGAAAGATGGCCAGGTAGAGGCCAAAACGGACGAGGTTGCGATCAAAGGCGATCGTCTTGCGGTAGAGGTCGATCAGGTAGGCGATGGCCTGGAAGGTGAAGAAGGAGATGCCCAAGGGGAGATGGATAGCGCTGAGAATGGGCTTCAGCGTCAGAAACGGGACGATCCGGTCGAGGGGGGTCAGGAAAAAGGCCGCGTACTTGAAAAATCCGAGCAACAGCAGGTTGCCGCCGACCCCCATGGACAGGGTCAGCATCCGCCGCTTGCCACGCCCCGCACTGATCATCAGGCCCGCGCCATAGTTCCAGAGGATGGAGACAAGCAGCACCGGCAGGCCTTGGAGGTCGTTTAGCGCATAGAAGAGCAGACTTGCCAGCAGCAGGGCAGGGTTGGCCTGACGCTTGCCGGCCAGGAGCACCAACAGCAGGCTGAACGGCAGGAAGAGAGAGAGAAAGGGGATGGAGGTAAAGGTCATGGGCTTAAGCCTGACTCCTGTGTTGCCCCGTGGTCAGGCTGGGGAACGTTGGCCTGCTGCTTGGCCCAGTTGAGCCACCAATGTGGATCGCCAAGGGTATGACTACATGGCTCATGGTGCAGGCGGGGTGTTGTTGAGGGGAGGAATCGCTGCCCGGGCCATCAGCAGGGGGACACCCTCCCGGAAGCGTAAGTGTTTGCCCCAGACGGCCAGCACCGTCGGCACCCCGATACCGGCGCAGAGATAAAGCGGCCACAGGTGTTCCGCATCGTATACATAATAAAACTCGCGGGAGAGGATGTGGAGTGACTCCCCGTGCCATGAGAGAAGGGTGATATTGAAAAGGTGAAACACGAACAAGTGGCAGGCGAGAATGTGCAGGCTCTGTTCGCCGATGGTCAGCAACCACCCATCCCCCACCTGATCGCTATGGGCGAGTTGCGTGGCAACAAAGATGACAAAGGTAATCCCGCACAGAGAGGTGAGAAGCGACGAAGGAATTGAGGGGTAGTGGTTCATGGCCGTTGAAAAGTTGGCGTCATAGTGGGCGACACAGTAGATCTGCACGGCAATGGCCAGCAGCATGATCCGGGAGTCACGCAACCACGCCAAATTCGCTGGCTCACGGAAAAGTCCGCCGAGATAGAAAAAGAACAACCCGGGCAGATTCTTTGCAACCACCATGTTGAGATAGTCATTGAAATGCCGGGAACCATGCTCGATCGTTCCATACTTCATGCCGATCAGGGCGAGGGTGGCAAACAGGAGAAAACGCAACGGTCCCTTTATTGAAAAGCGCTCTAGCTGGCGGGCCATCAGGAGGTAGGCCACGCCAACCAAGAAGAGGGAGCAGAGGAACCATCCCGGCGCAAACAGCATATATTGATGCCCCGAGATAAAGGGCTCGATCAGCAGCATCCGTGCAACAGACCACTTTTGGGTTTCAAAGGAGACACCGGGCCAGACTCTACACCCTGCCGTGATCCCGGCAAAGATGACGTTATAGAAAAAATAAGGCAAGAGTAAAGAACGGCTGCGACGCCCAAAGAAAAGGCCCGGCCTCTCCAGATAGCTGGGATTGAAGACCATCCCCGAGAGAAAATAAAAGAGGGGGATATGAAAGGTGTAGGGAAGAAACGGAAAGAACCCAATGCCGGGGATGTGCCCGGCCACCACAAACAGGATACCAATGGCCTTGGCGAAGGCGATCATCCTGCGGTCAATGGAGGCGCTCATCCTCTAGTAAACGAAACGGTTAACGTTAATTCGTGCATGCTCTTCGCGCCGCTGTCGCCTATCGGACCGACTGTGCAATCTTGGCCTGGACCTTGGCTCGCAGGTTCGACAGGGGAGTAAACGCGCGGTTGATGCAGGTCCGGCATTGGGGCGGCGGGGTGTTGTTGAGGATGTCGCTCCGTAATTTTTGGTATTTGTCGCCGAACCAGATCTCCTCGAACGGCTGCTCGGAGAGGTTGCCCATATTCTCTTCGATGATGCAGCATGGCCGGACCCTGCCGCTCTGCATCACAAAAAAGAACTCCCAAGGGTCCAGGCAATCTCGGACCAACGCGGTTTCGCTCAGGAGCGGTTTCGGTTTGGGCATCAGCCCCTGGATGATCGCTTTGATTCTCTGGCGTAACGGCCTTCTCTGTTGCTCCAGTTCCGGCACTTCCTTGGGGGCGATGCCGATCTGATCCAGATAGATCTTCGGGACCAACAGCTTGACGCCACACGCCTCCGCCACTTCGAGGGCGTTGGGGATATGGGCTGCCAGATCGCTGGTCTCCAGGGCCTCGCCCTTGACATTGTCGTACTCGGCCAGGGGGAGCATGGTGATGGACTCCACGGCCAGGTCGCACGCCAGGCGGATTAACTCCTCTAGTTCGCCGATATTACCCTTCATGCCGACAAAATTAAATTTGATCGCCGGCAGCTGGGTCCGCTCCCGGGCCTTAATCCGGTTTAGCGCCTTGATGTTGGTAATCAGCTGCTCCAGATCACCGCCCCGGGAGATCCTGGCGTAGCTCTCCGGGGTTGCGGCGTGGATGGAGACGATGATCTCGTCCATTTTGTTAGTTACGATGGCCTCCGCAATCTCCTCGTTCATCAGCAAGGCGTTGGTGGTGATGCCGACATAGGCCCCATGCTGCTTGACCTTCTCCAGAATGGGCACGAAATGTGGACTGAGTAGCGACTCCCCGTGGCCATTCAAGTCAATCCGTCTGATCTTGGAGATGACCTTGGAGAGGTTCTCAAAGGCCTCGAAGCTCAGATCGCCGTACCACTCTCCCCCCTTGCGGATGCGTGGGTCCTGGTTGATCGCACACATCAGGCAGCGCAAATTGCAGCGGGTGGTTAACTCAAGGATCAGGTAGGATGGCCAAAATCGGGTTAAACTTTTCATGGTGGGCATAGCGGCCTCCAAGGGCATTTTTTTGTTCTGTGGTGAGAACCGTTCACCGCCCCCATGGGGAGGCCATGCCGGGCCGACAATTTTTTTGGGGTGTGCTCACAGCACATCCTGCCCCACCAGTACCGCTTCCATCTCGCCAACAATTTTTTCCACCCCCTCCCTGAAGACCTCGCAGTCAAAGAGGTGGCTGCGCACGTAGGCCTTTTGCGCCAGTTGTTGGCGCAACACCGGGTCGTCCACGCAGCGCAGGGTAAACTCCTGGAGCTCGGCCACGGTGGAAAACCTAAAGCCGCACTCCCCGTGTTCCACGATCTCGCGCTGGCCGCCGCCGTCGATGACGATGGGCACGCAGTAGTTCTGCATGGACTCCACCGTGGTCATGCCAAAGTGCTCCACCTTCTCCGGCCGCGACTCCTCCAGACCGCAGGCGTGCCAGAAGATGGCGGCCCGGCGGTAGGCATCCCGGGTCTCGGCCACCGTGGCGTTGGGGAGCACCTCAATGGCGCAGTCGGCCTTGCTCACCGCATCCCGCACCAATTCGAGATAGTGGTTGTCGGGGAAGCTGCCGCCGATGAGCACCAAGCGCCAGCCGGCCATGGCCTCGGGGTGGTTGCGGCAGAGCTCGCCATAGGCCTTGACCAGCTCGTACTGCTTCTTGCTGCCGCTCACCTCAAAGCGCGACACCGACAGCACTATCTTCTCCTTCGCGGTCGGCGAACTCTCCGGGTTGTACATGTTGATCGGCGGATAGAGCTTGCCGGTGGCGGTGAGCCCCCAGCGTTTGCCCAGCCAGTGGCCGGTGTAGTCGCCGTTGATGATCAGAAAATCATACTTGTCCACCTGGAAGAAAGGTCCCTTGGGCTGGTCCGGGAAGTGGCAGACAAAGAGGGCGGTCAAGGAGAGGGGGTTGACCTTGCCCAGCATGTTGGCGTTGATGAAGATGTCGTAGGAGAGGCTCTCCTCGGCAATGAGATCAAAGACATTGTAGGACTCGCCGACCACCATGCCCTCGTCCGGGACAAAGCGGTCGCGCTTCTCGAAAAAGGGGATCTTGATCACCTTCAGGGCGCAGCGGGAGAGGTCGATGCCGAACCACTCCTGGTAGCTGGCGAGGGACATATCCTTGTTGGCGATGTAGGTCACCTCGTAACGGTCCTGGATGATGGCGGCCATCTCGGCCACATAGCGCTGACCGCCGCCGGCAAAGTGGCAGGCGTGGTCGTAGATGCCGACCCTGATCTTGCGCAGCCCCAGCAGCAACTCCAGCTGGGAGAAGAAGTTGTGGGCGCTCACCGTGCCCAGGTGCTCGATGAGCGCCCCTTTCAGGGCCGTCAACACCGGCAAGGCCACCGCGGTCGGCTGGCAGGCGCACAGGGTACGCGTGGCCTGGAGCAGGGTGCGGTAGAGGAGGTCCAGCTCCCCTTTCTTGTAGAAGTGGGAGGCGGTGATACTGTGGGCCAGACGCTGGGGGTGGTGCTTGGCGATGAACAGGAAGCGGTTTCGGGTGCAGAAATATTCGCACAACCCCTGGGAAGAGGAGCCGTGGTAGCGGTGGTGCATGACGCTGGCCGGGGCGCACCACAGCTGCCACCCCTGATCACGGCAGCGGCGGCTGTAGTCCACATCCTCCATGAACATGATGAACTCCTCGTCCCACGGTCCGACCGCATCCAGGCACGTCCGCTTCAGCAGCACCGAGCCGCCGGTGACATACTCCACCTGGCGCGGCCGGTCGTACTGCCCCTGGTCCGGCTCGTCAAAGCCGATGTCCTTGAAGTAGAACTGCTCGATCTCGCTGACGCCGCAACTGTTGATGGTGATCCCGTCGCTGAACAGGATCTTGCTCTGCACCGCCCCGATCTTGGCATCCGTCTTGGCAATGGCCACCAGGCCGGTGAGCCACCCCTTCCGCACCTCGGCATCGTTGTTGGAGATGACGATGAAGTCACCCGTGGCCTCGCCAATGGCGAGGTTCAAGGCCCGGGCGTAGTTGTTGCGGTCGTTTGCCAACACCCGGATCGCGGGATAGTGCTCTCTGGTCCAGGCCACTCCATCATCGGTGGAACCATTATCGACCACGATGATCTCAAGGGCGAGCCCCTCTTGGTCAGCAGCCAGCACGGAGGCGAGGTAGGCGGGCAGAAAGGGGGCGCTGTTGTATGTTACGGTGATCACCGTAACCCGGTCAGTGGTCGTCATGGTTCAGTTTGCCCTGGATGGCGCTGGAGTTACGGAGTTCTTCCTTGATGGACCGGATGGCCTGGCCGATGGCGGCCTTGTCGATGGCCAGGGGTGGCGTGGGCAGCACCAGGGAACGAGTCGGTCTGGGGCTGGGCGGCACCAGCCGGCGGCGATCGCAAAAGGCGGAGGCCGGGACCTTGGGCGGCTTGGCCTCGTTGTTGCCGTGCCTAGACTCGGCATTGGCCTGGTGGATGGTGTAACGGCCGCAGAGCCACAGGACCTCGTTTGCCAGGTTGCGCCAGACCCCGCTGACCCCCTTGGTCTTCAACACCCACCAGGCGTTGCGGCCCTTGGTGCGGAGGTAGCGCCACAGGCGGATGGCGGGAGAGACGTATTGTTCATCCATGGTGATCTGTCCAGAGCTGATAAGCGTATGGTTGTTAATGGGAAAAAATCACTGCCGATAGATCTCCACCAGGCGGGCGAGGTGCCGTTCCCAGGTGAAGTGTTCCCGGGCGTGGGCCTGGGCCCGGGCCGCGACACTACGGTTCAGAGAGTCATCGGTCAACAGGCGGACCACCGCCTGGGCAAAGGCCTGGGGGGTATCGGCAATCAGCACCGCCTCGCCATCCGGGAGGTCGATGCCCAGGTTGCCGATGGTGGTGCTCACCGACGGCCGGCCGGCGATGGAGTACTGGTTGAGCTTGCCCCTGATGCCGGCCCCGGAGATCAGGGGCAGGACGCAGACCTGGCCGCGCATGATGAAGGGGGTGATGTCGTCCACCCGTCCGGTGTAGATAACGGAGTCGTCTCCCTGGGAGATGGCCTGCAAGGGGGAGGTGTCGCCGGCACCCACCACCAGAAAGCGGTAGCCGGGGACCTGGCGCTTGACCTCGGGGTGGACCTGACGCAGGTACCAGATCATGCCGTCGATATTGGGGAAGTGGTTGAAGTAGCCCAAGAACACCACCGTCTCGGGCTCCGGCGCCACCTCCCGGCAGGCCTCGATGCGGGAGAGCACCTGGGAGGGGGAGAGGCAGGTGGGGATAATGGCCGGCCTGATACCGCTCACCGCCTCGATGAACTGGGCGTCCTCCGGGGTCATGGCGATCTGGAAGTCGGTATTCCGGGCACCGAGAAGCTCCTTCACCGCAAACTCCCAGCACCCTTGCGCCATCTCGCCGATCTCGGAAAATTTCTTGTCGTTGATGGCATTCCGCAGTTTGATCATGAAGCTCTTGGTGACACTCTCCATGAAGGTAAAGCCGATCTTGCGGCCAAAGGGGCGCAGGGCGTCAATGAGCCGGACGCTCAAGGGGTACTCCAACTGGATGACATCATAGTGGCCTGGGGTTAGACCTTGGTCGGCGAGCCAGTCGAGGACGGTCGGCGGCTGCATCGCGACCTCGGCCATCAGCTTGATCCGGCCCAGGGAGCCGCGCAGGAGTTCCAAGGAGGGCTGGTCCGCTTCCGGGACAAAGACCGACAAGAGATCGACCTCGTGTTCGCTGGCCAACTGGGAGATGATATCGAAGAGACGCAGGCCGCCGCCGTGATCGATGCTGGGGAACATGGCGGAGGCCACCAGGATCTTCAGCCTTCCCCCCTTGGCCTTGGCCGGCAACGGAGCCGGCCGCGGGGGAGGGGGTGGGGTGTTGAACAGGGAGATCTCGTAATCCAGCTGCCAGAGACCACCTGGGCCGAGATAGTTTTTGGAGATGTCCATCAACAGGAGATAGGCGTGGGCCGCGACATCCGGATAATGGTCTCCGGCAATCTTGGCCAAGGCCTGATCGAAGCCGGGAAGGGCATGGGCAAGCCAGACATGGTAGTAGGCAATGGCCTGGTTCTCCAGCAGTTGCCGGTACTGGACGATGCTGCGGTTATTGGCATCGTGGATCATATTGATGGTGTTGATTTGGAAATGTCTGGTGTCGGCGATCGCCTCATTTAAAGGTTGGATGAATTGATTTAATTTAGTATCTACCTTGACATTCAACCGTGTGCGCAGGGAGCGAAGCGGAGTGCAGCTGAGAACTTTATCGACAATCGCTTTGAGACCCATCGGCTGACCTCGGAGGGAAGTTAGTGAATAGTAAACATGCCGACCCAAGGTAGCAGATTTGGGTATCAGGGTCAACCGCTGAAACCCGTAAGTGAAGGGGACATCAATGGATTTTACCGGCGAGAGATTTATCCCGGACACCGGTCTGGGGGGTGAGTTGGAGAGCGAACACTACCTGCGCTACCATGCCGTTGGCGAGTTGGTCCGCGACAGGGTGGTGCTCGATGCCGCCTCCGGCGAGGGGTACGGTTCCGCCATCCTGGCCCGTCATGCCCAGGCGGTCTTTGGCCTGGAGATCGATCCCCAGGCCGTGGCCCAGGCCCGGTCCCGCTATCAGGCCCCCGGCCTCGCCTATACCCTCGGCTCCATTGCCGACCTCCCTTTCCCTGCCGCCTCCTTTGACGTGGTGGTCTCCTTCGAGACCATCGAACATGTGAGCGCCGGCCTGCAGGAGGCCTTTCTCGCCGAGATCAAGCGGGTCCTGCGGCCGGACGGAGTGCTGGTGATCTCCACCCCGGACCGGCGCCTGTACTCCGATCTGCCGGGCTACCATAATGAGTTCCATGTCAAGGAGTTCTACCGCGAAGAGTTCTTGGCATTTCTCCACCAACAGTTCGGCACCGTGAAGTTCTGGGAACAGACCGCTGTTCTGGCCTATCTGCTCACCGATGGCCAGGAGGAGAGCCTGCGCCGGCTACTGCCGGGCGAGGGGGTGCAGGGCAAGTATATTGTCGCCCTCTGCGCCAATGGCGCTCTGCCCCCGGTGCAATTGGGCGCCGTGGCCCTGGACCGCGAGGGGCTCTACCGCCACAAGGTCGAGCGGGTCGTGGCCCTGCAAGACGAGATCGATGAGAAGAACCGTCATATCCAGATTGTCCTGCGCGATATCAGTATCACCGAGGAGACTGTTCGCAAGCAGGATCTGTTGCTCAAGGAGCAGGGGCAGCGGGCCACCAGCCAGGAGATGACCATCTCCCAACTCCAGGCGAGCCTTGACGCCTGCCAACACCGGACCTCCGCCATGGAGGCCGCCCTCCGGGAGAGCCAGAACCAGCTCACCCATATCCAGGCCACTCGGGCCTGGCGTCTGATCAAGACCCTCTACCGCTGGAAAGACAAAATTATCCGCCAACCCTGACTGGAAAGTCAGGTTGACAGTCAATCCCTCATCTGTCACCATGGGTGGGACGGGGCAAAGGCCGGTATTTTTTCTCTGCCCCCTCATTCTCCAACCCCATGCCACGAAGGTCTCTCCATGATGAAATGCCATTGCCTGCTCGTTTTGTGTCTGCTGGCCACCCTGGTTGCCGCCTGTGCTAAGGAGAGGGTGTACGGGAATATCTATGAAGGCCTGAACAAGCGGGAAGAACTGGTGAATCCGGGCCATGGTCCGGATACGGCTGAGCCGCGAAGTTACGAGGCCTATCGGCGCGAGCGGGCGCGGGCCTTAACCAAGGAGGAGTAGGCCTGCCGGGAACAAGCAATAGGCGAATTTTTCCTTGCATGAATTCAATCATTCTATTAAATACTAATCTAACGCCTCATTCGCAGATCTCTGAATCCAAACGCTGGCTGACCACCCATTATGATGACGCGACCCATGATCTCCCTGACAATCTGTCTCATCCTCCTCGCTACCGGGCTCTCCCGGGCCACGGAGCAGCCCCCTTCCATCTGGAGTGCCCACGAGGCGGTGCGCTTTGCCTTGGCCAACAACCCGGACAGCGCCATTGGCCGGCAGCGGCTGGCCGGGGCCCAGGCGGCCATCGACTTGGAACGGTCGGCCATGGCCCCGCAGCTAAGCCTCGGCGCCAACTACAGTCAGACCAACGCCCCCATGTACTCCTTCGGCAACATCTTGAACCAGGGGGAGTTCCGCAACACCATCAACTTCAATGACCCGGGTCGTACCGACACCCTGACAGGCGGCCTGCAGCTGGGCTATCGCCTCTACAACGGCGGTCGCGACCGGGCCGGGGTGCAAGCCGCCGGCGCGGAGGCCGATGCCGCGCGGCTGGAGCTCTCCACGGTCAATGCCCGTCTGGCCTTTGAGGCGGTGCGGGCCTTCCACAACCTCACCCAGGCTGCGGACATCATTCAGGCCGAGCAGGCGGCGGTGGAGGCGGTGACCGCCTCCCTGGGGGTGGCCAAGGCCCGCCATGAGAGTGGGGTCCTGCTGCTGGACGCGGTCCTGGACCTGGAGGTGCAGCAGTCGCGGGCCAAGGAGAATCTGATCCAGGCCCAGCATGCCCTGGCCTTGGCCAGGAAGGTCTTCCTGACCCTGCTGGGGATCGATACGGGCGAGACCGCCATTGCCCCGGAGCAGGGTCAGGCCCAGGAGATCCCCGCCGGCACCACCCCGCTGGCCCGTTTTGAATTGCAGAGTCTCGACGCCATGATCGCGGCGGCCCAGGCCCGGGTCCGCCAGGCCCAGGCCACTGCCCTGCCCACCGTGGACGGCTTTGCCGGCTACCAGGGGGAGCACGGCACCATCACCGGCGGCAGCGGCACATCCTGGCAGGCCGGGGTTAAGGTGCAGTACACTCTCTATGACGGCGAGCGCACCAGGGCCGAGGTCTCCCGCGCCCAGGCCCGGGTAGGGGAGTTGCAGGCCCAGCGGCGGAAGATTGAGCTGAACATCGCAGGCCCGGCTCGCCCTGCAAGAGACGGCGGAGCGGTTGTTGGTCACCGACAAGAGCGTGACCCAGGCCCGGGAGAGCGCCGCCATCAACCGGGCGCGCTTCACGGAAGGGGTGGTGCTCTCCTCCGACCTGATCGCCGTGGAGAACCGTTTGACCGAGGCCACCATCCGCCGCGCCATGGCCCAGACCGCTCGCCGTATCGCCATCGCCGACCTGCGCCGCGCCATGGGCCTACCCCAGTACGCCGATCTGGCCGAGGTCCAGCCGATACAATAACACCCCTGTAGGGGCGACCCGCTGGGTCGCCCAATTCCTCATAGACACAGGCGACACATTGGGTCGCCGCAACCGGTAGCAACCATGAACAACGAGAGAAAGAGATTCCCCTATCCGCGTATCCTGCCGGCCCTCTGCTGCGGCCTGCTCCTGCTGGGCGGCTGCCGGCACGAGGCCAAGCACGAGGCCACCCAGCCGCCACCCCTGCCCACCATCGACGTCCAGGTGATGACGGCCGCCGAGAGCGAGACCATGAGCCAGAACGAGGTGGTCGGCACCCTGGAGGCGGTGCAGCGGGCCACCATCGCCGCCAAGGTCACCGGTACCATCGCCGAGATGCCCGTCACCCTGGGGGCCATGGTCAAGCAGGGGGAGCTGTTGGTCAAGGTGAACAGTTGGAGTGTCAGAGGCTTGCTCTGACTCGGG
>CAYSFY010000125.1:10881-12911 GCA_964430285.1 uncultured Desulfobulbia bacterium
GCGGTTGGTCGTCAAGCGACGAGCAGGGGCACGGGTGGACGGGGACCTGGACGGTGCCGCCGATCGCCGCCGAGATCTCGGCCCGTCTCTCCCAGGCCGAGACCGGGGTGGCCCAGGCCAAAAGGAACCTGGAGCGGGAGGAGCGGTTGTTTGCCAAAAACGCCTCCACCGGGGAGACGGTGAACGCCCAGCAGGACGCCCTGAAGCTGGCCCAAGCCTCCTTACGCGAGGCCCGGACCATGCTCGGCTACATCACCATCCGTGCCCCCTTCAGCGGTCGGGTCTCCGCCAAACCGGCCAATGCCGGGGATCTGGCCACGGCCGGCACCCCGCTGTTGGTGCTGGAGAATACCGATGCCTTGCAGGCGGTGGCCGCCGTGCCCGAGGCCCAATTCCAAGGGGTCAAGCCCGGCGCATCCCTGCCGGTGCGCATCCCTGCCGCCAATCTTGACACCACAGGCCGTGTGGCCGAGATCGCACCCACCGCCGATGCCGCCTCCCGTACCGCCCTCATCAAGTTGGACCTCGCCCCCAACCCGGCCTTGAGGCCCGGGCAGTTCGTGCGGGTGATCTTTCCCGGCGCGACCACCAAGACCCTGATGGTGCCCACCCAGGCCCTCTCCCTGTTCGGTCAGATGGAGCGGGTTTTTGTGGTGGCGGACAATCAGGCCCACCTGCGCCTGGTGCGCAGCGGCATGCAGCGTGACGGTCAGGTGGAGATTTTAAGCGGCCTGAACCCCGGCGAGCAGGTGGTGGTTGCCGGGGGCGCGAGCCAACTGGTGGACGGCCAGCCGGTGCGGGTAACGCCATGAGCCAGCACGACCTCCCCGCCCAGCAGCCCGGCCTGGCCGGCCGCCTGGCCGCCGCCTTTGTCGCGTCGCGGCTGACCGTCATCGCCATCATCGCCTCTCTGCTCATGGGGGTCCTGGCCGTGGTCATGCTCCCCAGGGAAGAGGAGCCCCAGATCAAGGTGCCGATGATCGACGTCCTGGTGGCCATGCCCGGGGCCACCCCCAAGGAGGTGGAGCAGCGGGTCTCCATCCCCATGGAGAAGCTGCTCTATGAACTGCCGGGCATCGAGTACATCTACTCCACCTCCATGGCCGGCCAGTGCCTGCTGGTGGCCCGTTTCTACGTGGGCGAGGATCAGGAGAAGGCCATCGTCACCTTGAACCAGAAGCTCGCCACCAACTTCGACCGTATCCCCCACGGGGTCACCCCCCCCCTGGTCAAGCCCCACTCCATCGACGACGTCCCCATCCTGGCCCTGACCCTGCACAGCGCCCGCTACGACCACTACACCCTGCGCCGCTTGGCGGCCCAGATCGACGATGCGGTGAAGAATATCCCCTTGGTGGCCGAGACCAAGCTCATCGGCGGCACCAGACGGCAGGTGCGGGTGCTCTTCGACCCCACCCTGTTGGCCAGCCGTCAGCTCACCCTCGCCGACATCGCCCCCAAGCTCCAGCAGGCCAACCGCCAGAACGCCTCCGGGGCCTTGAACTCCTTGAACCGCGAGGTGCTGCTACAGACCGGCATCTTCCTCGCCTCGGCCACGGAGATCGGTCGCATCGTCATCGGCGTCCATGACGGCAACCCGGTCTACCTGAGCGAGGTGGCCACCATTAGCGACGGCCCCGAGGAGCCGGATAACTACGTCCTCTTCGGCCAGGGCAAGGGGACGCCCGAGGAGGCGGCGGTGACCCTCTCCGTGGCCAAGCGGCCAGGTGCCAACGCCGTGCAGGTGGTGGACGCGATCCTCGCCAAGATCGAGACCCTGAAAGGGGGCCTGATCCCGGCGGACGTTACCGTCAGTGTTACCCGCAACTACGGGGCCACTGCGGCGGAGAAGTCCAACGAACTCCTGTTGCACATGGGCATCGCCGTCTTCGGGGTCACCCTGCTGATCTTGCTGTTCTTGGGGTGGCGGGAGTCGATCATCGTCATCCTCGCCATCCCCTCGACCTTGTCGTTGACGCTCCTCCTCTTCTACCTCTACGGCTACACCCTGAACCGCATCACCCTCTTTG
>CAYSFY010000126.1:0-1698 GCA_964430285.1 uncultured Desulfobulbia bacterium
CCGGGCGTGCAGGCTGGTGATGAAATCGATGTAGGCCATGTCGTTACTCTCCTCGCTGGCAAGTTGCTGATCTTGATAGAATGCTTACACAAACTCCAGATGTCCCGGGTCTGCCTCGAAATAGTCCAGAAGCATCAAGTTTTTGTGATGGGCCACGCAATGATGCCGACAATCCCGGCTCGGGTCAAGGGCTTTTAAGCGCGCCGCGTTCTGCGGTGAGTGCCAGAACTGCAAAAAATCCATGTCAGCGAGTGTTCCCAGCAGGCCACTGGCGGTATAGGCCTTGTCTTGGCAGGTGTAGACTTGTTGGTCAGCGCCGATGACGACCAGGAATCGGGACATCGGGCACCAATCGTACCCCTTTTGATAGATCTCCTTTCTGCTCGCGGGCTCATGGAGGAGATCGATAATACTGAAATTGTCATGATTGAGCAGGGAGATGGCCTGGTCAAGTTGTCGCCGGACCAGGGGGTAGATCGGGGCGTGGTAGGCATCGTTTTCCGCGGGCTCGGTGCTGACCACGACCCCGGAGACCTTGACATGATCAACCCCCAGGTCCCGGGTCATCTTGAGGAAATCCAGAAGATGCGGACTGTTGTCCCGGGTGACGATCAGATTGAGGCCCAGGACGCAGCTGCGGCCGCTGATCCTGGCAAAGTGCTTGATATTGGCGCAGACCCGATCGAACTCTGCCGGAGTTACCCCCCGGCTGGCGGCATACCCCTCAGGGTCGGCGGCATCCATGGAGATCCGCAACCATACTGCCCGGGTGGCCAGCAGGTCAGCCACCTCCCCGTGCAGCAGACCGCCGTTGGAGAGCATGGCCACCTTGATCCCGCCAGCGGTCAGACCGGCGATGGTTGGCACGATATGGGGGTAGCACAGGGGTTCTCCGCCACCGCTGAAGGTGACCGCCTTGACCCCCATGTGGACGAAGTCCCTGACTAGCTCCGCCATCTTCGCGGCGGGGATCTGGTCGGTCTCCCTCATCAACTGACTCAAAAAGAGATTGCTGTTGCGGTAGCAGCAGTAATGACAACGGTGATTGCAGCGGTTGGTGGGCTTCAGACGGATATGGACCGGGGGGGGCATCTCGCCTTGGGCCAGGGCTGACAAGCGGTCAGGAAAGTGAAAGATTTTGGTGTTGGCGTAAAAGGTCCCCATGGTGTTCCTTGACAGGTGAAGAGTATTGACGGTTGCGCAAAAACCGCTCAACCGCCGCTGGCACGCTCTGTAACACATTGAAATTACATCGGCAGATGGTCAGTTTTACGTCTTTTTGCAATTTCATCAGTATTGGCTGGTCAGCCGGTGGGCAACTTTTTCGGCATAGCTTTATGGTTATAGTAACCCCAGCCACGATCAGCGGAAACGGATTGCTTTCTAAGATGGGGTCGGCTAATGAGTTACAATCATTTGTTGGTTGTCCAGTCAAGGAGAAAGATGAGAAAAGGGTGGTCGACAAGCTCTTGGCCTTTGCCTCCAGGGTTGAGCTAACAAGAATGGCATCGTTTTCTTCCCATGGGCTGTAACTTATTTATTTTATTGGAGGCGTCAAGTTGGCATGATCATCGTTCTGGGGCGCACGGGCTTTATTGGTGGACACCTTTGCCACTATTTTAGCCAGACAGGTCGACAAGTGGTTGCTCCTTTCTCGTGGGAATGCAACTTGACCAAGCCGGACAGAGTCAGGGCGTG
>CAYSFY010000126.1:1708-5908 GCA_964430285.1 uncultured Desulfobulbia bacterium
GGGCGTGGTTCTCCCGCGTGGAAACGCCATTTGACCTCATCCATTGCGCAGTCATCAACCGCAACCAATGCCAGGACTACTCGTCCTTTCTCCAAAACTGTCAGATGATGCAAAACGTCTTGGACGCCATGCCTGCCGCTCTCTGCCGCTCATTTGTCTATCTCGGCTCGGTGGATGTCTACGGCAGTCGTCCAACGTGTCCGATAACCGAGAACACCGTGCCCTCTCCTGACCACTATTACGGTTTGGCGAAGCTGACCTGCGAGAGGTTGTTGCGGCTCTTTCCGGGAAAGGCCTTCCCTGCCGCTGTCCTTCGCCTGCCCGGGGTCTATGGCGCGCAGGATGGCGGTCGTAGTCTGGTCGGCAAATTGATCCGCACGATTATCAGGAGACAGCCGGTAACTCTGTTTGGAACAGGAGGCCTGCTGAGGGATTATGTCAGCGTCGATGACCTTGCCCTGGTCATTGACGCCCTGCTCTCGAGGCCGCTTGCTACCACCATCAATGTGGCGACGGGGCAGAGTTGTTCTCTTCTTGATATGGTTAAGATGATTTCCGAAAAAGTTGGCTGTGGGCCTGATGTGATCTTTCGGCCCCAAGAGAGCCCAGGAGCTGATTTGCGTTATGACACGGCCCAATTTCGGGAGGTGTTTCCAGCGATCAGGCTGACACCTCTGCCGGATGGAATTGAACGGTATCTTGCCGACTTAGATGACAACTCTCTGGTGGATAGTTAATCTCATTCATGGTCCCGCGTTCAGGGCCAGCATCATTCCATGATGACCCGTTTCCCCAAACTCGTTAATTATCTCCTGGTCATGTTGGCGATTGGCCTTGTCACCTTGCTCTTCAGCCCCATTGGCCACGACCAAAAAAAGCAGGAGCAGGCCACGTCTGCGGAACAGGCCAAAGCCCAAGCCAAAAAACTAAAAGAATCGACAACCAAATCGGCCAAAGGGAAGGGGCGGGGGTCTAGCCGGATACACCGCAATTCGTCGCCCTTCGGCGAGGCTGACAGCTTCTCCTCACCCAAGCCAGGCGACAGCGGAGTCGATCAACAGCAGGCCGCTGTGCCGGACATGGATGTCCCCATCGGGAGTGCCCCGAGCCATGGCCATGGTGAGGAACCCCCTTCCCCAGGAGTTGATACGGCTTCCCGCACCAGCGACCTTCACCCTGAAGCCCACGAGAACGAAAGCGACCAGCTGGCCCCTATACCGGCCATGAGCCGGGAGGAGATGGAACTGCATCTCCAGCATATCGCCGCTCTCACGGATGCCGGTGAACGGCAGAGTGCACTGCGGGAGTTGAGTCAGACCCTTGGCCAGCAGGTGGACCTTGAGCTGGCGTCCCAGACCCTGGTCTCCTTGAGTCAATACGACGATCAGGCGCTTTTTGCCCGGGAGATGGTGGTGGCCCTGCTTAACAACAAGAATCCGGCCAGCGCCGCCCAACTCATCTCTCGGACCGGCAGCACCCAGCTGATCATGGAGAATGCCGGCATGATCGGCAACGCCTGGGGGGCCATGGATCCGCAAGCCGCCCTGGAGTGGGCCTCGACCTTGGGCCAGCCCCAGGCGGTCAACTTGGCCACCAATGCCATTGTCTACAGCTGGGCGGAACGGGACTTGACCGGTGCCTACGACTGGGTGGCCCAGGTCCCGGACCAGCAACTCAAGAACGATCTCCTGGTGCGGGTTGGTCGGGCCATGGCGGGAAACGATCCGGTCTCGGCGGTGCAGTGGGCAGCGCAACTTGCAGACCAACAGACGCAAAGTGAATTGATGTCCCATGCCCTGCAGTTATGGGCTGTTCAGGATATGGCCGCCGCCACCGGCTGGATCGACCAAATGCCCACCGGCCCCACCCGGGAGCAGAGTCTCAACGCCGTGGCCAGGCAATGGGCCAGTACCGATCCCGCCGCCGTCATCAACTGGGTCACTCAGTCTGCCGCCCCCGAATCCGTCTATAATATCCTGGGCGAGGTCGCCTCGGTCTGGTCGCGCCAGGAGCCGGAGACGGCCGCAAAATGGGTGGCCACCCTCCCCGATGCCGCGGCCAGGACCCAGGGGATCTTCTCCACTACCTTGCAATGGGCGCGTACGGATCCGGCTGCGGCCATGAGCTGGGTGAGTACTCTGCCCCCGGATCAGGCCCGAGAACAGGCCTCCGTCTCCGTGCTGCACTCCTGGGGCAGTAGTGCCCCCCAGGCAGCCCTTGCCTGGGTGGATGGGATGCGGGATAGTCGGCAACAGCAGGTATACTATGAAATTGTTGCAAGCCAGTGGTTGAGCGCCTCACCCGCGCAGGCCGCCCAAGGGATTACCAACTCCCAGATTCCCGCGGAGATCAAGGCGAAACTCTTACCCTAGCTGACACTATTTTCTTGCCGGGTCGGGGGGTTAGGGGTAGAATCGGTGCTACTACGAATTCGTCTCCATTCAGCTCAAGGCTTAAAGATATGAAGATCTTACTAGTTGATGTCCCCTTTGGCCTGACCGAGATCGGGGGTGAGAAGCAGCGCTTCGCCGGGGTGGAAAACGCCATCCCTTCCCTGGGCCTTGCCTATCTCGCCGCCGTGGCCGAGCGGGAGGGGCATGAAGTCAGAATTCTGGACTGTACCATCGGAGGCAACTGGCAGACCATCCAGCAGGCAGGGCGCGATTTTCAGCCGCAACTGGTGGGCGTGACCGCCAAAACACCCTCCTTTGCCAACGCGGTCAAGACAGCCTCCCTGCTGCGTGCCGTTTGCCCGGATGCCATCTCCATCGCCGGGGGCTCGCACCCCACAGCCATGCCGGAACATGCCTTGTCGGCCGGGGTCTTTGACTACCTGGTTCTGGGTGAAGGGGAAGAGACCTTTGTCGAGTTGCTGCGCTCACTTGCCGGCCAAGGCCCGCGGCCTGAAGAGATACCCGGCCTCGTCATGATGAAGGACGGGGCGCCGTTTTTTTCGCCATCCCGTCAGCCGATCAGTGACTTGGACTCCCTGCCCTTTCCGGCCCGGCACCTGTTGCCGCCCACCACCGCCTACTCCCCGACTGCCGCCTCCTACCGTAAGCTCCCGCTGATCCACATCATGACCAGCCGTGGGTGTCCGTCTCGTTGCAACTTCTGTGACCGGGCCATCTTTGGTGAGCGCTATCGAGCCAGAAGCGCCGACAATGTCCTGGCCGAAGTCGATGAGGCGATCCATCGTCATGGCGCCCGGGAAATCCGATTTTTTGACGACACCTTCACCATCAATCGTAAACGTCTGGCCGCCCTCTGCGCCGGACTGAAAAAGATCCGTCCGCGCCTCCCCTGGACCTGTCTGACCAAGGCCGAGGCCGTGGACTTAGAGATGTTGCGGATGATGGGGGACGCCGGCTGCTGGCAGGTGCTCTACGGTCTTGAATCCGGGGATGACCGCATCCTTGAGACCCTGGGCAAGAAGAACACGGTGGCCATGAACCGGCAGGCCGTGGCCTGGGCGCGTCAAGCGGGGATCAGGGTGCGCGCCGATTTTCTGGTGGGGTCGCCGGCCGAGACGCCTGAATCCTTGCAGCGGACCCTGGCCTTTGCCAAGGAGCTGGACATCGACTTTGCGCATTTTAATAAATTCGTGCCCTTTCCCGGGACCACCTTCTACCGGATGCTGGTCGAACAGGGCCATCACTTTGATTTCTCCGGGAGCAGCTCGACCCTGGACCACGACGCCATGATTTTTGTGCCGCCCGCTATTCCCGAAAATGAGTACAAGGCCTTTCTTGATCGGGCGTACAAAGAGTTCTACCTGCGGCCGGGCTACCTCTTTAAACGCTTTCTGGCCATGCGGACCTGGACCGAATTTTGGGGCAACTGCCGCGGGGCCTTCTCCATCGGTTCCATGTAACGGATCAGGTTCGTAAGCATCGATTCCCCCTCCCCCCCCCAGCAAAGGAGCTCCCTGCCTCGGATCTCCACGCGCCTCCCTCACTCCCCTTGCTTGCGGGAACTCTCCGCCCCCGGTGTTGCTTCCTCCCTCGGTGCCCCCCCTGAACTGGTAGCCCGTCGGCGGTACATGCAGTAGTAATTGCCCATCCGTTCCTGGAATTGAAAGAAGTTGTTGAGCGGGAGAAACACTAAATTGATGAGAGAGCGCAGCCAGCCCAGGTGTCTGCTGCTGAGGACGCGGAGTAGAAACAAGGATGGTCCCAATGGCAGCTTGGTCAGGGCGGG
>CAYSFY010000126.1:5918-6316 GCA_964430285.1 uncultured Desulfobulbia bacterium
GCCGCGTCGGAGAGGGCTCTGTCCGGCAGGTCCAGGAGGGAGTCATAGTGGTAGGACCCTTCGCCCCGGTAAATTCGGGCCGCCGTTGCGTCGTCCAGATTTCCCTTGGCGCGCAGGGAGGCATAGATCGTGGTGCCGGGAAAGGGGTAGAGACTGAAGGTCGAGGTGTTGGCTGGCCGGAGTTTGCGGTTGAAGGCGAAGTTCTCCTCGATCTCGGCGAAAGTCTCGCCAGGCAGACCAAAAATATATTCCAGGCAGAATGGAAGACGGTGTTTTTTGAACAGGGCGACAGCCGATTCGATCTCTTCGTTGCTTTCCGTCCTCCGCATCAGCTCGCGGCGAACTCTGGGGACGGCGCTTTGCACCCCCATGCACACGGAGCTGCAGCCGGCCGCCTT
>CAYSFY010000126.1:6326-12863 GCA_964430285.1 uncultured Desulfobulbia bacterium
TTTAGGATGCACATTGCACTGAAATGGTCGCCCGACATCACGGGCATACAACTCGCTGAACCGTCCCAGCCAAGCGGTGTTGATGGTGAGGATATCATCCTGAAAGTTAAAGCTCTTGACCGGTAGGGTGCGCATATGGAAGCGTAGCTCCTCGATCATCCGCTCGGGGGAGTACTGGCGAACGTAACAACCCCGCCCCTGGTAAAGGCGGCGATGGGAGTCGTTGACACAAAATGAACAGGAGAACGGGCAGCCTCGACCGGAGAGCACCGTCATGGTGCTGGAGAAGGCGCCATGGCGGTGAAAAAGTTCCTTGTCGGCAAAGGGCAAGCGGTCAAGGTCTTCGATAAGAGGGTTAAGGTCGTTGCGCAGGATCTCCCCTTGGCGGACAAAGCTGAAGTTGTTGATTGTCGTGGGGTCGTCATGGGTCGACAAGCGGTCCACGAGTTCAACGAGGGCCTCCTCTCCTTCGCCGATACAGACGGCATCGAAGAGACCATCCATTAATACGGCATCAGGGATGGCGGTGGCATGGATACCGCCGATGACGGTGTAGCAGTTGTGATACCTTTTGATCTCTCTGAGGAGAGCGAGGATATAGGGATAGGTGTTGGTCAGTGAGGAAACGGCAAGGATGTCCGGCGCGAAATTCTTAACGCGTTGGACCAAGGCCGGCCAACGGTTTAGCTGCTTGAGGAAAGGGGCACGAAAAAAGAAAGTGTCATCGAACCCGGGGTCGAAGCAGAGTTCGGTGCTATGGCCCTTGGCCTTAAGACAGGCCGAAAGATATTCGATACCGAGATATTCCGCACCCCGGCAGAGAAACATGACCTTCATCGCACCCCCTATCCCTATTGAAACGTTCGTTGGTCACCATCCGTTTGTTTACGGTCCGTTTGAGACGTTAGCCGGATACACGGTGGAAGTCAATGCTTTGCCACCTACATTATATAGATGCTATTCGCCTCTTTTTTGGCGCCGATCGACTCAATGCTTGCGATGATGAGGCTGAAATGTTAAAAAATAAGTTATAGTGCCTATTATCTATTAAATAGTCATTTTACCTATGGATCAACCTCAACTCCCGTTATGTTTGCTGCTAGACTCTCTGCTTGTCTTCGGCAAGAGGAAATGCCGAGAGGGAACTGACGATGTGGATCACCCGCTAACTCTCTATTCTGCATTCTTTTTTTGTTGTGAGAGATGCAGTGGCGTAATTCCCCGTCTGCTGGGGGAAATGACCCAGCCTCATAGTGTATGGTCACCACTGGAAGACCTGGAAAACGAACTGGCTGGTGAGATCAGTGATAACTAAATTTTTTTTTGGTTAATTATTTTACCGCTAATCAAGAAAGTTAGCGTGGGTGGGGCTAGGGACTGGTCTGAAGTTGGTAGCATGGTGGCGTGAATATTGCTTTTTTTAGAGTAAAAATAGCGGCATTTATGTGTAACTATCTGTAATTACTATTTTTTTTGAATTGAGCACAGTTTCTGTGTGCTGAGATCATGAAATAATTAACGCAAGATTGGTTTATTTTTTTTGTTTAATTTTAATTGGAGAGTCGCGATGAGAAAACTGCAAACCTTACTCTGTAGCCTTTTGGTTTTGTTCGCAGCTGGTGTTGTCCAGGCCTCGGTCATTGATGCCCCGCACAACGAGACGAATGGCGTACGGTGTTCAGATTGCCATAGCTATTCATTATGGTGGCAGTATTCGCCGACCAACCTGAATGCCAACCCGGATCATGTGGCCATCGTCGATGCCGTGTGTACGACCTGTCATGGGCCAACCGGGACACAGCCGCAAGCAAGGACTCACTCTTCAATCGTGATGGGGACCGCCTCCCATGGGACTTGGGGGGTAGGGTGCATGGATTGTCATAACCCCCATTATCAGGATCAACTCAACTGGGCCGGCTCGGCCACTGAACCCTATCTAGTGACTGGGACCATTGATAGCGTATCCTATAACGCCGGCAGCGACCAGACTACAATCACTTATGCCAACGCCACGACCAATAACAATTGGCCGGCCGAGGGCACCTTGGTAACCGATCCCGATTGGGTCAACAAGAGCTTTGCCACTCCAGATCGGGGGCTTGTTCTGGTCCACGATAAGACCGCTACCTCCAATACCTTCCTGATCGCTTCCGCAACCGCTACCCAGGTCGTGGTTAAAGGCAGAATTGACGCGACCGCCATTGATCCTAATTACACCGATCCCCAAACTCAGATTAAGAACTCAGCCTCCTGTAATACCTTCGGCCTGGTTTATGGTCAGCTGATTCGCAATACCATCGCATCCAAGCCGGTTAGATTTTTTGATCCCAATGGCGGTTTTGTCGAGGCAGGGGCCAGCACCTCTGGTATCTGTCAGGTTTGTCATACTGTAACCAGCCACTTCACCAACACCGGCGATCTGCCGGGAATCGCCGACAGCCATGCCGGCCGCGAGACCAAGAACTGCAGCACCTGCCACGCCCATGAGCAAGGCTTTAAGGGGGGCGGCACCCATGACAACACCTCCTTTGGCTGGGCCGGAAACTGTGCCACTTGCCATAATGCTAATAATCAGGTGACCAATATCGTATCTGACGTTCACGGTGGCGTTTGCGGGATCTGTCATGTCGCCGCAGAAGGCGGCGGTCCTCGCAAGGCGGGTGACCCCGCAAACGGCGTGGATGGCAATGCCATAGGCGCCACCAATGCTTCAACCTGCGTTGACTGCCATATCACCGCCACCGGCAACATCTCCAGCGGTATCCATCATATTTCCAAGACAGGGTATGCGACTAACGGTGATTGCACCCACTGTCATCAGGCAGTGATTGGGAAACTGGCCGCAGACCACACTCTCAGAATCAATACTGACAGCAACTGCGTGAGTTGCCACACCGGAACGGCCGGTTCGACTACAGGTGCTCCGGTTGATGCCAATGACCCTAAGGTTCATGATGCCTGCATCACCTGTCACAACACCGATGGCACATTGAAGGCTAGCTATGGGACTATCACCATGCCTCCAGGCGGCGGCAATTGTACTGCCTGTCACGGTGTTTACTTCCCCAACCATACCCACAGCCATGGATTGAACAGTGTTTCTCTCTGTACGAATTGTCATGCCGCGGTTCAGGCCCCGTTTGCCACGACGGCCGAAGCCCACAAGAATGGTTGTCAAACCTGTCATGATGCCGCTACCGGTGTCCGTACTGGTGTCGCCGCCGGCAAGCCAGCCAACGCCAATTGCCAGGAGTGTCACATCGGTTACTTCAATAACCATGGACATAGTCACGCCATCGCCACTGTGGCCTTGTGCATCAATTGCCATGCCCATACCGCAACAACAGCTCCTTTCATTGCCGCAGGCGAAGTGCACGCAACGGGCGCATGCCAGACCTGCCACAGTGCAACCACGGGTTCCTTAATCGGCAGCGCCACCGGCAAGAAGGGCGTGCCTAATCTCGATTGTAATACCTGCCATAGCACCTACTTTAATGGACATCTTAAAGATCATAGCCTTTTGGTGAAGAGAAACACCGATACCTCGGTACCTGTTGCCGATTGTACTCACTGCCATGTGGCGACTACCGCGCCGTTTGTCGATGTACAAGCAGGTGAAGTCCATTCCATCTCAGGGTGCCAAACTTGCCACAATACGGTGGATGGAGGGTTGAAGACTGGTGCCGTTGCCGGCGGAGGTGAGTGTATCACCTGTCATGGCGCCTATTTCAATGGACACAGCCATGCGCATACCGTCGTGGCGCAGGCAACCGATCTGGCCCAGGCCGCTCCCGGGATCGCTTGTACTACCTGTCACGCGGTATCGACCTTCCCGGCGATTTTGACACTTCACTATGGTGTCTGCTCAACGTGTCACAATGCTACTCGCTTAACGGAAAATCCTTCGCTCCCGGCAGAGACGATTCAGGATGTGATTGCCGCCAACGCTAACCCGACCGGATGCCTGGCCTGTCACTGGGCGAAGAAGACGCCCGCGACCCATGGTCATTATATTGAATGGAGTGTAGCGGATCAGACGACCTGCGGCACAACTTCCTGCCACAATGCTGCCCTGAATACGGGTGTCGTTGCTACGGTCCATCATAACGATTGCGCTGTCTGTCATGTCGATCCCGCTAATGGGAATTACGTCCGACGGACAGGTCCGGATGGCACTGCCACCGACGCTGTTGCCGGCACCAATGTCAGTTGTTCCGACTGCCACAATGCATCGACCTATCCAACGGGGACGATTCACCATGACACTCCGTATGCCGTGAACGGCAACTGCGCAAACTGTCACAGTGGCGCGACCTATGGCGGGGATCATTCGACCTTGGTAGCGAGTGACAGCACCTGTTCGTCAGCTGCCTGTCATCCAGGGACTGCCGGCACCCCCACCGGTGTTCCTGTCAGCAATATGGACAATAAAATCCATGATGGATGTACTGTCTGCCACGAGACCAGTGGTCAGTTAAAGGCAGCTTACGGCAAGGCAATCGCCATGCCTGATGGCGGTCCTGGCAGCAATAATGGCGGTGGCACCTGTACTGCCTGCCACGGTGCGTATTTCCCGAACCACGGCAATGCCAATCACAGCACTCGGGTGATGACATCTGGCAACTGCAGCCTCTGCCATCTGACCACAAGCATTGCCGGTACCAACACTGGTGTCCCGGTCGATCCGGCCAACAACAAAGTCCATGATGAGTGCTACACCTGTCATGACTCCAACACCGGCGCCTTGCGCGCCGCCTATGGCAAGGCCTCGGCGATGCCGGCTGGTGGCGGTGTCTGTGAAGCATGTCATGGCGCCTACTTCGCCAGCCACAGCAACGCCAACCACACCATTAAGGTAGGTGATACCGCGAACTGTAACACCTGCCATACCGCTACCGCAGGGAGCGACACCGGTGTGCCGGTGAGCGCGGCGGACAACAAAGTTCATGATGACTGCACGGTCTGTCACAACAGCAACGGCAGTCTGCGCGCGGCCTATGGCAAGGCCTCGGCAATGCCTGTAGGCGGCGGCACCTGCAACGCCTGCCATGGGGATTACTTCATCAGTCATGTGAATGCTGATCACACCGGGCATGTCGATCCGGCAGCAAGCTGCGTAGCGTGTCATACCGCGACCGCTGGCACGGTGACTGGGGTTCCGGTAAGCACAAGTGACAACAAGGTCCATGACGCATGCGCCACCTGTCACAACACCACGACCGGCGTCTTGCGCATTGCTTATGGCAAGGCCCCGAACATGGCCTCTCCTGGTGGGCAATGTACTGTTTGCCACGGGGCTTACTTTGATAACCATACCCATGGGCATAACCTGCCGACAGTACCCCTGTGTCTCAATTGTCATACGGCAACAACCGCTCCCTATGCTGCCTCCGGTCAGGCCCATGGCCTGCTGGGGTGCAAGACCTGCCATAGCGCAACCGATGGCCTGTTGATCAATGATGCGGTCGGCAAGACAGCTGGCGCTACCTGTTCGAACTGCCACAGTACCTATTTCAATGGCCACCAACACAGTCATGACATGGGGACGGTTGCCCTGTGTGTGAATTGTCATGCGGCAACTACGGCACCGTTTACGGCTTCTGGACAGGCCCATGGTAATTTGGGTTGCCAGACCTGCCACAGTAACACCACCGGGCAGCGCTTCGGCGATGCGGCCGGTAAGATCAAGGGTGAGACCTGCTCTACCTGTCATACTGCCTACTTTACCGGCCATAGTCATGACCATGGCGACAATATTGGACCGAAGATGACGGTGAACGTAGCCACGACACCGAACACTGCAAACTGTGTGGGTTGCCACACCGCGAGCAACGCACCGTTTGTCGATGGCAGTCAGGTCCATGCCGTGAACAAGTGTCTAACCTGTCATGATTCCAACAATGGTTCCTTGAAGGGGAGCGCTGCTGGTATCATCACCAACAGTGAGTGCGTCACCTGCCACAGCAGCTACTTTAATGGCCACATGCAGCATAACAACACGACCCATGATGTGTTGATGCGGACAACCGATCTCTCTGGCGGAGCGGCCTGTAATACCTGTCACCGTCGTGATAAGCTTGCTACCAACCCGTTGTTTGCCAACAGTTGGGCTGGCACCGACGGCATCTTGGCCCTGCACAAGAACGATTGTGGTCTGTGTCATAACTCAACTCGGACGATCAATGTAGGGGCCGGATTCACCTCGGTCAATAATGTCATCAAGACTGGGGTGACGGTGGCCTGTCTGAATTGCCACGCCAATAAGGAGGTTGCTCATGGTGGCCATGTCGAGGGAGATGGTACCTTCGGCTGGATTAGCTCTTGCCAGACCTGTCACGGAGTGGATAGCATCAGTTCATCAGCGCCTCGCGGCGAGATCATTGCTGGGATTCACAGCAATGACTGCGGCAAGTGTCATCAGGGCGGAGTTGCTGGTGCCACCTTGATTGGTTCGGCGGCGGTTGCTAATGCCAACTGGGGAATCCTGCCACATACCTGCACTGAGTGTCATACAGCTGGCTTCAATGGGCATACGCA
>CAYSFY010000127.1:0-249 GCA_964430285.1 uncultured Desulfobulbia bacterium
GCCGACATGGGCGGTCAGCACCTGGCCAAAGCGACCAAGGTGACGGACCAGATCGGCGTAAAGGTCGGCATCGGCGCGTCCGCCGCGAATAGCCCCAGCGAAGTAGATCTTCAGAGCACGAGGCGCCAAATCTTGATCGGCCATGGCCTGCCCCCCCTTGCCCGGTTCCATCAGGTAAGGGGAGGGCAGATCGCATGCTGGCTCGGCGCCAAGGCCGCTCTTGGCGGTACGGCCGCTACCAGGGGTTTC
>CAYSFY010000127.1:259-8214 GCA_964430285.1 uncultured Desulfobulbia bacterium
GAGACCACCTCCCCCTCTATGGTCATATCCAGTTCCTTGATGGTCGCTACCCGCAGGTCGCTGTACTTCTTCCTGGCGATCGAGATGGCATTCTTGGCCGCATCTTCCCAGGATGTCTTGCTGGTTCCGACGAATTCGACAACTTGATAGACACTGTTCGGCATGGCTTTCTCCTTGGTGGTGGGTGGGTGTTGGCTACCGCGGTTGATGATCAAAAAAAGTTGGCAGCGCAAAAAGTCGTGAAGCAGACCATCTGCCCATGCAATGTCAATGGGTGACGGGACATGCCAGCAACGGTTGAGCGGTTTTTGCGATACCGGCAAAAAAGTTATCCCTCAGCCGTGCCCCTTGCGGCGGTAGATGTCAATCCGATAGGGCTCCGGCCCGCTGATCGACCGGCTCTCGATCCGGCTAAACTCCTGTTCGAAGGGAGGCAAAAAGGTATCCCCCGCCACCTCCCGGGGGATAGTGGTCAGGATGATGGTCTCGGTCCTGGGGAGGGCCTGGACAAAGAGCTGCTCCCCCCCGATAACAAAGACCTTGGTGCTGTCGGCGCAGAGGGTCAACGCCGCGCCCAGGCTCGGGGCCGTCTCGCAGCCGGTGGCAACAAAGGCGGGATTCCTGGTGACCACGATATTGCGGCGCCCGGGCAAGGGCCGGCCAATGGCGGCAAAGGTCTTGCGGCCCATGATCAGCGGATGGCCCCAGGTGACCTCCTTGAAGTGTTGCTGCTCTTCCGGGATATTCCAGGGGATGGCCTGCTCCCTGCCAATCACCCGATTGACCGCCATGGCGGCGATGATGATGATCTCCACCCTCCCCTCCCCTCTCCGCGCCCGGGCCGGCCAGCTTTGTGCTTGCCAAACCCCCGAGCACTCCTTATAGTGGGCGCTAAACTTAAGCCCCTACACAGAGGCGGTCCAAGCACCATGCGCCCCCACAGGGACAATTAACCCCGACCAAGCCCTTCTCTCCCCCATGGACTATTACAAGATACTCGGTGTCGACAAGAGCGCCAGCAAAGATGACCTCAAGAAGGCCTACCGCAAACTCGCTCTCAAATACCACCCCGACCGCACCAAGGGGGACAAGAAGGCCGAAGAGAAGTTCAAAAAGGCCAACGAGGCCTATGCCGTGCTCTCCGATCCCGAGAAACGGCAGCAGTACGATACCTATGGTGCCGACACCTTCCAAAAACGCTATACCCAAGAGGACATCTTCCGCAATGCCGATCTAGGGTCCATCTTCCGGGAGTTCGGCTTCAATACCGGCGGCTTCTCCCAGGGCGGAGGCCGAGCCAGGGGGGGTTCCCCCTTTGAATCGATCTTCTCCCAAGGTGGCATGGGGGGAGGCATGAACTTCCAATCGGGGTTTGGCGGCGCCCGCCCCCAGCCCGCGAAGGGGGAGGACTCCACCTTGGAACTCAATATCACCCTGGCCGAGGTGTTAACCGGCTCGGAGAAGACCATCGCCCTGGGTCGGGGTCCCAGCGCCGATAAGGTGTCGGTCAAGGTCCCCGCCGGCATTGAGTCCGGCAAGAAATTGCGGGTGGCGGGCAAGGGCCAGGGCTCACCCCAAGGGGGAGCGGCCGGCGACCTCTATCTGCTGATCAATATCCTGCCGGACCCGATCTTCAGCCGTGACGGCAACGACCTGATCTGCGAAAAACTCATCCCCTTCTCCGCCGCCACCTTAGGCGAGACCATCGCCGTCCCCACCCTGGAGGGCAAGACCTTAAACGTCAAGGTCCCCCCCGGCATCCAACCCCAGGCCAAGCTCCGGCTCAAAGGCCACGGCCTGCCCGCCGGACCGCTGGGCCCCCGGGGCGACCTCCTGGTCCGCTTCATGGCCGAGGTGCCCGCCCAGATTACCCCTGCCCAGCGCGAGTTGCTCCAACAGCTTAAGGAGCTGGGGCTCTAAGCCGTCGAGCAAAAACAACTTGAACAATCAGCACCACGGCGATGGCAAAGGAGCCGTAAAGGGAGTGGTAACTTGTCCAAGTGATTTCTGCACGGCTCCTAAGCAAACTCACAGGCCGGCGCCGCTGATCTTCTCCAAGGCCTCCAGGTAGCGGCTCCTGGTCTTGGTGACGATGTCGGCCGGCAGAGGCGGTGGCGGCGGGGTCTGGGGCCAATCCAGGGAGAGGAGATAGTCCCGCAGGAACTGCTTGTCAAAACTGGCCTGACCACGACCAATGGCATAGCCCGCCACCGGCCAGAAGCGGGAGGAGTCGGGGGTCAGGACCTCATCGATCAGGATCAATTCGCCGTCGCACCACCCCAGTTCAAACTTGGTGTCGGCAATGATGATCCCCCGCTCCCGGGCATAGCCAGCCGCCTTCTCGTAGAGCCGCACACAGATATCCGCGATCTTCTCCGTCTCCGCCGCGCCAATGATCTCCCGCATCTGCGCCAGCGATATATTCTCGTCATCGGTGCCCAAGGCCGCGTTGGTGGACGGGGTGAAGGGCGGGGCCGGCAACCGCTCCGACTCCTGCATCCCCTCCGGCAGTTTGAAGCCGCAGACCACCGGGCTCTGGCGATAGGCCTTCCAGAACGAGCCGGAGATATAGCCACGCACGATGCACTCCACGGTCAGGGGCTCCGCCTTTTTGACCAGCATGCTGCGCCCGGCCAACTGGGCGCGGTAGGGGGCGCAGGCCTCGGGGTACTGGTCGACATCCGCGGTCAGCAGGTGGTTGGGCACGATCTCCTTGAGCAGTTCGAACCAGAAGAGGGAGAGTCGGGTCAGCACCGCGCCCTTATCCGGGATCGGGTCCGCCATCACCACGTCAAAGGCCGAGATGCGGTCGGTGGCCACCATCAACAGGCAATCGCCCAAGTCATAGAGATCACGGACCTTGCCCCGGTGGCGCAGGGTCAGTCCCGGAAAGTTGGTTTCAGTGACGGCGGTGGTGTTCATTGCAACTCCTTAAGAAGGTAAACGATGTGGATATCAAATAGGCACAAGCAGGGGTCATTAGATTCTATGGATTTACTCTACCGCCGGCGAGATTGCAAAGGAAACCGCCCAGGTACCGGGAGGGGTTATGGCCCAGGCGATGGATGACGACAGGGGAATGGCGTGTAACCCGCCCCAGCCACTTCACCCTCGCTGAAACCAGCGCTCGATCTCCCCTCGGGAAAAACGCTTGACCACCGAGCGGCCATGGGGGCAGTGGGAAAAGATGCCGGCCCGCTCGATCCGCTCCAGGAGGTGGTGCACCTCCACCGGGGTCAGGGCGTGACCGGCCTTGATCGCCGCCTTGCAGGCCATGCCGGCCAAGACCTCATCCAGCATGGCCGTCTCCTGGCCTGGCGGGTAGTCGTCGCTGAAATGGCTTAAGATGCCCCGCAGGATCTCGGCCGGGGCCAGATGATCGAGGCCCGCCGGCACCGCCTTGATCACCACGGTATCGCCGCCGAACTCCTGCAACTCCAGGCCCAGCCGCTGGAGTTCCGGCCCGTGCTGGGCCAGGGCCTCCACCTCGGCGGGCAGCAGTTCCACCATGGCCGGAAACATCAGGATCTGACCGGGCATGGTGCCGGCGTCATAGTGACCCTTCAACTCCTCAAAGATCAGCCGCTCCTGCACCGCGTGCTGATCGATGGCCACCAGACCGTCCTCGGCCTGACAGAGGAGGTAGGTATCAAAGAGCTGGCCCAGGTAACGGAGGCGGGCGGGCTCCACAGCCATGCCCTGGGGGGGATGCGGGCGGCTTTCGCTGGTGGCTTTCGCTGACCGAGGATGCCCTGGGCCGATCTCCCCCGCCGCAGGTGCCAAGCGGCCGGCAGGGGGCGTCGCCAGCAGCTCATGCAAACGGGCGTTGCCCTGGAAGACCGGGAGCGTGCGGCTTGGTAGCCCCGCTGACGGCGGGCCTGCTTTTTCCTTGGCCAGCGGCGCTGGCCGCACCACTACCGGTGCCGCCGCGCTGGCAGCCGGCGTCCTCCGCAACAAGGGCCTCTCCTCCTCCCTGGTTGCAAGCGCGGCGCCCCTCTCGCCCCCCGCTGCCGGCTCCTCCCGGCTCTCCGGCCTAACCGCCGCCCCTGTTCTCTCCGCCCCCCCGGCATGGGCCGCCCTATCCTCCGCCTGGGCCGGGGTGAGTTGCGGGGCCACGGCCACCTTGGGCTCGGGCTCCCGGACCTCAAGGGCTGCCTCCTCTTGCCTGGGGAAGGGCGCGGCAACCGGGGTGGCCTCCTTCTTGCGCGCGGGGCCGAAGATCTCCCCCTTAAGCCGCGTCTGATAGGCCTCCATGCTCCGCCAGATCGCCGCCACAATCTTGTTGTGGACCACATTGCCCTCGCTGAAGCGCACCTCCTGCTTGGTGGGATGGACATTGACGTCCACCCCCTCCGGCGGCAGATGGAGATGGATCACCCCGGCCGGCCTACCGCCGCGCATCAAGAAGCCGGCCATGCCCTCGGTCACGGCGTGGTTCACCAGGCGGTCCTTGATATAGCGGCCATTGACAAAGGTCCACAGACGCCCGGCCCGGCCGCTGGCCTGTTCTGGGGGGACCAGAAAGCCGGTGACGCTGATCTCCGGCCGGGCCACCCCCTCGGCATCGGCAACCGGGATAAGCTCCGGGGCGTCGGCCAGGAGCTGCCGGATCCGCCGCTCCGCCGAGCCATCGCTGGCCGGCAGATCCAGGAGGTCACGGCCATTGACCTGGTAGCTGAAGCCGGTCTGAAAGCTGATCAGGGCGTAGGAGCGGATGACCTCGTCGATATGGGCGAGTTCGGTGTTGGCGCTCTTCAGAAACTTGCGGCGGGCCGGGACATTGGCAAAGAGGTCCGCCACCTCCACCACCGTGCCCTGGGCGCACCCCATCTCATGGACCTTGTGCACCGAGCCGAAACGGACATCCACCCGGCACCCCAGCTCCGCGCCGGCCGGGCGGGAGGTGATGGACAAGCGGGAGACCGAGGCGATGCTGGGGATGGCCTCGCCGCGAAAGCCCAGGGTGCGGATATGGATCAGGTCATCGGCGCTGGCAAGCTTACTGGTGGCGTGCCGCTCCAGACAGAGCAGGGCATCGTCCGGCTCCATGCCGCAGCCGTTGTCGATCACCCTGAGCATCCGGGTACCGGCCCCCTCCACCTGCACCGCGATGTGGGTCGCGCCGGCGTCCAAGGCGTTCTCCACGAGCTCCTTGACCACCGAGGCCGGACGCTCCACCACCTCGCCGGCAGCGATCTGATTGGCCAGGTTCTCGGGGAGGATCTTGATCCGGGACATAGGGGATAGGTGCCAGGGTAAGGGTTAGCGGCTGACGATCACTGGGTACGCTTATCTTCCTGCATGAACAGGAGGATGTTGTCCTTGATCCAGTGCTCGTCCCACCACTCCACCGGGGTGACAAAGACCCCGTTGACCAGCAGGGAGAAGTGGAGGTGGTCGCCACCGGCCATGCCGGTGGTGCCGGTGCGGCCGATAAGCCCATCGGTCGGCACCATCTCCCCCACCTTGACGGTGATCTCGCTCAAGTGCGAGTAAAGGCTGAACAGTCCCTGACCGTGATCGATCATCACCATGTTGCCGTAGATCCCCAGGTAGTCGGCATGGACCACCTTGCCGGCGTTGGCCGCCTTGACCTCGGCCCTCTCCAGCGAGGCCAGATCGACACCCAAGTGGACCTGATGATCAATCTCCTTTTCTTGATAAAAATAGGTCCGGTATTGGGCAAATCCCGCCATGGGCGAGCTGTTCTCCATGCGCAGGAAGCGCCCCTGCCAGTGCTGCTCAGGGTCGGTGTGGCTACAGATCTCCTTGATGCGGTCGGAGTTTTGGCGTCTGACCTCGGTGTTGACGTAGAGGAACTGCTCCACCAGGGTCCCCTTCATGTCCGGGTAGTACTGGGCGAACTCCGGGATCTTGGTGTTCAAGAAGTTGTCGGAGAGATTGATGGTGTCCATCTTCTTGGGGACCGAACGGAAATTGATGGCCACCGGCATGGTAGTCTCGTTGCCGGCCCGGTCTTGGGCCGTAATCACCGCCGACTTGATGGCCTCGGTGTCGTAGGGGATAGCGATCAACGCCCCGAGGACCCCATCGGCGCGGGTCGGGATCGGATAGCCCGGATGGGTGATGCCATCGATGGTGACTCCGCTGTGGGTGATCTCCTCATTGGCCCCATAGACGATCAGGCCGGCGCCGCCGGGCTTGATCTTGTTGGGGGTGTGAACCAGCCGCAAGCGGGGGGGCTTGGTATCAAAGGTTAGCGGATAGACCCCCACGGTCTGGTTGCCCCGCAACCAATTCCACCACGACAGATCGCTGACCATGAGCACCAGTTCGGCCGCGCCATCCCCTACCCCCAAGCCCTTGGCATCGATCTCCAGGGTCTCCTTGAGGGTCGGAATCCCCTGGCTCACCACCGTGCTCCGGCCCAACAGCCGCTCGACCACCACCGCCTCCTTCTTCCCCTGACGGATAACGGCCCGCACCTCCTTGATGCCGCTCTTCTGATCGTTGATCACGGCCACCACCTTGCTCTTCTGGCCAAGGGTGGTCACCTCCCCCTCCAGGGCGATGGTCGGCCTCTCCCACTCGAAGAGCCTGAGCGCCAAAAACACCCCGGCCACCAGGATCACCACCACCATCAGCAGCAGGATCCCCATAAAGTTCGAACTCTTCTGTATCCTTCTCTCTCTTGTCTCATTCGCCATAACTCTCTTCTCCTTGATGCAAGCGCTATTCTCCCGCGCGATTCCTTAGTAAGGATGGTAAGCAATGAGGACCAACAGAGGCTATGGGGCGGCGAGCACATCCGCCCATCTCTCCTCTCCGTTCTCTCTCTCCAAAAACGGCGAACTTTACCATGTTCGTCAAAAAATGACAGAGGAAACTCTTCCCCCTCAAATGACAAGGGAAGACCGCTTACCCCTTGACAGCAGCGGACGCCCCTTCTATATCTGCTGCCATGGACACCTTTGATGCCATCATTATCGGCGCCGGGCCGGGCGGCCTGCACTGCGCCACCATCCTCGCCCGCCACGGGGTGAAGGTCCTGGTCCTGGAAAGGAAGCCTATCATCGGCCCCAAGGTCTGCGCCGGCGGCATCCCCTACCATGCCTTGGAGGAACTGGCCATCCCGCCGGAGATCCAGGAGGCAAGTTTTCCCAGCCAAGTGATCCGTACCCCATGGCAACAGGTGCGGGTCCGCTACCCGGAGCCGGTGATCACCACGGTCAACCGCGAACGCTTGGGGGCCTGGCAGGAGGCCAAGGCCCGGCAGGCCGGCGCCCTGATCCGCACGGGGGCAGCAGTCACCGCCATCACCGCCACCACGGTGGAGACCACCATGGGACGCATCGCCTACCGCACCCTGATCGGGGCCGACGGCAGCGCCTCCATGGTTCGCCGCCATCTTAACCTTGGCAGCCGCCTACTCGGCACCGGCATCAACTACCAACTCCCCGGGCGCTGGCCGGAGATGGAGTGGCACCTGGACCCCCAGCGCTTCGGCAGCGGCTACGCCTGGATCTTCCCCCATGGCCAAACCACCTCCATCGGCGCTTACGCCGACCGCTCCGACCTCACCGCCCCCCTCCTGCACCAGCGCCTGTTGGCCTGGGCCAAGGAGCGCGGCATCGAGTTGCTTGCTAGCGGGGGGGGAGAGGAGAGAGCGGAGGGGAGGGCCAGGGCGGCCCTGATCAACTACGACTATCGCGGTTGGAGCTTCGATCCGCTCTTTCTGGTGGGAGACGCCGCGGGTCTCGCCTCCGGCTTTACCGGCGAAGGGATCTACCCCGCCATCGTCTCCGGCGAGACCGTGGCCCGCACCATCCTGGACCCCAACTACCAACCCGCCCGCTTACACCACTTGCTGGCCCGGCAACGCCTTCACAACCGGCTGCAAAAATTCTACACCGGCAATAAAGTGCTTTGCCAAATCAGCCTGGAGATGCTAGTCTTGGCCATTCGTACAAAACTCATTGGCTTTGCGGCCCTGG
>CAYSFY010000127.1:8224-12606 GCA_964430285.1 uncultured Desulfobulbia bacterium
CAAGACGTGGCTCTACAACATGCTGTTCCTGCTGGGTGGCGGCGCCATCCTGCTCTTTCTGTGGCGGGCGCCGGCCGAGACCACCAAGCGCCTGCCCCAGGATGAGACCCACATGAAGTTTCATGCCATGGAGAAGAAAGAGGCGGAGAAGTTCTGCGAAGAGTGTCACAACCCTGATGGCGTGGCGCCCATGCCAAAAAAGCACCCGCCCAAATATCGCTGTCTGTTCTGCCACAAGCAGAATAAGAAATAACGGAACTCCCGCAGGCAGGTAAGGCTGGAGGCTGAAGGGTGTTTTAGACGATAGAGAGAGCAGATGATGCCTGGCCATGGCGGATATCTCAAGTTTGCTGTTGCCAAGAGACGAAACAGCGCCAGTCGATAACTCTAGCATGATACGATAATTACCGATGTCCACCCCCAACCCCACCCTGACCATTCGCCTCGACGACCTTGCGGCCACCAACCGGCTTGGCCAACGGCTCGGCGAACTGGCCGAGGAGGGGGACATCATCACCCTGGCCGGGGAGTTGGGGGCGGGTAAGACCACCCTCACCCAGGCCATCGGCAGGGGGCTACTGGTCCCCCCCGACTGCTACATCACCAGCCCCACCTTCGCCCTGCTCCACGAATACCCGGGCCGCCTGCCGCTCTACCACCTGGACCTCTACCGCCTAAGCTGCCAGGAGATCATCGATCTCGGCTTCGAGGACTACCTCTATGGCGCGGGGCTGTCGGTGGTGGAGTGGCCCGACCGGCTGGACGAGATCATGCCCCGGGACCGCTTGCAGATCGAGCTTTCGACCCTCTCGGAGCAAGCGCGCCTGGCCCGTCTGACCTGGCACGGCCGCATGCGGGCCAGGGCCTGGTCAGCGGATACCCTGTAAGGCGGCGCTTACAACTCCCCGGCCTTGACCCGCTGGATCACCTCCACCAGCTTGGCCTTGACAATAGGCTTGGTCATGAAATCGTTCATCCCCACCCCCCGGGCCACATCGGCATCCTCCTTGCGGGCGTGGGCGCTTAAGCCCACAATCGGGACCGGCTGCGCCCTCTCTTGCAACCCCCGGCACCCCCCTTTGTCCACTGCCGCTTCCAAGGCCCTGATCCGCCGGGTCGCCTCCAAGCCGTCCATGTTCGGCATCTGCAAATCCATCAGAATCAGGTCAAAGGCCCCGTTCTTTAGGGCGTCCAGGGCCTTCAGGCCATCGCCGGCCACCTCTACCTCGCACCCCTCGCGCTTGATCAGTACCGAGGCCAGCTTCTGATTCACCAGATTATCCTCCACCAGCAAGACCCGGAGAACGGGGCCGGTGGCCGGCGCCGCCGCGGCCTGGGTCTGGGCAGGGAGCACGGTAACCGCTTGCGCCACCTGCATCGGCAGGGTAAAGCCAAAGGTACTCCCCTTCCCCTCCTCGCTGCACAGGGTGACGTTGCCGCCCATCAGCCCCACCAGTTGGCAGGTGATGGCAAGCCCCAAGCCGGTGCCGCCATAATTTCTGGTGATCGAGCCATCGGCCTGGGTAAATTTTTCAAAGATGGCGGCCTGTTTGTCCACGGGGATGCCGATCCCGGTGTCGCTCACCAGGATACGGAGCCTGGGCCTGGCCAGCTCGCCCAGCCAACCCACCCGGATCATCACCTCCCCCTGCCGGGTGAACTTCAGGGCGTTGCCGGCCAAATTGACCAACACCTGCTTGACCCGGTGCCCATCGCCGATCAGCTGCCCGGGCACCTCGGGGTCGATCTCACAGCGGAAGGTAACCCCCTTGTCATGGGCGCCCTTCAGGAACATGGAGGCCACATTCTTGACCATATCCGGCAACACGAAGGGCTCGGCCACGATATCAAGCTTGCCGGCCTCGATCTTGGAGAAATCCAGGATGTCGTTGATCAGCGACAACAGCCCATCCCCGGACTGTTTGATGGTGCGGGCATAGTCGGCCTGCTCCGGGGGGAGCTGGGCCTCGCAGAGGAGATCGGAAAAGCCGATGATGGCGTTCATCGGCGTCCGCAACTCATGGCTCATGTTGGCCAAGAACTCGCTCTTCAGCCGGCTCGCCTCCTTCAACTCCTCGTTGGCCCGCCGCAACTCCACGGTCCGTTGCTCGATCTCGGTCTCCAGGTTTTTGGCGTAATCGCGGTCTTTCTCCTGGATGAGGAGATACTGGCGGTGGTTGTTCTCCACCATCTCGAAGTGCTGGGTGTTCAAGGCCTGGATCTGGCGGGCCAACTGCTCATTCTCGATCTTGATCTTGTCCGCGGCCATGGCGGCCCACACCTGATCCACCGCGGCCCGTACCACCTCGCCGACAAAAGGCTCGGTGGCAAACTGGGCCATCGCCGTCGGCAACCAGCAGATCAAGACCGCGTCCAGTTGGTCGATCACCACTGGGCAGGCCCCGGCCAAGGTCTCGCCCGCCGGCATCCGCCCCAGCCGGCGGATCCCGGCGACCAGGGCCGGGCTCACCCCCGTGCCGGGCGGACACCCCTCCCGGACGCCAAGGACCTGCCCGCCATCCTGATGGAGCTGGAAATAGGCGCTGGGCAAGGTGGCGGCCAACCGCCCCATGAACTCCCGCTCTCGGGTGCCCTGCTCTTCCAGTTCGCCGAAGATGTCGTCCGTCTCGTCATCGAGCATGGCTGTCACCCCTCCGGGGCATAGAGGCTCTTGGCCTTCTCCATCTCCGCCGGCAGGTCGCGGACAATGACCTTGTAGTTGTCCATCATCGATTTGACATGGGAGACCAAATGGTTGGGCAGGGGTTCGACCCGGTCGGGCAGGGTCCCGTACTTCATCTTGCCGGCGATATACTCGGCTAATTGCACAATACCGGTGACCGAGGAGGGGGCCGGGGGCGGCTCCTTGTCCACTTGGTGGTGGAAGCGGATGGCACTCAAGACATCTGGGGGCATCTTCCACTCCTTGGCCAGCTTAAAGCCGACCTCGGCATGATCGGTGCCCATCACCTCCCGCTCGCAGTCGATGATGGGCCGCTTGCTCGTTTGATAGAGCCGGCAGGCCTGCCGCAACTCCGCCCCCGCCACCTGATCCTCGGCAATCAGGCCGATGTCGTGGATGATCCCCGCCAAAAACAGGTCTTCCCGGGCATCGCCAAAGATGCGCTTACCGATCATGTCCGCCAGGATGGCAACGGTGGCGCAGTGCAACCACAAGAGTTGCCGCGACAGGCCGCCGTTGCCCTGATCCTTGAACATATCCCGCAGGGCCTCCACCGCCACCAGGTTGCGCAGGTTTTTCATGCCCACGTAGACCACGGCCTTGGAGATGGACTCCACCTTGCTCGCCAGCCCAAAATAGGGGCTGTTGACCAGCTTCAACAGCCTGGAGACCAACACCGGGTCCATCTGGATGATCTCCTCGAAGTCCCGCATGGTGCTCTTCTCGTCATCCACCATCTGCGATACGCGGATGGCGACATGGGGCAGGGTCTTGGCATTACTAAATTTTTCAACTACCTGTTCAGCGGTGAGCATCATTCTCCTCTCTCAGCCGGTACCTTCCTCAAGTCCATACTCTGGCAGGCCTGTGCTCGCTTACGCCCGCAGGCTCTCCAACTGGCCAATCAAGGCGCGGATGGCGGCGACATCGATGACCTCAAGCTGGTTGGCCCGCCCCAACTTTTCCACGGCATGGGCCGCCACCCGCAGACCCTCCACCCCCAGACTCGCGGCAGCCCCCTTGATACTGTGGGCCGCATCCGCCACCGCCTGGGCGTCGCCGGCAGCCAAGCCCTCTTCAATCTTTTGCAGATCCGTCTTGGAGGATTCGTTTAACAGGCCCAGCAGTTCCGCCAAAAGTTCGGGGTCCTCACCGGCTTGCTCGCTGGCAAATGTCCTATCCCATTGTAAATCCATCATAGTCAGTCCTTATTCGAAGAAGGGTTGGTGGTCCGACAAACAGCCGCCTAATTTGTCGCTCATGGTAGCGGAAAGGGGGGAGCGAAGCAAACACTTTCTGGCTCGTTGGCTTGGCCCCGTTACCAGCTTCACCCACGACTCCACCACCTATGACCCCCTCACCCACACCTACCCTGTCCAAGTTACCTCACCATCGACCACGGACAATCCCGTTATGACAGCATGGACCGAGTCAAAAACCACTATAAGACCATCGCCGGCGACGCCAACACCTACACCACCCGGACCACCTACGACCTCTCCGGCAAGGTCACCAAGCAGACCTATCCCGATCTCTACCCCGTCACCTATGCCTACCACCCCGGCAGCGGCTTGCTGAAGACGGTGACCGGCGGCACAGACAACAAGGTTTACGCCACCTACAGCGGCTACGAACCCACGGGCAAGATCGGCCAGATCGGGCACGGTCTGCTGGCCCTGGTGGGCATGGAGCCGGGCGA
>CAYSFY010000128.1:0-1882 GCA_964430285.1 uncultured Desulfobulbia bacterium
AGAGTCAAGCGGATCATTGCGCCGCAAGGGTGGAACTCGTAAACCCTAGTCAAGGATCGGCAGGCACATCACCTTAAATGGTGATCACGCTATCGGCCAGTTGCATGCCGGTGACGATATCGAGCATGTTGGTGGTCTCGCCCACCTGCTTCTGGTCAAGGAGGTGGAAGTGGGTCAGGCAGGTGCCGCATACCAGGATCCGCACCCCGTCGGCCTCCAGCCCTTGCAGGATCGGCAGGGCCTCGGCCCCGGCCGCGGTCAAGGTGACGCCGCTGTTGATGAAGACCAGGCGCCACAGGTCCGGGCCCATCTCTTTTAGGGTCTTCAGGAAGCTGATCAAGAGCTTGGTCCCCAGGCCATCGTCGCCGTGGCCCATGCGCTCGCTGGAGACCAGGACCAGGATCTTCTTCTCCCCTTGCTCCGGTTCCTTCGCCGCTGTCTCCGGCGTCGTGGAACTCTCTCCATCCCCGCCGCGAGTGGCAACGACGCGGAACTCTGGCCCCAGGCGTTCGGTTTCGACCTGAAAGTGCTGGTATTCGAGAAAGCGGCGGACATTCTCCCACGCCGCCTCGTTGTCCACCAAAACCGTTACCGCGCGAGCGGCGTCCTTGTCGAGCATCTCCTTGATTTGCATCACCGGGGCAGGGCAGGCCAGGCCTCGGCAGTCCAGTTCCTTGTTCATGGCAATCTCCTTAGCTGATTGGTATGGGGCGTTGATGACAGACGGCGATTGGCGCCGCACTCAAAGGGGTGTGCAGGCAAGTCGCGGGTGCACGATGGCTAGGCGACGATGATCTTCTCGTGCGGCGCGGCAATCACCTCGCCCACCAAGGCTGCCGTCTCAATCCCTTGGGCGTGCAAGGCCCGCAGCAGGTCGGGCGCGGCTGGGGCCGTCACCGCGATCAACAGGCCACCGGAGGTCTGGGGGTCAAAGAGTAGATCTTGCACCCGTTGGGGGATGGTGGGTGCAAACTCCACAAAGGCGCCGCGAAAGCTCTTGTTGTTGTAAGCCCCGGCCGGGATCAACCCCATGGCCGCCCACTCCAAGGCCTCGGGGTAGTGGGGGACGTCGGTCGCGCGGATACGCACCCCGTGCCCTGAATCCACCACCATTTCGGCGAGATGGCCCAGGAAACCGAAGCCGGTGATATCGGTGCAGGCGTGCACCGGGTAGGCTTGCATCACCATGGCCGCGTCCCGGTTCAAGGTGGCCATGGCCCGGGTGACCTGCTCGGTCAGGGCTGCGCTGGCGAGTCCGGCCTTGATGGCGGTGGTGATAATACCGGTACCAATGGGCTTGGTGAGGATCAGGCAATCACCGGCCTTAAGGTTCTTCTTGGTGAGGATGCGATCGGGGTGGATGAAGCCGGTCACTGACAGGCCATACTTTAGTTCGCTGTCCTCCACGGTATGGCCACCCACCAGGACCACCCCGGCCTCGCGCATGATCGCTAGCCCCCCTTCAATAATGGTGCGCAGGACCGAGATGTCCAAGGTCTTGGCCGGGAAGGCCACCACATTCATGGCGGTACGCGGGGTGCCGCCCATGGCGTAGATGTCGCTTAAGGCGTTGGCCGCGGCAATCTGACCAAAGCTGTACGGGTCATCGACCATGGGCGGGAAGAAATCGATGGTCTGCACCAGGGCGAGTTCGTCGGAGATCCGGTAGACGCCGGCGTCGTCGGCACGGTCAAGGCCGATCATGAGATTCTCGTCCACGGGCAAGTCGAGCCCGCACAGGGCGCGATCCAGGTCGCCGGGGGCAAGCTTGGCGGCGCACCCGGAGCCTTTGACGGTCTGGGTCAAGCGGAGGGGAGGGTGATCCGTGGCTGGGGGGGTCCGGGCCGCAGGTTTGGGGTTTGGGGTTGGTGCCATGGGGAAT
>CAYSFY010000128.1:1892-12598 GCA_964430285.1 uncultured Desulfobulbia bacterium
TCTCCTTTATTCCGCAAGCGCGGGGCACAGGCGGTGTCAGTGATGGGCCAAGGCGGGCTGGTGACCGCCGCACGGCCTATCGCTGACAGGAGAAGCAGGGGATCAGGAGAGGGACGAACGGAGGGGAGAACCGCCCAGGGTTGCCACAGCCCGCACCGGGCTGACCGGCTTGCAGCCGGGGTGCTCAATGATAGCGATCTGGGTCGTGCATCATGGTCATTGGGTGATTGTTGGGGGGGGGCAGAGAGGTTATGGCGGTGTTGGTGAACCCGATAAAACGGCAAGGGTGCGCATACGGGTATATCATGCGCACCCCCTTGCCGAAAACTTTTACTCTATGGTGATTTTGAGCAGTTTGTCGCCGGGTTTCATCTGCTTGCCGACCTCGGCCTGGATCTTCTCCACCGTGCCGGCCACCGGGCTGGCCACCGGGGTCTGCATCTTCATGGCCTCCAGCACCACCAGGGTGTCGCCCACGATCACGGTCTGTCCCTCCTTGACCTTGATGTCGCAGACATTGGCGCTGAAGGGCGAGCGGACGTCACCGGCCTGACCGAGTTCGATGATCTCCTCCTTGGTCAGTTCCAGGGGCTTGGCCGCCACGGCGCCCGCCACCTCCTCGGGGAAGGTGTAGACCCGCTGGTGGTGGTCCACATTTAAATAGATATTCCACTCCCCCTCCTCCTTATTCAACTGCTTGGGGCCGACCTCGATCACATGCTCCTTGCCCAGGTGGTCCTTGAAACCGATGGTCTCGCCCACCCGGAAGCCGCCCCGGCGCATGAAGATGCTGGGGGGCAGGACATAGGAGTGGCCGAACTCCTCCTCGAACTTGAAGAAGTTGACCGCGTCGTTGGGGTGCTGGAGATAGAGGACCAGCTGCTGCTCGGTGGGCTCCTTGCCGATGCGTTTGGCCAGGGTCTGGCGCTCATGCTCGATATCCATGTCGCCGATCTCCTCCAACCCGCCATCGCGCTCGAGGATGGTCCGCCACTCCGGGCCAAAGACCTTCTCGTAGATCCACTCCGCGGGCTGATAGAAGGGGAAGGGGCCGTACTTGCCCAACAGCAGGTTCTTCAGGTCGCCGGAGGGGTTGCCGTAGCGGCTGCCGCCCAGCACATTGCTCACCGCCGTGGTCCACAGGATCTGGGAGCCGGGGGTGACGCTCCAGTAGTTGCCGAGCTCTTTCTGGACCTTGGGGAGCTCCTCGTGGAGGATCTCCGGCATCCGCTCCAGGAATCCGCCCTTGACCGCCTGCTCGAAGCTGGAGCCCATGGCGCCGCCGGGGAGCTTGTGGATCTGCACCGTGGGCAGGAAGCCCTTGAACTGGGACTCGAAGTACTCGTAGTGCTGCCGCTCGTTGCGCAGGATCTCCGAGGACTCGATCACCGCCTCGACGTCGACGCCGGCCGGCTCATGGCCGTAGTCCTTCAAGGTGTCGATCACGGTGAGGATGGGGGGCGGGCCGTAGTAACCGGTGAAGGCGTGGTCTGCCGCGTCGATGATGGTGGCGCCGTTGACCACGGCGGCGGTGATGCGGCCGACATCATTGCCGTCGGTGTTGTGGCCGTGGTAGTGGATGACCAGATCCGGGTAGCGCTGTTTAATGGCCGCCACCAGATCGCCGATGCGCTTGGGCGTGCCCAGGCCACCGTGGTTCTTGATGCAGAGGATGATCTCCTCGCCGGTGACCGCGAGAATCTCCCGGACCTTGCCGACATAGTACTCATCCGTGTGTTCGGGCCCGGTGGAGAAGCAGATGCAGGGCTCCAGGATCCTGCCCGTGGCCTTGACCTCCTCGAACACCGCCTGCATGTTGGGCACATGGTTGAGGAAGTCGAAGACCCGCCAGACATCGACATACTTGGCGAACTCGCGCACGGTCAAGCGGATGACGTTCTGGGGGTAAGGGCGATAACCGAAGAGATTCACCCCCCGGCACAGGGTCTGGAACATGGTGTTGGGCATCTTCTCCCTGAGCAGCTGCAACTTGAGAAAGGGGTCCACCTGCTTTCTCAGGATGTCGACGTGGACCGAGGCCCCGCCGGTGATCTCCAAGGAAAAGTAGTTGGCCTTTTCGCGGGCCTTGGCGGCCAGGAGGTCGGTGTGCAGGAGGATCCGGTTCTTGAAGTCGGACTGGGAGAGGTCCCGCGCCGTGTTGGTGATAAAATAGCCATCCGCGTTTCTTAAGATGGGCAGCACTTCCTTGATATGCATACCTTGAACAATACGTTCCATGGTAACTGACTCCTTATGGTCGGCCCGGCAGCCGGTTAAGGGCGTTGGCCGGTTCAAATTTAATGCGTCCAGCAAGACGCATGGATATTTCCTTTTGCCTAGGCCTAGATGGCGTAGGGGTTCTCCTGGCGGAAGTGGATCTCGGCAATCAGCTTGGCCAGCTTGTCGACCTCGGAGTCTTTATCATTATAGGTAAAGAGTTCAGGGTGGGTATCGAGGTACGAGGTGTCGAACTCGCCGCTCCTGAAGTCCGGCTCATCCACCAGATTGAGATAGAAGGGGATGGTGGTCTTGGGTCCGGCAATGACGAAGTTGGTCAGACAGCGGCGCAGCCGGTCCACGGTCTCGTTCCAGGAGTAGCCGGCCACGGTCAGCTTAACCAAGAGGGAGTCATAGACCTCGGGGATCTTGTACCCCTGGTAGACAAAGCCGTCCAGCCGCACGCCGTAGCCGCCTGGCGAGCGGTAGACCGACACGGTCTTGCCGCCCTCGGGCATGAAGTTGTTGCGCGGGTCCTCGGCGTTGATGCGCATCTCCACGGCATGGCCGCGCAGGCGGATATCATCCTGGGTGAAGACCAGTTGCTTGCCCAAGGCGATCTTGATCTGGGTGCGGACGATGTCAATGCCGGTGATCATCTCGGATACCGTATGCTCCACCTGGATGCGGGTGTTGATCTCCATGAAATAGAAGTTCAGCTCCTTATCCAGCAAGAACTCGACCGTGCCGGCGTTGGTGTAGTTGGAGGCCTTGGCCGCGATCACCGCAGTCTCGCAGATCTTGTCCAGGATGGTCTGGTCCTTAATCATGGAGGGGGCGATCTCCACCAGTTTCTGGTTGCGCCGCTGGATGGAGCAGTCGCGGGTGCCCAGGTGGACCACATGGCCGAAGCTGTCGGCAATGATCTGCACCTCGACATGCTTGGGGGTGAGCACCACCTTCTCCAAGTAGACCCGGTCGTCGTTAAAGGCGGCCCGAGCCTCGGAGCGGGCCAGGGGGATGGAGGTAATCAACTCCTCCCGGTTCTCGATACGGCGGATGCCACGGCCACCGCCGCCGGAGGTGGCCTTCAGCATCACCGGGTAGCCATAGCGGTCGGCAAAGGCCACCGCCTCCTCGACTCCCTGGTCACCGGCAGGCAGGTTGTCGGTGCCCGGGACCATGGGGATGCCGGCCTTGGCCATGATCTCCCGGGCGATGACCTTGTTGCCCAGCTGCTCGATCACCTCGCTGGTGGGCCCGATAAAGACTAGACCCGCATCCTCGCAGGCCTTGGCAAATTTGGGATTCTCGGCCAAAAAACCATAGCCCGGATGCACCGCCTTGGCCCCCACCTTGAGGGCGGCGGCAACCACCTTGTCAATGTTCAGGTAGTCACAGCGGGGGCCGTCCCCGAGCCAGACCGCCTCGTCCGCAGCCCGGATGTGGAGGGCATCATTGTCCGGGCTCTCAAACACGGCCACGGCGGTATGCCCCAACTCCTGGATGGCCCTGATCACGCGCAGGGCGATCTCGCCGCGATTGGCAACTAAAATTTTCACACTCACATGCCACCTCACTAATGTAAAAGAAATAGGATCAAGATGACTGGTGTCATCTTAAGGTATCAATATTAATAGAGCCCCGTTTGCTGCCGGCCATTTTTGTCGGTTTAGCAAAAAACTGCTCAACCGACGCCGGCACGCAATGTAACCAATTGTTGATGTTACGTTGGCGGATGGCCAGTTTTCCGTCTTATGGCCGGACCATCAATTTTCAGCTTGCAAACCAGGGAATCTACATAAGAACGTGGAAATATAGCACACAAAAAATATCCGCGCAACACGGCGCGCCAGGGACGCCAAGGTTCTACTGAAAGGCGCGACAAGGAGGGCGAACTCCCCTGACATAGTGACATAAAGCACGATATGGCGAAGCGGTGGGAAGTCGCTATTTTGCTTAGACAGCAGGCCTTTTAGTAGAATTTGAAAATCGATTATTTTTTATTGACAAAGAAGAACCAGGTGGCTAAGTTGGATTTCCTGAATAATCATTCATTATTCAGATTGGATTCGCAACAAGTCAACCGACCGTCTTTCTGGTACGGACCCCCTAATGCGGAAACATCATTTTTTATTGTGCGTTTAATTCATCCAAAAGTCGACGCCAGCAGGCGCGAATGAGGGTGGTTCTTAGCAGTTTTAACAATTTCAGATCCTAAGGAGGAAACGAAAAATGCCAAAGCATGATACGCCCTTGTTGGACGAACTCGAGAAAGGACCATGGCCGAGTTTTGTCACCGACATCAAACGCCAGGCCGCGACTAAGCCGGAATGTTGGGACATTCTTGGTCAGTTAGAGTTGTCGTTCAAAGACAGAATCACCCACTGGAAGCATGGCGGCATCGTCGGCGTCTTTGGTTACGGCGGTGGTATCGTGGGCCGTTACTCAGACGTCCCGGACAGATTCCCCGGCGTCGCACACTTTCACACTGTCCGCTTGAACCAGCCTTCCGGAATGTACTACACCTCCAAGAAGCTGCGCGCCATCTGCGACCTGTGGGAGAAGTACGGTTCGGGTATGACCAATATGCACGGTTCTACCGGCGATCTGGTTCTCTTGGGCACCAGCACCCCTAACCTTGAGCCCCTGTTTTACGAACTGACCCATGATCTGAACCAGGATCTCGGTGGCTCCGGCTCCAACCTGCGGACCCCCTCCTGCTGCTTGGGTAAATCACGTTGCGAATGGTCCTGCTATGACACGCAAGCTACCTGCTATGCGCTGACCATGCGTTACCAGGACGAGATCCATCGTCCCGCCTTCCCGTACAAGTTCAAATTTAAATTCTCCGGTTGCCCGAACGACTGCGTAGCATCAATCGCCCGTTCCGATCTGTCCGTCATCGGTACCTGGAGAGATGATATCCGTATCGATCAGGCTGCTGTTAAGAAATACATCAGCGGTGACTACAAGGCCAACGCTGGTGCCCATGCTGGTAAAGATTGGGGTAAGTTCAGCATCAACAAGGAAGTCCTCAATCTCTGCCCGACTAAGTGTATGTCGATGGAAGGGGATACCCTGAAGATTGACAACGCCGAGTGTACCCGTTGCATGCATTGTATCAATGTCATGCCGCGTGCCTTGAGGCCTGGTGCGGTACAGGGTGCTACCGTCCTGGTCGGCGCCAAGGCCCCGATCCTGGATGGCGCTCAGTTCGCCACCATGGTTGTACCGTTCATGGAGATGAACGCCGAAAATGAGTATGAAGATCTGGTCAATTTCATCGAAGGTCTGTGGGATTGGTGGATGGAGCAAGGCAAGAACCGCGAACGTATCGGTGAATCCATTCAGCGCGTGGGCCTGCCGACCTTCCTGAAGGTCATGAATATTGAGCCGCTGCCGCAACACATCAGAGAGCCTCGCTCCAATCCCTATGTCTTCTGGGAGTCAGAAGAGGTTGAAGGCGGCTTTGATCGTGACGTGCGCGAGTTCCGTAAACGCCACAAACAGTGATCAATCGATCAATATCGTCGAAATAAATTATAACTATATAATCAGGAGGTAATAATATGGCTTACGATCCAGCGAACCCGATGAAAGATAGAATTACCGACATCGGTCCGCCACACTATGAAGAACTTCTTCCGCCAGTCTGTAAGGCCAATTTTGGCAAATGGCTCTATCACGAGATCGTGCAACCAGGCGTCTTGATGCATGTCAGTGAGAGCGGCGCCGAATGTTATACCGTGCGCTGTGCTTCCGCCCGTCTGATCAGCATCGAGTTGATCCGTGAGATGTGCGACATCGCCGATGCCCATTGCGATGGTCACCTGCGTTTCACCACCCGGAACAATGTTGAGTTCATGGTGGACTCCAAGGCTAAACTGCAGCCCCTGTTGGATGATCTTGCCAGCGCCAAGCGCGGCGGACGTTTCCCCATCGGCGGTACCGGCGCCTCCATCACCAATATCGTCCACACCCAGGGTTGGGTTCATTGCCACACCCCGGCGACCGACGCCTCTGGTGTCGTTAAGGCGATCATGGACGAGGTATTTGACTACTTCACCACCATGAAGTTGCCTGCACAGCTGCGTATCGCTCTGGCCTGCTGCCTCAACATGTGTGGCGCCGTGCATGCCTCTGATATCGCGGTCCTCGGTGTTCACCGGAAACCGCCGATGATTGATCATGATGCCATCACCGGTCTCTGTGAATTGCCTCTGGCCATCTCCGCCTGTCCGCTGGGCGCCATCAAGCCGGCCAAGGCGACCAACGAGAAGGGCGAAGAGGTCAAGTCCGTTGTGGTCAATGCCGCCAAGTGTATGTTCTGCGGTAACTGCTACACCATGTGTCCTGCCATGCCTCTGGCCGATCCGGAAGGTGACGGTATCGCCATCCTGGTGGGTGGTAAGGTCTCAAACTCCAAATCAGCGCCGAAGTTCTCCAAGCTGGTTGTCCCCTTCCTCCCCAACAATACACCTCGTTGGCCGGAAGTGACCTCTGTGGTCAAAAAGATCGTTGAAGTCTATGCCAAGGATGCTCAGAAGTATGAGCGTGTTGGTGAATGGGCCGAGAGAATTGGCTGGGAAAAATTCTTTGAAAAGTGTGATATCCCCTTCACCATTAAGAGCGTCGATGACTATCGTCTCGCTTACAATACGTGGAGAACCACCACCCAGTTCAAATTCACCAGCCATATCAAGTAAAAATTGATTCGAATACGTAGCCAGGGCAGTCAGCAAAATTTGCTGCCTGCCCTGGCTGTCGAATTGTATTTTACCTTTATCCCTACGCAAATGAGGATCTAACCAATGGCTATGAGCAAAGAAGAGTTGAAAGCGGCAATTTTGGCGAAGTCACAAAAAGCTGCAAAGCCTCAATTGTATATCAAGGATTTTTATGAGTGTGATCCTGACTCTAAACCTCGTGAAGTCAAAAATGCCGCCAACGAGTTGGTCAAGGAAGGCATGATGGATTTCTGGTCGTCCGGCAGCACCACTATGTATGCTGCAAAAGGTCGCGCCAAGAATGAAGAGACCAGAGAAGCGGATGAAGAGGCCAAGAACGCGTAATCTCTTCTCCGAACTACTCCAATTAAAAAGGCGAGGGATCTAAATCCCCCGCCTTTTTTTATTGTGCCGTGCCGACGGTTGTCCAAGGTCTACCATCCCTCGGACCGTGAACCCGCTGCCTGCGGCAGCTAGCCAAATGGGTGTGGTTACTTCACTGCGCCACCTCAAGGGCCGCAGCCTTCTCCATGTAGGTGGCATAAAAATTATTGTGCTTATAACTTTTGTGGATGGAGGCGATGGTACGATAGCAGTCAGCGGCCTTGTCCTTCTCCTGTTGGGAGAGATAGATATCCGCCAAGGTCTCCAGGGTCTCCACCGCGCCGCGCGGATCACGCAGGGCGTTAAATTCATCAACAATATCCACATAGGCGTCAATGGCCTTGGGCAAGTCGCCTGATTTGGCATAGACCCTGGCCTTTTTGCGCTCCAGTGAAAAGAGGCTGAAGCGGTCCGCATGACGCTGGCAAATCGCATAGGCCCGGTTAAAGTAGGTCAGGGCCTTCTCAAACTCACCTTTTTCCAGACAGACGTCTCCCAACTTGTCAGCTGCGTTGGCCACGCCATTTTCATTCGCTTCTTGCTCGAAGCCGATCAGGGCGTTGTGAAAGGCCGCTGCTGCCTGACTGAACTCACTCTGTTTTTGCAACTCCTGCCCCTTCTCGTAATCTTGCTGGGCCTGGGTCTTTTCCTTCTCTTCCGCTGTCGTCATCTCGTTCGCTCTCTTTTAGATTGTCTCAAAGGGTTTATGCCGCCAAGCGGTCCAAGGCCTGACTGACCAGGGTGGCGACAGTGGTCTGTTGGGGTCTGCCCTCGTGGTAGAAGGTGAGCATGGCCGTGTCTTCCCGCAGGGCCTCGATCTGCATCTTGACTTCATTGGCCTTGATCAGGCCGAACAAGAGGACGGCATGGCCGCGGGTTGCGGGATCGGGGTGGGCCAGCATGGGGAACAGGCTATAGAACGGGGTGGCACGGACGATGTCCGGCCGGGTCTTGGCAATCTCCGCCATGGCCCAGATCGTCTGTACCCGGGTGGAGGGCATGTTGCGGTACATCAGCAGATGGGAGGCAAAGGCGCCAAAGATGTCGGGCCGGCCGGCAATGATGGAGCCTACTGTCTCGATCAACCCCCAATGGCTGGCAGCAGAGTCTGAACAGGCCTCGAACAGGCGGTGCAGCAGATCGCTTACCGCCCCCGGCTTTTGCGAGGCGTATCGGGCACAGACCTTGCCCATGACAAAGGCGTAATGCCAGCGATGATCCGGCTCCGGGTCGTAGAACAGCCGTTGCAGATAGCGCATGGTCTTGGCATCGTCAAACAGGAGATCCACCAAGCCGTCAATATCGCTGCTGTCGGCCATGGCCTGGACGCCGGCCTTACTAGCCCGTTTTTTGACGCGTTTCGCGTCGCGAATGGGTTCCATGGGTGGTCGTGGCGCATGGCTGGTTTGTTCATCCGCTGGCGGTTGTTGGCCCTTGGTGGTGGCGAGTTGGGCAAACTCCTGATGCAGCCGCACAAAGTAGAGGACACCGCGCACGGCGCGACCGTCGAGGTTTCGGGTCTCGATCACCTGATGGGTCACTTCATCGTAGTTGTCGATCTGGTCGGTAAGGTAATCCTCCTCGGGGGTGAGGTCCCAGGCCAGCTCCCAGTTGTCGTGGCTGGCGTGCACCAGACACTCGACCATGGCCGCGCCCAGGTTGTGACCGGTCTGGTCGCTGACGTAGACCGCCCCGCATTGGCATTCACCCATGGTGAACTCGTTCATCTTCCGTTGCGCCGGCGCCTGGGGTGGGGCCACGTTTTGGCCGCAGAACGGACACCACGGCTTGACGGGTATGCAGCTTTTCTTGGCCATGGTTAGAGGGCGCCGCGCACGGCTTCGATGAAGCGGGGGTCAACGGGATAGCTGTTTTTTATGGCCGTGTCCATGGCGGTCTTGGCACCCTGGATGTCTCCCTTGTAGTACAAGGCGACCGCCAGGTTGTTCCAGGCCATGCCTAGTTCCGGCGCCAGTTCGGTAGCCTTACGGGCTGCTCGCTCCGCCGCCGCGAAATCATCGGCCATCACCTGGGCCGTGGCCAGATTGACCCAGCCCATGGCGAACTCGGGGTCATGGGTAACGGCCTTGGTGTAGGAAGTGATGGCCGGTCCGACCTCACCGCGCTGCTGATGGATCAGCCCGATGTTGACATGGGCCTGGGCAGGCTTGACCATGAGGGTAAGGGCCTTCTTGTTGTAGGCCATGGCCTGATTCAGATCGCCGATTTCGAAGTAGATGCCGCCCAGGTTGACATAGGGTTCAGCCGAGTTGTCATCGAGTTCAATGGCCCGTTGCAACTCACGGATGGCATCCTGATGCCGCCCAGCCTTGCGGTAGACCAAGGCCAGGTGGTGATGGGCGATAAAGTTGTCGGGCATTTCAAGACATTTCTGCTCCAATTCGGCAATGACGGCGGGGATATCTTCCACTTGTTGTGCTGGTGTCATTCTCGGTTTCCTTGTTGAATTGATTGGTGGTAAAGCCGGGCAGATTTCGCCAACTGGCCGGGAGGCGGTGATGGCATGCTGGTGCGGCCATCTCAGGGATTAAGAAAAAATATTCAGCTTAAATAATCACCATGGGGTGGTTTTGCAAGGGCGGAATGGATCTTTGTCGGTTTCGCAAAAATGGCTCAACCTGTTGCCGGCACAATATGTAACTCGTTGATCTTATGTGGACGGATGGCGAGTGCATGGACTTTTTGAGAGACCCACATCTTTCGGTTGACGGTTGACGGTTGACGGTTTAGGGTTATCAACACATGCAATCACCCCTGGCGGCTGAGCGCTTGACATGACCGTTGCCTAACTCACTTGCCTACCTGAATCTTCAATGCCTGAACTCATCCAACAACCAACCCGTGGTCTGGTCATTGCCGGGCTGTGTGGCGGATCCGGTAAAAGCGTGATCGCCGTCGGCCTGACCGCCGCCCTGACCGGTCAGGGGGTGGCCATTGCCCCTTTCAAGAAAGGGCCTGATTATATTGATGCCGGTTGGCTCCACTTGGCAGCCAACCAGCCGTGTTATAATCTTGACCCCTACCTGATGGAGGCTGCCACCATCAGGAACTCCTGCGCCCAGCATGCCGCAGGCCGGGATCTGGCCCTGATCGAGGGTAACCGCGGCCTGTTCGATGGGGTCAATGCGGCCGGCAGTTACAGCACCGCCGAACTGGCCTCCATCCTGGATCTGCCGGTCGTCCTGGTGGTGGACTGCACCAAGACTACCCGCACCGTGGCCGCGCTGCTCTTGGGCTGCCAACAGATGGGGCAGGGGATCAGGATTGACGGAGTGATCCTCAATCGCATCGGCTCCAGCCGTCATCAGACCATCATCCGCCAAGCGGTTGAACAGTATACCGATATCAAGGTCC
>CAYSFY010000129.1:0-5548 GCA_964430285.1 uncultured Desulfobulbia bacterium
CCAAGGCAGGGTTCACCGCCTTTGCGGCCAGGACCGAGGTGCCGGAGACCGGGCCGCCCGAACGGCCGTGCGACTCCCTGACCACGGGGATCGGCAATTCCGGGATCGAACAGGTCAACTACCAGACCCCCGGGGACCCCGTAGCCATGGGCGCCTTGCAGGACGGTTACCATGCCGGCGTGGGTGGCGGCAACGTCGTGGTCCTGGACCATGAGTGGCTGTTCTCGGGTGGTCAGCGGCCGGGAACGGTGTGGCTGGCCACGGGTGCCTGCAAGGATAACCGTCCTTACTCCGGCGCTAAGCCCGGAGATGGGGGAGAGGGCATGGTGACCGGTCTGAACCTCTACGACCGGGTGCTTCGCCATGAGTACCGCTTTGCTGCCAATGTCTTCGATCTGGTGAGCTACGGTGACTATATGGTTGCCGCTCTGGGCAATGGTGGCATTGAGGTGGTGCATAAGGATCGGCCTGAAGAGAGGGCCGTGCTGCAATTTAAGGCCCCGCTGCAGGTCAATGTCGGCAGCGCGGTCCGCTTGCAGCGGTTGGGCAGCCTCCTCTTGGTCTCCGCCGCCGGCGGCGGCATGGTGGTGGTCGATCTGGCCGAACCGCTTGCCCCCCGCATCGTGTCGGCCGGCAATACCGAGGTGGTGGAGGCCGTTGACGTGCATAAAGGGCAGCTCATGAGCGTTGCCGCCAGCACCGGACTCTCGGTCTTTGAACTGCCGGGGGCCTTGGTGACGGCCACCTCGGTGGATGAGGGGGGGTATCTGGCCGCAGGCAGCACCTATGACCTGACCTTTAACGAGTTTGTGACCGTGGCCTCGCTCCTCGCCCCTGACGCGGTGGTCGTCACCCGCACTGATAGCGGCAGTTCCGTACCCGTAACCGTGACCCCGTTGCAGCCGTTGGCCGCGGCTGCGGACCGTTTTGCCGTGGACTTTGTCCGGGAAGCGGGCATTGAGTACGAGATCCGGGTCACCGCGGCCAGAAACCTGCGTAGCGGTTCCCTGTGGGTCCCCTTTACGGGCCATGTCAAGGCCGCCTCGGTCGGGGCCTTGCAGCCAGCGATCACCGGGGTTGAGGGTGGTGTCTTCCATCGCGGGGATAATCGGGAGGTGGTCATCACGGGTAGCGGCTTCTCCAGCGCGGCCAAGGTCTTCATCGACCAGTACGAACTGACCCCCCACGTTGTCGATGGGAACACCTTGCGGTTGGCGGCCGGGGTAATCGAGCTGCTCCCCCTCTCCCCGGGTGCCCATGACCTCAGGGTCAAGGACCATGAACTCGGGGCCGGTTTCCCAGGGGCCGTGGTCATCGGCGACGAGCCGGGTGCCGCCCTCTTTGCCCTCTCTGCCGAATCGGGTTCCATCAAGGGTGGCGAGACCATCACCATTACCGCCAGCGCCAAGGTGATCCTGCCCGGTGCCAAGGTGGTGATGCGCTCGCGGATGGGAGAGGAGATCCGTAGCGAAGCGCATGCGGTTGATCTGCGCGACGACGTGGTGGATATGACAACCTTCCGCTTCATGCTCCCCGGGGTCCTGGTCCCGGACCTCTACCAGGTCTATCTGGCCATGAATGGCACGGAGGTATTGGTCGGTCAGTTCTCCTACACCATGCCCGGCGGTCGGGGGATCGGCCTCCCCAACTACCCGCCCATGGTGATCGGCGGCGCGGCTACGCGCGACAACACATTGTTGGTGGGGGTGCGCCAAGGTACCCCGCCCAGCGCTGACAACCGTTTCCTGATGTCAAGGGGCCTGGAGATCTACGATATCTCCATTTGGGACCGGCCCATCCGCCTCTCCCAGCTCCCCATGGCGGAGCCGGTCACCGGGGTGACTGCGTACGGCAACCTGGCCTATCTCGCCGCCGGCCGGGACGGTCTGGTCATCGTCGATATCCAGGACCTGACCGCGCCCCATCTCCTGGGCAATCTCGGGGTCCCCGGCAACCGGGCCACCGATGTAGCCTTGAACGAGGGGCAGGGGGTATTGGCCATGTCCGTGGCCAATGATCTGGGGAGCGGTTTTATCCGCTTCTTTGACCTGAAGGATCCGGAACTCTATCCCCCGGTGGGTTACTCCACCCTCACCCTGGCCGATGGCGATCTCTTGGGCAGGCCCGTGGATATCCAGTGGCAGGACGACACGCTCTTTGTCCTTCTGGAACAGGAAGGGGAGTTGCGTATTGCCCTGTTCAGCGGTTTTGGCGGCGAGGTCACCCATGTGGTCCATCCGCTGCAGCGGGGTATCCTGCATGGTGAGTTGGACGAGGCCTCTTTTGTGGTGCAGTATGGCCAGATCGTGGTGGCCAGCGGCCATGAGTTTTTGATTGTGCAGCCGGATGCGGCGGGGCAATACCAGACTGTCTATTGGCACTCCCTTGATGGTGCCACCGGCGAGTTGGTGCCGCACCAGGGGGCGATCTTCGCGGCCCAGGCCAGCGGGCTATACGACACCCCGGCCCTGGATCTGGCCATCACCGCTCTCTCTCCGCCAACAGGCGCTACGCTGGTAGCGGGCGAGTCCATCGTCATCCAATGCAACAAACTGATCAATACCGATGCCGATCTCCTGGCCGGGGCCATAGGCCTGATGGACGCTAGCGGGCAGCCCTTGGCGCCGGAGGAGTATACCGTGCAAGGGATCAATACCCTGGCCGGCGGCAGGGTGGAGGTGGCCCTGACGCCCGATCTGAGCCATCAGGGGGAGCTCCACCTCACGGTAACCACCGGTCTCAAGGGACTGGACGGCTCGGCCTTGCTGCAGCCGGTCTCTTACCCCTTCACCCTTGGTAGCGGGGGGCGGCCGACCATAGCGTCGGTGGTCCGGGTGGTCGATGGGGTGGAGGGCAAGCACTATTTCCACGGCGACGGCAGCGAGACCGCCCGCATCCTGGGGAGCGGCTTTGGTACGGACCCTGCCTCCTTGGCGATCACGGTGGGCAAGCGGGCGCTGGGACCGGAGGAGATCATCGCGGTCAGCGACACCGCCATCACCTTCTCCCTGCCTGCGCTGGATATCAATCTCGACTCCGCGGCCTTGGCACTCTCGGTGGCCAGGGATGGCACCCTGGCCAGGTTGAACGGTGCCATGGTGATCCAGCCGCGGGTGCTTCTCCAGGATATCGACCCCATCTTCGGCCCGCCCGAAGGAGGGGGTACGGTGGATCTCTACGGGGTCGGTTTCAATCAGCACCTCACGGTGCGCTTTGGCAGCACGGTCGCGGGGGACTTAAGGCTCATCAACAGCGGTCATCTGCAAGTGCGGGCCCCGGCCGGCGATTTCGGTTTCGCCGACATCACCATGGTCAACACCCTCTTCCCGGAGGAGAAGAGCACCCTCCCCAACGGGTATTTTTATGCCAACAAAGAGACCGGCGCGGTGGACCTCTCCCAGGAGAAGCACCACTCCAGCCCGGTGACCGGCATGGTGGTCAAGGACCAGATCCTCTACGCCATCACCGGTGGCGGCTATCGGGCCATGGACCGCGAGGGCCGCGACCTGGGCCGTTTGACCACGGCCCAGGCCCAATTGGTGCTCTCCGATGTCTCCGACCCCGTGCATCCGCAGTTGATCATGAAGGCGATGGCCGGCGAGGAGAGGCCCTATCACCTGAATATCACCCTGCCGCCGGAGGGATTCAGCGACATCGCCCTGGATGGCAACGCGCTGCTGGTAACCGGCGGGAACCGTCTGCTTCATCTCGACGTGACCCTGGCCGCGGACCCCTTGCTCCTCAACGAGATTGTGCTCCCCATCCCGGGTGAACTCTGCCGTCGGGTCCTGGTGCGGGACGGCATCATCTACCTTACCACCTCCGAGGGGCTCAGGCTCTACCGCTTGCTGCCGGACCGCACGATCCGCGAGTTGGTCGTCCTCAAGAAGGCCACGCTGGGCAGTGCGCCCCAGGCCATGGCCCTACAGGGAGAGCTGCTGTGGCTTGCCCTGCCCGAGAGTTCCAAGGTGGTGGCCATTGAGCTGACCAGCGGCGAATACGGGATCACCAACACCGTCGCCACCACGGACGTGAGCGGCAACCCCCTGCGGCCCGCGGCCATGGTGGTCCTGGACCAGCTGCTCTTGGTCTCCGGGGGCCAAGACGGCGTGGTGGTGGCCTATGCCATCCTGCCCAACGACGCCTCCCCTGCCGTGGCCCAACTCTCCATGGTCTACCTGCTGGCGGGGAGCGACCTGTTTGCCGGTCCCATGGTCCTCAGGGGGCAGACCCTCTATGTGGCTGCCGGCGAAGGTGATGTCCAGGTCTTCGATATCAGCGCTTGGCTGGACGGCTCGTTTGCCCTCCCTGTCTCCCTGAAAAATTACTTCGCAGTCACCGGCTCCGTGGATGCCCTGGCCTTTGGCCGGGGTGCGCTCTATGCCGGTACCGCCTTTGCCACGGTTGACAACCGGCCAAGTGAAAACCCCCTGGCGGTCGGGGCCCTCTTCGGCCAACTGGGCGGGGCCTTGAACACCCTGATCGACGACCGGCTTGCTGTGGTGGATCAGATCCCCTCCCCAAGAGGGGTGTTGCCGGCTGAGCAAACGGTGGAGATCCAGTTTAACCGGATCATCGACCCGGCCCAGATCCAGGCCTTTGGCGACTCCCTGATCGAGGTCACCCAGGGTGGCGCACCGGTGGCCGGGTATGTGGCAAGCCGGGTCAACAATACCGGCACCCGTCTCATCTTCCGGCCCCATGCCGCTCTGCAGGCAGAACGGGAGTGCCGGGTGCGGGTCTCGGCCGCCATTGCCGACATCCACGGCCGGACCCTTGCCCGTGACTACACCTTTCGATTCGTGGCCGATGCTGGCCGTCTCCCGGAGATCACCGGCATCACCCCGTCCATGGGCAGTTGGCGCGGGGGGGAAGAGGTCACCATCAGCGGCGCGAACTTCGGCTTGGGTACGGTGGTGACCATTGGCGGCATCAAGGTCGAGGCCGATGATGTGATCAGCATCAGCGCGGACGAGATCCGTCTCCGTCTGCCGCCCCTGACGGCCCCCCCAGGCGGGGATCGCTTGCTGGGGATCTCGGTGGCCAACGGAGCGCTTGCTGCATTTAAGGCCGGCCGCTTGACCTATGTCACCGACCCGCGCATTGAGGCCAGCGGTCAGTTCAACCCGGCCTCCGGCGTCTTGTCGCCGGACGATACCCTCTTCCTCTTCAATGCCGGCGAATTTGCCGCCATCCGTGGTCAGGGGCTCAACCTCTCCACCCGGGTGCTGGTCAACCATAAGCCGGCCGTTGACCTACGGGTGGTGGACTCCAGGACCTTGAGTTTCCGGATCCCTGACGATACGCTGGGCAGGCTGTTGGTCTCGGCCAGCAACCTTGCCGCGGACGGTATCGATACGGTCAGCACGACCGCCTTGGTGGTGGAGATCGAGGCCCAAACCCGGGTTGACCGGGGAGTGGCAGAGGTGGCGCGCTGTGGCGACCTGCTGCTCCTGGCCGCCGGCAGGCAGGCCCGCCTGTATACCAGCCGCGATGGCGCGGCCCCGGTCCTGCTCTCCGAGATAGCGCTGGCAGGAGAGGTGGAGTC
>CAYSFY010000129.1:5558-12591 GCA_964430285.1 uncultured Desulfobulbia bacterium
GCCAAGGGCCATGCCCTCTTTGTCCTCTCTCCGGGCAGGGACATCGCAGTCTACGACATCGCCAATGTCTATGCGCCCAAGCGGGTGAATACCATTGTCAACCCGCAGGGGGTCGAGCATACGGCCCTGCACCTGGTCCAGGAGACCTTTGTCTCCCTGGGTGCGGACGGTTTGCACAAGGGGAGCATCCATGGCGCGGAGTGGCAGACCTTGGCCGTGGACGCCCTTGATCTCGCCGTGGACGACCGCTATCTCTACTTCCTCCGCCCTGGCAGCGTTGAGGTGCGGGAACTGGCGAACTGGGAGAGCGTGTTGACCGCCTCTCCCCACTCCCTGGTCGATCCCCGGCGGATCAAGGTCGTTGACCAGCGGCTGCTGGCCATGGGGAGCGACCGGATCGAACTGGCCCTCACCGGCAAGGTGCAGAGCGCCCGGCAGCTGATCAACCTCGGGGCCATGGCTAGGCCCGGCCTCGTGGATGCAGCCATGGTAGGCGAGATCCTGGCCGTCCTTGACCCTAGCGGCCTCTCCCTGCACGATATCGGCCTGAGCGGTTCCCGGCGGGAGATCGTCCGGGTCCATCATGGCTCGGGCCTGAGCGGCGCGACACAACTCGGCTTTCACCATGATCTTCTGGAGTGGCGTCGGGGAGCGGCTTACGAAAACGCCGTGGTGCCGCTGCTGAACCCCACCGCCATCACCCCTGGCCGCACCATCATGAACGAGAACGATACGGTGGAGCTGCGGGTAGCCGGGGCGCCAGCGGCCTGGGACAGGGTGAATGTCGAGGTCCTGGATGATATCGGCATCCCCCTGGCCGGTGATACCCGGCTCATCGGCGATGCCCTCCAGTTTAGGGTGATCGGTGACCTCTACCAGCAAAACGAGACCTATGCGGTGGGCCTCTTCAACCCGCCCACGGCGGGGATCGACGGCGGTACTCTTAGCTACGATCTCCCCTTCCAGCTGGATGCGGCCCCGCTGTTCGGGGTCGTGCCCCTGGAGTTGCGCGCCATGAGCCCGGCGGTGGCGGTCATGGGCCGGGAGGTGCAGTTCACCGTCCACGGCGTCCAGCTCGATCAGGTGACTCGCCTGGAACTGAATGGTAGCGAAATCCTGCCGTTTACGGTGCAGGAGAACGGCACGGCCTTGACCTTCACCACCACCATGGATACGGCCGGACTCTATACCCTGGCCGCCTTCCAGGGGGAGAGGGCCGAATACATCCCGGCCGGACTCCTGGTGACCGAGCCCCTCGCCATCACCCGCCTGGTAAGCGATAACCCCCTGGGGCCGACCAAGGTCAAGGATATGGGCGGGAGCGTGGTCACCATTAACGGCACTGGCTTGAACGGGGCCTTGCATCTTCACTTCCTTGAGGCGGATCGGGGCTTTGTCCCGAACAGCGGCAACGAGGTGGCGATCCGGGCCCAGGGCCAGGGCGAGATCAGCTTTGTGGCCCCAAAGACGGAACACGGCCAGGAGTACCTGGTGGTGTTGAACAAACCGGTGACCGGCGAATCGATCCAGGCCCAAGGCCGGCTGACCGGCGTGGATGACACGCCACCCCACCCCACCAGTCTCCGGGGATTGGGCTACTCGCAAGAGGTGCGTCTGGTGTTTGACGAGGCTGTAAACGCCTCGGGCTTTCAGGTGACCCAAGAGGAGACAGCCTTCACCCCGGCAGCCCCGGCGGAGGATATCTCCGACCGCTTTGAGTTGACCATCCTCGGCAACATCGCCTCCCTGCGTCTGAAGGGCGGCCAAACCCTGGCCCACAACCATACCTACCACACCACGATCAGTGGCATCCGCGACCTAAACGGTAATCCGCCGTTAGAGGGCCAGGGCATCGTGGCCGGCACCTACACCTCGACCTTTGTTGCCAATGACACCCTGGCCCCCCGCGATCTGGCCCTGGTTCGCGCCTCCGACAACGTCCCCCTGAGCGCGGCCATGGGCTTTGTCCGGGGCCGGAGCTACACCCTCAAGCCCGCGGCCAACGACAACATGACCCTGGCCGCTGCCCTGCGCTACCAGGCCCGTTTCTCGGGGGATGGCGGTCTGAGTTATGGGGCTTGGCAAAGCGTCTCCGCCTCGGGCTTTACGCTCTCTGTGGGGCAAAATGACAGCGGCGTGGCCCTGCGCCTCAAGGTCTCGGATCAGGCGGGAAACTTCCAGGAACAGAGCTATAGGGTCGGTATTAGCGATGCGCGGATCGAGATCTCGCCGGTCACTACCACCCCGCAGGTGGTGGAGGAGATGACCCGCAGTACGATCTGTTTCGAGGTCAGTGGCGACGTGGACCTGCTGGCCGGCCACAGCCAGGTGACCCTCTTCGGCGGTACGCCGGACCTGGAGCGGACGGTTACGATCCCCTTAACCGATAAACCGGCCACCACCGGGGTCAAGCAGGGGTGTCTCGCATATCAAAATCCCCGTTTGTCCGCCATGGTGGACAACCAAGTGCCGGTCAGGACCCGGCTCTTTTTCACCACCCTGGGTTCCGATTATCGGGACAGCTCGTATACCCTGGCCCAGGATGCCACCCCGCCCACCGTCGCCATTGTGGCCCCGGTGAACGGAGCGAGCATCCCGGTGGGGGAGAAGACCGACGTCTTGATTCGCTCCTTTGACCACTACGGGATCAATCGGGTCGAGGTGGCGGTCGATGGCGGGGCCTGGGAGAGAGTGGCCGATCCCAGTCATTTCGTCTACACCGCCGTCGCCTTGGATCCGGTAACCATCGCGGTCAGGGCCATTGATGCCAACGGCCTGATCAGTGCCTCGGATGATGCCACCTCGGTAACCCTCCATCCCTACGCGGCTGACGGAAAGGCCCCGAGCCTCACCCTGATCAGGCCGGTGGATGGGATGGAGTTCCACGAAGGCGAGACCATTGAATTGGAAGTGGGGCTGGGGGGGCTCCACGAGGCCACACTCGACATGCTGGTGGGTGGCGCTGCCGACGAGCCGAGAAATCCGGCCCCGATCACCATCACCCGGGCCAAGAGCGATCCCGAACGTTTTCCCCTTACCGCCACCTTGCCCCTGGTGGGCGAGGATCTGGTCGTGCTCTTGCGCCTGAGTTCCGGTGCCCTTAGCGCCAGCCGCTACCTGACTGTACGCCGGGATACCGGGATTAGCGAGGAGCTCGACCTGGTTACCTGGCCCGAACAGCGGATCTTGACCGGCAGCGAGTTGTGGCTGGAGAGCAAGCCACCGGTGGGGATGACGGACTTCTCCGCGAGCTCAACGGTGGAGGTCGAGGACCCGTTGGGCACCCTGGAGATCAACTCCGCGCCGGTTGGCGGCGGGCCTTGGCATAGCGCAATCAACAGCCAGGGCGAGGCGGTGCGGGTGGCAGGGATCCTCCGGGATCGCTCCGGCCATGCCAGGACCCTGGAACGGACCCTGACCAAGCTCCCCTATGTGGATGCCGGCAGCAGCACGCTCCTTGAAGCGGCTGATCCCGGCAGGGTCACCGGTGACCTGGCCTATGTCCCGGGGCTGGAAAGGCTCTACTGGGTGAATAATCTCCGCCAGGGCGGCTATGAAGTGAAAAGCGAGGATGCGGTGCTCCACGCCAGTGACACCGGTTCCCTCTCGGCGCTGCAATTTACCGGCAGCGGTCTGCTGGCCGCAGAGGATGCCGGCGGTGACCGGGCCATCCTCTTCTGGCCCCTTACCAGCACCGGCTTCGGGGCCATGGTCCGCCAGCCGGTCTTGGGCACCGTGGTCGGTGGCAGCGGCCAGGTGATGATCACCCGGCACGGCCCTGTCTTCGATGCCTATGCCTATGCAGGGGGCAAAGTAGTCCCGATTGCCGGGCAAACGGTATCCGCCCCGGTCCGGGCCACGGCCCTGGATAACGGCCGGCTCTTCGTGTTGACCGATTCCGGCCTCTATACCTTCGGGGTGGGTGGTGACGACTTCGTCCGCTTGGAGCGCCTCCAGTTCACCGCCTTGGCCGAGGCCCAAGGCCTGATGGTCCATAACGATCTTCTGGTCACCTGGTCAGGGAGCTCCTTGCACCGCTACTCGCTGCTCACGGACGGTTCCCTGGTTGACCTGGGCGTGATCGAGGCCCACGGCCCGGTTACCGAGGTGGAGGCCGATGGTGATCTGCTGTGGGTCGCCACGGATGGGCCCCATGCCAATCATACCTGGCAGGCCTATGCCGGCGATGAGTTGGTCGGACTCCTCAGCGGCATCGATGCCCTCCACTTTGCCAACAACCGACTCTATCTCCGCCCCCTCGCCGGCGGCATCGAGGTCCGGGAGCTGATTGCCGCGCCGGTGGCGACCCCCTTGGCGCCAACCCTGACCGAGACCCCCATGGGGGTGGTAATCGCCCACCTTGAGGCCTCCGGCAGCCTGGGCGGCGAGACCTTCTCCTTGATGACGGCAGAGGGTGCCCCGCTTGCCGGTGCACCGCTGTGGCAGGGTGGCGCGCCCTGCCGCTTCCTGGCCCGTCGCGATCTTGGCCCAGGGGCTATCCGGGTGACCCGCCGGGATCGGGCCGGTCAGGTGGCAACAGTGGATCTGCCCCGGGACGAGACCCTGTCCGCCGCCGTGGTCTCGCTCACTCCCGCGGCAGGCACGCAATTGGTCAGAGGCGCCCTGGTCCCGGTCGCGGTCACCTTTGCCGACGAGGCTCGGTCAGGAGAGGCCAATTTCCACTGGGATGCCGGGGTCAAGGAGGCCATGGCGGGTCCGGGCCAGAGGGGTTGGCAATGGTTCGAGACCCCTGCGGCCGGTGACCAGCTCAACTTCGCTCTTGAGGTCGATGGTGCGCTGCAGGCCTCCCACGCAGTGCCCCTGGTCGCAAACACCCCGGGTCTGGAGACCCTCCGCATCGCCCAGCCGCAAAACAATGCCGCCTTTACCGAGGGCGAGACCGCGGTGGTCGAGTACGCCGCCACGGCCAACAGCGGCGAGCCCTTCCGCTATCTCACCGTGACCCTCTTTGACTTTAACCGGCAACTCATCGACCGCAGGGTCGTTGCGCAACGGGAGGGCCGTCTGGAGTTGCGGCTCCCAGAGGTGGGGGAGCAGGAGAACCTCACCCTCCAAGTCCGTGCCTATTATGGCGCCAGTTTTGCCTTCAGCGAGACCGAGGTCGGCATCAAGGTCTTTCCCCAGCTGCAGATGGCCGATCCCGTGGTCGCCGGGCTGAGCAACCGGATCATGGCCGGTTCCCAACTGGATGCTCATCTGCTAGCGAGCGCCCCCTCCTCAGCGGAGCAGAAGCTGGCCTCGGTCCTCTCCGTGGCCAATGACCGGGATGAACTCCTGGCCTCGGATGCCAACCGGATAACCTTGTCAGTCCCGGGGGATACCACCACCCTCACGGTCAAGGCCCAGGTGACGGACGGGCTCGGCAACACCGGAAACAGCTCTCATTTGTTGACGGTGGTCGATCCCCTGGGCCTGCATCTGGCCCAGGAGAGCCGGCCTTTCCGCAGAGGGCTTGCCGATGTCGGCGAGGCCTGGTTTGCCCGGGGCCGCGGTCTGTACGACCTGACCGGCAACCTCCGAGTGATGCTGGAAACGGAGGCGGACGCGCTTGACCACCTGGGCGACCGGATGATCATGGCCTTGCGAGGGATCGGGATCGTCATCAAAGACCCCCAGGAGAACTACGCCGAACTGACCCGGATTCCCATCCAGGGCACCATCGACCATCTGGTGGTGGCCGATGACCGGGCCTTGGTGGTGGTTGACGGCGAGACCCGGGGCTATGCCATTTCCGGCAATGCCGTTGATTTGGTCAAGGCTGTGCCCCTCAGCGGCCGGGTCCTGGATGTTCAGACCCGGGGAGGTGACTTCCTGGTCCTGACCAGCAGCGGGATCTCCGTGGTGACTGGCGATTTTGCCATTGCCCGGCAAGTGGAGGGAGGCTTTACGGCCATGGCCCAGGCCGATGGCCTTATCTTTGCCGTAGCCGGCAACGGGAAGCTGCACTGCTTCACCGCAAGCTTGAGTGGTGAACAGTTCAACCTCAATGTCCAGGCGGGTCGTCTCCTGCCCCTACAGGGAGATCTCCTGGCCCTGTCCGCGAACCAGATTCAGGTCATCGATATCCGTACCCCCGGACACCCTGAGCGGCTCGGGACCTTCCCGCTGGCCATCGGCACGGAGGTCGATCAGGCCTTCATCGCCGGGGGTAGGCTCTGGGTCGGGGGGAGCGGCGGTGCGATTGTCGATCTTGAGCGCAAGTCCTTGGCACCTCGGGAGATATACCGTGAGCCGCGGCCCCGGGGCATGGTGGATGATGTAGACCTGGACCGGGGCCTGGCCGTGGCCGCGGCCGGTCAGTACGGGGCCTTGACCCTGGCTCCCGACGCCTCGGGTCAGTGGTCCACTACGGTCCATCCGGCCGCCTTCACCATGGCGACCCGGGCAGTGGAGGCCGACAACGGGGTCCGTTATCTGCTGCAGCCCGACTTCAACCGGGTCATCTCTCTGGATCACTCCGGCCGGGAGACGGTGGTCCTCAAGGGTGCCCCCTTTGCCAATCTGGTGGTGACCCGAGAGATGGTGGTGGCCTCGGCCGGCCCCTTCCTCCATATGGTCAACCGCGACGGAGGGATGACAGGGGTGGTGGAGGTGAGCGAGGGGCACCACGATATCGTGGCCCTGGCCGCGGCCGGCGAGAGCCTGTTGGTCAGCACCGCCAACGGCGTGGTGCAGAGGGTTGCTATCGGCGAGGTCGACTACCGGCCGGGAGAGTATGCGCTGACCGCGCGGGAGACGATCTTGAATCCTCCGACTCCCCTGCGGCTCATGGCCAGCGACGGCGACGCCCTCTACTATGGCCTCGGTGCGGAGGTGCATCGCTTGCGCTTGCACGATCTGAGCGATGAGGCCCTGGTGTTCAACGGCGCGGTCAAGGCCATCGCCCCTGCCGCGGGGGCCCTCTGGGTCGCGGTGGGCCGGGATGTCTATCAAATCGATGGCGGCACACCCTGGAGCGGGACCCCCGGCCCCACCTTGACCGCAGCCAACCCCATCAACTCGCTGGCAGTGG
>CAYSFY010000130.1:0-12466 GCA_964430285.1 uncultured Desulfobulbia bacterium
TGATCAACCGCGATGAGGAGAAGTGCTTCCAGTGCGGGGCCTGCACCGGCCTCTGTCCCACCGGCGCCCTGGCGGTGAAACGGCCGGAGATGGCCGTGATCTTTGACCCGGAAAAGTGTACCGGCTGCGGGGTGTGCGTCACTGTCTGCCCGGTACGGGCCATGGCCATCACCCTGGACCCGCAATCCATCAGCCGCGACTCCGTGGGCTGAGAGTGGCGAAATTTCCCCTCCCCCCTTGCGGGGGAGGGTTAGGGAGGGGGGGAAGGTGGTCGATGGAGTGGGGGTTGTTATTGCCTTCAGCAACTCTGCACCTACCCCACCCCCGGCCCCTACCCGTCAAGCGGGTACTGAACCGAGTCCCGCGACGGGAGGGGCAACTAGCGGTTGTTATTGGCTTCCGTAAGTCTGCTACTACCCCCACCCCCGGCCCCTCCCGCGAGGGGAGGGGTGAGCTAAGGAAATTTAACGATAGAGGAGAACACAAATGACCAACCCCAACCTGGATATGAGCCGTCACCCCTGTTTCAACCCCGGGGCCAAGGGAAAATTCGGCCGGGTCCACCTACCGGTGGCGCCCAAGTGCAACATCAAATGCAACTACTGCAACCGTAAGTACGACTGCGTCAACGAGTCGCGGCCCGGGGTGACATCCACCGTGCTGAACCCGGATCAGGCGGGCGAGTACATGGAGCTGGTCCTGGAGAAAGAGCCCAGGATCACCGTGGCCGGCATCGCCGGACCGGGCGACCCCTTTGCCAACGCCCTTGAGACCATGGCCACCATGCGCCTGTTGCGCGACAACCACCCGGAGATCCTCCTCTGCCTGGCCTCCAACGGCATGGACATTGGGCCGTACATCCCGGAGTTGGCCTCCATGAACGTCTCCCACGTCACCATCACCATCAACGCCGTGGACCCCGAGATCGGGGCCAAGGTCTACAGCTGGGTGCGGGACGGCAAGGTCATCCACCACGGCAGAAAAGGGGCCGAGATCCTGCTGGCCCGGCAACTAGCCGCGGTGGCCAGCTTGAAGGAGCACGGCATCACGGTGAAGATCAACACCATCCTCATCCCCGGCATCAACGACCACCACATCGAGGCGGTGGCCGCCAAGATGCGGGATCTAGGAGCCGACCTCTTCAACTGCATGGCCCTGTTCCCCAACGTGGACACCCTGTTCGGCGCCATCCCCCAGCCCAGCCCCGAGGAGATGGAGCGGGTGCGGGCCATGGCCGAGCGCTATCTCCCCCAGATGCGGCACTGCACCCGCTGCCGGGCCGACGCGGTGGGTCTGTTGGACCAGGACCGCACCGAGGAGTTCCGCGGCTGCCTCTCGGCCTGCGCCACCCTGCCCCCGGTGACCAAGCCCCGGCCCTACGTGGCCGTGGCCACCCAGGAAGGGGTGCTGGTCAATCAGCACCTGGGCGAGGCCCGGACCTTCGAGATCTGGGCCAAAGACGAAGAGGGGGGCTACCGGCTCGTGGAACAGCGAAACGCCCCGGATAGCGGCGGCGGCCTCAGGCGCTGGCTCAGGTTGGCAAGACTCCTGAACGACTGCCAAGCCGTGCTCACCAGCGGCATCGGCGCCACCCCCAAGGAGACCTTGGAGAAGACAGGGCTTACGACCTACACCATGAACGGCTTCATCGAGAGCGGGCTTGCCGCCGTCTACGAGGGCAAGGATCTCACGACTTTAAAGAGCCGCAGCCTCTCCTGCGCCAACAAGAGCTGCGGCGGCACCGGCAGCGGCTGCCTGTAACATGCTTGGGCTCATCGACACCACCCTGCGCGAAGGCGCCCAGACCCCTGGGGTCCTCTTCTCCCTGGAGGAGAAGATCGCCATTGCCAAGGCCCTTGCCGCCATCGGCATCGAGGAGTTGGAGCTGGGCGTGGTCACCCCCCTGGACCCGGAGCTGCCGGCCTTGATCCGCGCCTGCCGCGACCTTGCCCCGTGCCCGCGTCTGGCCCTCTGGTGCCGCTGCCGGGAGGAGGATATCCGTCTCGCCGCCCATCTCGCGCCGGACATCCTCTCCCTGTCCTTGCCCGCCTCGGAGCGCCACATCGAAAAGCGGCTCGGCAAGAGCAAGGAGTGGGTGCTGACCACCCTCAAGCGTTCGGCCCGCTTGGCCAGGGGCTTAGGGATCAAGGCCCTCTCCTTGGGCATTGAGGACGCCAGCCGGGCCGATCAGGCCTTTGTTGGCGAACTGATCGACACGGCCATCGCCGCGGGTATCGGCCGTATCCGCTTGGCCGACACGGTGGGGGTGCTGACCCCGAACAAGACCACGGCCCTCTTCACCTCTTTTCGCGAACTCCACCCGGGGGTGGAGTTCGCCTTCCACGGCCATAACGACTTCGGTCTGGCCACGGCCAATGCCCTCTCCGCCCTGGAGAGCGGCGCCCATTGGGCCGATGTCACCGTGCTGGGCCTGGGCGAGCGGGCCGGCTGCGCGCGGCTGGAGGAGTTGGCCGGGATGCTGACCCTGGTTAATAAGGAGCGCGACTACCGGGTGGAGGGTCTAGCCGACCTCTGCCAACTGGTGGCCCAGGCCGCCAGCCGGACGATCGCGGCCAACCACCCCCTGGTGGGCAGCGCCATCTTCACCTGCGAGACCGGCCTCCACGTCCACGGCCTGCTGGCCGATCCCGCCTCCTACGAGCCCTTTGCCCCGGAGCGTATCAAGGCCCGCCGCACCATCCTCCTGGGCGCCAAGAGCGGCGGCCAGGCCGTGGCCGGCTACTGCGCCCGCCTTGGCCTCACCCCGGCGGCCAGCGCCCTCCCCGCCCTGGTCCGTCACATCCGCGCCCAAGCCCTGGAGCTGGGCCGCCCCCTGCACGAAGCCGAGGTCCGCTGCCTGGTGTGAAGGTCCGTGGCGGACCTATCACCGGCTAAGCGCCCCGCGCGCCACTAATCCCTCCTCTCTTGCGGAAAAAAATTGCTTTCCCGCATGCGTTCAGCTATGTGTTAAGGAGCAATTTTGTCGGTTTCGCAAAAACCGCTCAACCGACGCTGGCGCACCCCGTAAGCCATTAAAATTGCACGGGCAGATGGTCAACTTCACGACTTTTTGCGATTCCATCAATTTTGACAATGGCAATGAACGGAGAGGAGTGATATGGCAAACTGGAGTCTGCAACGAAAAATACTCATCTTTGTCACCTGCATGGTGTTCATGGTGGCAACCGGGATAGGCATCGGCAAATATATCATCTACAAGGTGCAAATCGGCAGCCTCTGGTATCAGTCCATCATGCTGACCAGCAAGCAGATCGATGAACTGGCCAGGGTGCGGACCAATCTGAACATGGCCAATGGCCTGTTGTACGCCATGCTTTGGGAGTATGACGACAGCTCGGCCGACGCGATCAAAGAGCTCTTGAGCCGAGGAGCGGAGTTGCTCGCCAGTATCGATGCCGATTTCCAGGCGCCGGACCAAGCCCACCCCATCACCTGCAGCTCCTGTCATGGTCTCGACAAATTAAGTAATCAGGTGGAGGCCAACCAGGTAAGCACTGCCCAATGGGCCAAATTTGGGACCATCATCAACCAGCAACTCCTGCCGCTGCTGGCCGAGGAGGAGAAAGACGCCGCAGTCGAACTGTTGCAAGGGGAGTACCGGGAACAGTTTACCGCGGTAATGGAGGCGACCAAGGTGGAAATCGAGGTCTGCCGAGACAATCTGGACAGCATGCAGACCCTGTCCATCCGGTTTACCGACCACATGTCGATCTTCTATTCCGTGGGCGGGGCCGGGACCATCCTGCTGGTCATCGCCATGGCGTTCCTCTTCGCCCGCAGCTTGAGCCGTACCGTCAAGAACATCGCCAGCGAACTGGACCAAAGCGCCGTCTCCTTCTGCGACAAATCGGAGACCTCCTCCCTGGCCTCCCAACACCTGGCGGACATGACCTCGGCACTCTCCGCCTCCCTGGAAGAGACCGCCGCCTCGCTGGAAGAGATCCGCTCCATGGTGCAACAGAACGACGCCAACTCCCATGAGGCCAGACAGGCCATGCACGAGAACGAAGGCATCGTCGCCAAGGCCAATGAGGAGATGGAGGAGTTGCAGGGCTCCATGCAGAAGATTCAATCCGATAGCGGCAAGATTGCCAATATCATCAAGGAGATCGAGTCCATCGCCTTCCAGACCAACCTCCTGGCCTTGAACGCTGCCGTGGAGGCGGCCCGGGCCGGAGAGAGCGGCCAGGGTTTTGCCGTGGTGGCCGAGGAGGTCCGCAACCTGGCGCAACGCACCGCCTCCTCGGCGCAAAACTCGAGCACCCTGCTCGCCGACTCGCTGGTCAATGTGGAGGAGGGACTCAGCAAGGTGCTGCAGGTGGCGGGAGAGTTCTCGGCCATTGCCTCCAGCTCCAAAAAGATCGGCGCCCTGGTGGACGAGATAGCCACCGCCTCCCATGAACAGTCCCTCGGCATCGTGCAGATCAGCCAGGCCGTGACGGAGATGGACTCCGAGACCCGGAATCTGGCGGCGAATTCCGACCAACTGGCGAGCACCTCCAACGAACTGTTGCAGCAGACCGCGACCCTCCAGCAGAACATCGTCCGCCTGATGGCCTTGGTCGATGGCGGACAGGTTGCCCCCCGTTCCTGAGCGGGAGTCCTACCGCAGCCTAAAAATCGCCAGAGGAGGGAATGGGGACGCCATTGAGCGTTCACGCTTTACTCCCAGATATGCATGATAAAAAAAACCGGCGGTTGAAGAGGAAACCTTCAACCGCCGGTTTTTTTTTTTGCGCGACAAGCATCCCGCTTGCCTCGTTGGCACAAATCTCGTTACTCCCGTTGCCATAACCGTTACCTGACCTGGCGTAAACTTTCAATGTTAAGGGCGTCTCTGAACTGTGCTCTCCTTACTTGTCGTCAAACCGGGCATACTGGCCCTGGATACCGCGCCACCAGGGCATCTGTGGTCAGCAAGGTGATCCCTTCAACCATTGCCTGGGCCACGAGGATCCGATCGAACGGATCCTTGTGGATCAATGGCAGGGTGTCAATGGCCACCGCGTGCTCGCTGGTGATCGCTAGCTCACTGTAGCCATTGTCCAGGAGACTGCGGCGCAGCACCCTGGCATCGACATGAAAGTCCGTCCTCCCCAGGCCACGCTTGATGGCAATCTCCCACAGACTGGCGGCACTGAAAAACAGCTCATTATCCTCTTCCTCAATCAGGGCACGCGCCTTCGTCGACAGTTGATCCGGATCACCGGCCGCCCACAAGAGCAGATGCGTGTCCAGCAACAGCTTCATTCCTTGCCTCCAAAAAGGTGTTCAATCTCTTCCCTGCCCATGCGATCAAAATCGTCAGGCACGGCAATCTGCCCTTTCATGAACCCCAACCGTTTCACCTGGGTGCCACTCACGGCGTCTAAGCGCGAGACCTTCACCAAGGGCTTGCCGGCCTTGGCAATAATAAACGGTTCCCCCCTGAAGGCCTTGTCAATCAGGCGCGAGAGGTGGGTCTTGGCCTCATGAATGTTGAATGTCTGCATAGAACCTCCGCTAGACTTAGTTTAATCAACTTAGTCTACCATGCTCCCTCCTGAAGGGCAAAAGGTAAAAAGATAAATTCTCGTGGCTACAAACAATTCTCAGCCGAGCTGTCTGGCTCTCGGCGCTGGCGGCTGAATTTGTGGGAGCGTCGTCCACGGCGCGATTCACGCTTGATCGCGCCGTGGACGACGCTCCCACAAACGGTGGCGGAGAATTGTTATAGCCCCATAAATTTTCAAGGTGACCGCAAGGCACCCCAGGGCAAGGCCGGAACGTCTAATGCCGAGCGCCCCATCCTGCCGGCGGGTCACCCATAGGTTTGCGCCATGCTGTCCGCTTCCGCCAGGATCTCCTCCACCGTCTGCCGCAACTCCTCGCCCATCTTTTTGTACTCCTTGGGATATTCGTCCTGGAGCCGCTGCATCAGGGCGTAGTAGACCGGCTTGCAGCGCTCCCGCAAGCGGGAGGGTTCATCCGCGAACAGCTCCAGCAAGAGATGGTGCTGTTTTTTTGCCAGAAGGAGAATCAGATAGAGCGTGATGACTCCCTCGAAGCGTTTGAGTTGGCCGAACTCCAAAAATTGGCGAAAGGCCGCGACCGACTCGGCATAATGGTCGTTCCACAACAGACAGACCGCCAGAGTGTGGGTGTTGTCTACATTCCTGGCCAGTTCGACCGCCTGTCCGGCCAGATGCAGGGCCTCTGTCTTGGCCTTGTGGGTGAGGAAGTAGACCCACGCCAAACCGTTCATGGCATCCGCATCTCCTCTGTCCACGGCCATGCGGTAGTATTGCTCGGCCTTGCCCAGATCCTGGCGTTCTTGCGAATAAAGTACCCCCAGGTTATACATGGATCCAACATGCCCCTTGTCCACAGCCATGCGGTAGTATTTCTCGGCTGTTTCCATGTCATGGCGTTCTTGCAAGTACAGAACCGCCAGGTTGAACATGGCATCCGTATGTCCCTTGTCCACAGCCATGCAGTAATATTTCTCGGCAGCTTCCATGTCATGGTGTTCTTCCCGGAAGAGGTTCGCAAGATTGTACATGGCCTCCGTCAGTCCCTTATCGACAGCCATGCGATAATATTGCTCGGCCATATCCAGGTCCTGGTGTTCTTGCCAGCAAAGATTCGCTAAATTGTTCATGGCACCCGCATGTCCCTTATCTATAGCCATACTGTAGTACTGCTTGGCTTGCTCCAAGTCACTACCAAGTTCCCTATATAAATTCGCCAGATTGAACATAGCGCCCATATCACCCTTATCCACGGCCATACGGTAGTACTGCTCGGCCTGATCCAAGTCCTGCCGTTCTTCCCAATAGAGAGTAGCCAAGTTGACCATGGCGTCTGAATCGCCCTCGTCCACGGCCATGAGAAAATACCCTTCCGCCTTTTCCAGATCGTTTGCCAAGCGCCAGTAGAACATACCGAATATATTCCACAGCTCGGCGTCCTGACGGCTGACCTCCTTCAGTTTACGGATGGCAGCTGCCAGGTCCTTTTGATCTTCAGCCAACGAAAATGCTTGGGCAACCAGCTCCTTGTCCGAGGGCAACAGGGAGGCCGCCAACTCCGGGCAGGCCTGGGCCAAAAATTCCCGGGTGCTGCCGATCAGCTCGTGTTGCAGTTCCCGGCAGGAGGCGCACTGGGCCAGGGCCGTGCACATGTAGTAGGCCCCCTTGGCGTGGAGGGTGCTCTCCCGGGCCAGGGAGATGTGGCGTTTAATCCTGGCGGCAAGCTCCTCCGGCGCACACCACGCCTCCAAGAAGCGGACCAGAAAGCGCACCTGGTCACGCCCCTTTTTCCGGCCGTAGCGCATCAGGTACCAGATATTGAAGAACCGTTCGCTAATCAGGTAGAGCTTATTCTTTAGGTCCGCCTGGATACCGTGGATGAGGTTATTGTTTTCAAGGGTCTTCAACTGCGCGGCCACCGCCTTGGACTCCATGCGCACCTTGCGGGCGATCTCGCCGGTGGTGATGGCGTCCCAGTTCAGGGCGATGGCGTCCATGATCGCCTGCTGCTGACCGGAGAGGTCATCCATGCGGTGCTTGTAGAGCGGGGTGATGCGGTCGAGGATCAGCTCCAAGTCCTCGAAGACATTGGCGCTATCATCCACAAAGATCTCGAAGAGCAAGATGATGGTCCTGGGCATGCCGCCGGTCAAGCGGCGCAAGGTCTCCACCCGGGCCGGGTGCTGTTCGATGATATCCCGCACTTGGGGCCGATGGTAACTCTCCGCCAGCTTGAGGAGCAGGGTCTCGGTCTCCTGCTGGCTCAACCCTTCCAGGTAGATGATCTTGAAGAATTCGAAAAAGGGCTGGTCGTAGCGGAAGGATTGCTCCAGGGTCCGGGCCGAGGCGGCGATGATCCTGATCTCGGTGGTGGTGTGCAGGATATCCCTGAGCTGGCGGCACTCCTTCTCCCCGATCCTCTTGAGGACATCGACGATGTTGTCGATCAGCAACAGCAGTTTCTTGCCCTGGCTTTGCAACCGTTTGGCCAAAATTTTGAAGCACTGCTCGGGATAATCCGCTTCCTCGAACGAGCGCTCGAAGATCTGCGGCAGCTCCTCGAAGCCGGGCACCTCGGCCAGTTGCTCGGCCACGCTCTCCCACAGCCGACAGAGGCTGAAGATGTTGTACTGCTCCTCGTTCAGACGTACCGGAATCAGCCAGCTGGCCAGCCCTGGGTCGTTCTCGACCTCATAGGCCAGCTTGAGCAACAGGGTGGTCTTGCCGGTACCCCGCTGGCCCTGGATGAGGAAGTGCTGTTCCGCCGTCTCCATGAGGGAGTCCTTGACAGCGCGAAACAACTTGGCAAAGACGGGCAGGCGGACCACGAAGTTGTCCAGCAGCTCCTGCCGGGTCTGGTTGTCCGGGTTATAGATGTGGGAGATCTGTTTAGATGGCGACATTTTTATACCACCAGGCCTTGAGGATTGGGGAGTTGAAGCGCAGCCGGCCTTCATGTTCATTGGTATAGCCGTCGTATTCCAGCACGCCCAAGACATACTGCGGGTCCGCCACCTGGTGCTTGACGCCGAGGTCATGAAAGGTTGCCCGATCCACCGGTTGGTTCGTGGCCAGGAGATTAAGGAGCTCCCGCGCCAGGTGGTACTGGGTCAGGTCGTCGAAGGCAATTTTCAAACGACTCTTCCAGTGGGCGAAGTAGTTGTCGTGTTTGTACCTGTTTTTAACGATGCGCAGCAGGGCCTCGTCCACGGCCCGCCGGTCGAGGGGCTGCCCTTCCTCGTGGATGTCGCAGAGTTCGTCGACGACGATCTGGATATAGTAGGGGATCAGCCAGTCGATCTGCGCGAGGAGGTAGCCTTGCGCCGATTCGGCCAGGGGGAGGTCGATATCGTGGAACTCCTTGAGCCCTTGGACCAGCTCCCGAATCAGGGTCTCGGCCTCGGCGACCGACAGGGGTGGGACCGGGACCGCGGCCATGATCAGATTGGCCTGGCCAACTCGCTTGACGACGTTGCCAAGCCCAATGGACCCGGTAAAGATGAACTGCACCTTGCGGCTTATCCGGTCATCCTGACGGAGTTCACGGGTGGACTGCAGAAAGCGGATGCCGGCCTGGGTATCGAGCTTCAGGATATTCTCCACGGCATGGGGGAATTCGTCGATTTCCAGGATGATCTTTTCGCAGCCGTCGTCGATGGCGCGGATGAGATTTTTCAGCTCGACTTCGTAGTTCAGGGTGGCGGATGGGTCGAAAGCGATCTCATTAGTGCCGATGGTGCTGATCCTGTTGATGTAATCCTTGACCATCGTTGACGCCTGGCGGAGATAGCCCGTCAGTTGACCAAAGATCCGTTTGTCCTCCACCAGCTCGTTGAACAGGAGCTTATAGAATTCGTTCTCCCGGTCAACCGATTGCACGATGATGTATTTGACCAGGTACCCGGGCTGGGGTTGTTGCACCAGGTGCTTGAGGATGGATGTCTTCCCTACCCGGCGCGGGGCGGTGAGTTGCAGGTGTTCACCATTTGCGATCTTGCGCCAGATCCTCTCGGTGATTGCCGGGCGGGGAAAATATTTCTCCGCCCCCTCCGCCGGACTGCCGGTGGTAATTCTGATGGCCATGCGTCACCTCCTTGTTTGTTGACAAAATATTATTTGCCACAATATCTGACAAAATTATTTATGTCAACAATTCTGGCAAAATATTTTTTGTCAGATATTGCCAAGAGAAGCCGCCCCCTTATCGCAACCACTCCGGCTTAAAGGCCAGGAGCAGCCCGAGCACGGTGAGCACCAAGCCGCCGATGAGTTTGCAGTGTTTGGCGTAGCGGTTGCCCAGGGTGGTGTCCAGGGCCAACACCGCCAGGCTGAAGATGATCAGGTCGTCCAGCATGAAGAAGAGGTCGTAGAGCAGCATGAGGCCGTAGTAGTGGAGGCCGGAGAGTTTCCGCAAGGCCAGGGTGTGGGTGAAGATGGCCGGCAGGGCGGCGGAGCAGGCAAATTCAATGGCGTTGATGATCAGGGCCAGGACCATGATGTTCAGGATGACGGCCCAGGAGATCGGCGCCCGGACCAGCCGTTCGATGCGGCCCATGGTCCGTTGTTTGCTCTCGGCATCGGTGAGGGTGCAGGCCAACTCGCCCTTGGCGCGCAGGTACTCCCGGACATTGAGGATGCCGACCCCCAGGGCGACCACGCCGATGAGCACGGTGAGTGGCCTCAGATACCCGATGACCAGGAAGAGGTTGAGCCAGGCAGTCATGAACAGGAAGTACCACGCCCCGGAGGCAAAGACGAAGGAGCCGACCAAGAGCCAGATCTTGCGGCGGTCATTTAGGGTACAGATCAGGGAGATCAGGTAGACCAGGACCCACATGGCGCAGGGGTTGAACCCGTCCACCAACCCGATGATCACCGCCAGCATGGGCAGCGAGTAGTCGGCCACCCTGAGTTCGCCAAAGAGGGGCAACTGGATGCGTCTCTCCTCCTGCCAGTGGCTATCCGGCTGCCGGAAGAGGGAGGGGTCGCCCCGCAGATAGGCGGCCAGGGCCTTGTCGATGGCCACCCCGCTGGTCTCCTCGGATTTAAAACCAAAGAGGGAGTATGGCCCGATAAAGGTGGCCGGTACCGTCAGCTTCTGCTCCGCAAACCCCCGCTGGCGCATGAACTCGGCGAGCAGCACCCCCTGCTCGCGGCGCGTGGTGTCGTGCTCGACAATGGTCAAGGTGGGGTAGCGCAGACGCAGGGTGTTGTTGAAGGCCTTCTGCTTGAGGCAGTGGGGGCATTGGGGATGGAAGAAAAAATCCATGGTTGGCCCGCCGCCAGGGGCGGGGGCCACCGGCGGTGCCGGGGGAGGTACCCAGATCAACCCCACGGCCAGACAGGCGAGGACGATTATCAGGGTGCATTTAAAGGGATCGGCAATGATCTCCCGCAGCCAGCCGGGGATGGAGAAAAAAGGTTGGCCCGACATGCACCTCTCCCAAGGTTGACAATCTCGCAAAAAGTCCAAAGAGTCGCCATCCGCCTACTCAACATCAAGCAGTTACAGAGGGAGCCGGCGTCGGTTGGACGGTTTTTGCGCAACCGAGCGGGCAAGGCCACCCCCTGCCCATGTCATGATCATGATACGAGGCAGGGGGGATGTCAAGCCCCGAGCAGGTGCCCCAACGGAGGGAGCAGGCAGGGTCTCACCCCGGCCACCAGTCCCAGAGGGAGAGGCCTGCTCAGGCTAGGCCATGCTCTTTCTGTAACGCCTCCACCCGGGCCAGGACCTCCTGATAGGTGACCAGCCCTTTGTCCACCAGCACGTCCATCAAGGCCTGGGTGGTCAAGATCTGCATCTGTAGGGCCTCGGCCGATGATATCTCTTCCGCGTCAAAATCCTGGCTCATGGTCTCTCCTCTTGCTCTGTCGTAAATAAATGGGGTCACTGCGCCGTGGCCAATCGGCCCAGCCTTAGGTCACCGAGGGCTGGACCCTGCCCCTCCCACGTTGGGACACCCCTGCCGCCGTGTTGGGATTAACCATAAAAACAGGGTAGATGGCAAGGGGGAAGAAGGGCTACCCCTCTTGGCATCCCCTTCCTCCCCCTGCCCCCTTAGGGCAACGGCAGCAGGCAAGGAGTGCCCCTGTCCGTCAATTCGCTTCCTCCCGCGCCAGCAACCACCCTCTGCCGGCCCTCCCCCGGCCACCGTTGTTTTTTTCTTGAAATGAAGCTCATTTTGTGCAAATTATTGTGCCTTCTTGCAACCCAGCAGAGCACAGACCATGTCCGGCAACCTCCTTTTCATTCACATCAATGAATGGGGTCAATTCCGCTCATCGGATACCATCCCCATCTCCCAAGCCTACCAGCTCGCCGCCCTGCGAGCCCACGGTTTCTCCGGCCGCATTCTCGGCGACTATCAAGATCACCCCCTCTCCCCCGCCGTGGTTAAGGAGGCGATCAGCAACGACCGTCCCCTGGCCCTGGGGTTCACGGTCTACGAAGAGAACATCAACCGGGTCAGGGTCTGGGCCTCCTTTGTCAAGGAGCTGGCCCCGGAGCTGCCGATCATCCTCGGCGGCCCGCAGATCACCTTCATGCCCGGGGAGGCGCTCCTCCAGCTGCCGGAGGCCGATGCCCTCTGCCGGGGCGAGGGGGAGACGGTGATCGTCGATCTAGCCCAGGCCTTGAGCCAGGGACGAGAACTCAGCAGCGTGCCCGGGATCTGCTGTCGTCAGGGAGATGGCGTCATCGACACCGCCCCCCTGCCCGGCCGTGAGGAGCTGGACACCATCCCCTCCCCCTACCTCAGCGGCATCATCGATGTCCAGGGCAAGGAGCGGGTCATCCTCTTCACCTCCCGGGGGTGCGCCTCGGGGTGCACCTTCTGCTACACCCCCCAGGCCAGCGGCCGCCGCATCCGCTTCCACTCCCTAGGAGCCTGTCGGAGCGAAAGTGTTCACCATCTGTAATTTTTCGTCCGACC
>CAYSFY010000131.1:0-9309 GCA_964430285.1 uncultured Desulfobulbia bacterium
CAAGAAACTGGCCACTGCCGCCGGGGTGTCGCCTCATGGCAGGGTGGTCGGCTCGGTCTTTGAGGACGCCTACAACTACATGAAGTCCGGCACCCTGCTGCGCCAGGTGATCAACACCATCGAAGAGGACGTGGACTTCAACTCCTCCACCGACCGCCATCTGTTCAACGACATCTACGAGAAAATCCTGGCCGATCTCCAGTCGGCTGGGAATGCGGGCGAATACTACACCCCCCGCGCCGTCACCCGATTTATGGTCGACATCCTCGACCCCCAACTGGGTGAAATAATTCTCGATCCGGCCTGCGGCACCGGCGGCTTCCTTACCTGCGCCATCGAACACCTGGTGGAGGTGAGAAAGCAGGTACGTACTCAACCAGACAGAGAAACCCTGCAAGCCACCATCCACGGGGTGGAAAAGAAACCCCTGCCGCACATGCTGGCCATGACCAACATGATGCTGCACGGTATCGACGTGCCCACCAACATCCGCCACGACAACACCCTGAGCCGCCCGCTTAAGGACTACGGCCCCAAGGACCGGGTGGACATCGTCGTCACCAACCCGCCCTTTGGCGGTATGGAAGAGGACGGCATCGAGAACAACTTCCCCCGTAAGTACCAGACCCGCGAGACCGCCGACCTGTTCATGGCCCTGATCATGCACCTCTTGAAACACGACACCGGCCGCGCCGCCGTCGTCTTGCCCGACGGCTTTCTGTTCGGCGAAGGGACCAAAACCAACCTCAAGCGCGAACTGCTGGAAGAGTTCAACCTCCACACCATCGTCCGTCTGCCCAAGGGTGTGTTTAGCCCCTACACCGGCATCAATACCAATATCCTGTTTTTTGAAAAAGGCGGGCCGACCAAGGAGGTCTGGTTCTTCGAGCACCCCTACCCGGAAGGCTACAAGTCCTACTCCCGCTCAAAGCCCCTGACCATTGCCGAGTTCGACCGGGAAAAGGTCTGGTGGGGCAAACGCAAGACCACCGAACATGCCTGGAAGGTCTCGGTTAAGGAGATCATTTCCCGTAACTACAACCTCGACTGCAAGAATCCGCACGCAGTCGAAGTCAACCACCGTGACCCGGACGAGCTGATGCAGGAGTATCTGGAGATCGCTAGTCGCCTTGAAGCTGCCCAAAGCGCTCTGAAGCAGGAGTTGATGGCGGCGCTGGGAGGCGGGAAGTGACCGAGTCTAACCGCCTTGAATATAAACGCGAACTCACCGACGGCCTGGAAAAGGAAGTCGTGGCCTTTCTTAATGCACGGGAGGGCGGCACCCTGTATCTCGGCCTTGACAAGGATGGCCACGCCTACGGTGTTGCCGACTGTGACGGCGCCCAGTTGGCCATTAAAGATCGCCTGAAAAACAACATCCAACCCTCGATCATGGGACTTTTTGAGATCATCCATGAAAAGGTAAATGACAAAGATATTCTCCGGATCACTGTGGCCGGTGGTCTGGAGAAACCCTACTACCTGAAAAAATACGGCATGACCAACAAGGGGTGTTTTCTGCGGGTCGGCAGCGCCTGTGAACCCATGCCCCAGGAGATGATCGAATCGCTGTACGGCCGGCGGATTCGTAATACGATTGGCCGCATGGAATCCCCGCGCCGGGATCTCACCTTTGAACAGCTCAAGATTTATTATGAAACCCGAGGTCTGCAATTAAACGACGTCTTCATGCGGAATCTGGAGTTGCTGACCCCGGAAGACAGACCAAACTACGCCGCCTATCTGCTGGCCGATGACAATGGTTCCTCCTTGCAGGTCGCCAAATATGCCGGCACCGACCGGGTCGATCTGATCGAAAATCGCGATTATGGTCGCTGCTCTCTGGTGAAGGCCCTGAAGGCGGTCCTGGATCGGGTCGCGGTGGAAAACACCATCTTTACCAAGATTGGCTATCCCTTGCGCCAGGAACGGGAGATGATCAACTCCACCGCCATGCGCGAGGCCATCGTCAATGCCGTGGTCCATAATGACTACTCCTATGGCGCCACCCCGAAGCTGGAGTTCTTCGCCGATCGCGCCGAGGTCACCTCCATGGGCGGCCTGCCCTATGGCGTCACCGAGCAGGATTTTTTTGGTGGCTGTTCCGTGCCCCGCAACAAGGAGATCATGCGGGTTTTTCGCGACCTGGAAATCGTCGAACATCTCGGCTCCGGCGTACCGCGCATCCTCAAGGCCTGCGGCAGAGAGGCCTTTGAAATCCGTGACAGCTATGTGCGCATCGTTTTCCGCTACGCCAAACCTCTGTCAGCGGCCGGGCAAGTCGCCGTACAAGTCACCGAACAAGAGACCGTACAAGTGACAGAACAAGTAAAACGGTTGTTGAGGAGCTTGAAGGTCTCTCCTCGCGGAACGAGGGAAATCATGGAAGCCCTGCAACTCCGGCACCGTCCGACATTCTTGTACGATTACTTGCAGCCTGCCTTGGAAGCAAATTTAGTGGCCATGACCCAGCCGGATTCCCCCAAAAGCCCGACCCAGAAATACCGCCTCACCGACAAAGGCAGGGCGCTGCTCACCGAGGGCGGTGGCCATGAATAAGCAGACCGTGCAGCTGCTGGAGCACCACTTCGATACTGCCTTTGCTGCGCCTGACGGCATCAAAAAACTGCGGGAGCTGATCCTGGCCCTGGCCATGCAGGGTAAGCTGGTAGCCCAGGACCCGCAGGATCAACCGGCGAGTGAGCTGCTGAAGGAGATCGAGGCGGAGAAACGGCGGTTGGTGAAGGCAGGGAAGATCAAGACGCCCAAGCCGTTGCCAGAGATTACGCAGGAGGAAGTACCTTACGAATTACCTCAGGGGTGGGTGTGGGTGCATATGGGAGATATTGGTGAAACAAACATTGGTCTAACCTATGCTCCATCAGACATCTCTGACACAGGCACTCCTGTATTAAGATCAAATAATGTCCAAGGTGGCAAACTTGATTTATCTGATTTGAAACGCGTTGATATGGAAATTAAAGAGAGCGCGTTAGTTCATGATGGTGACTTGCTGATTTGTGCTCGAAATGGCAGTAAAGCACTTGTGGGTAAAACGGCTCTCATAACAGGTTTATCCGAGAAAATGGCCTTTGGTGCATTCATGGCAATTTTCAGAAGTCGAATAAACAGATACTTGCTCTACTTTATCAACTCTCCTTTGTTTCGAAAAATGATTGATGAAGTCAATACGATGACTATCAATCAAATAACTCAAGGCAATCTCAAATCAACCATTTTCCCTCTTCCCCCCCTCGCAGAACAACGCCGCATCGTCGCCAAGATCGACCAGCTAATGGCCCGCTGTGATGAGCTGGAAAAGCTGCACGCCGAACGGGAACAGAAGCGACTCACCGTCCACACCGCCGCCCTCAACCGTCTGCTCATGGCAACAAAGGGAGACGACTTCAGCACCGCCTGGCGCTTCATCAGCCAACACTTCGGCGAACTCTACTCGGTCAAGGATAACGTGGCCGAGCTGCGCAAGGCCATCCTCCAACTCGCCGTCATGGGTAAGTTGGTGCCACAAGACCCGCATGATCAACCGGCCAGCGCACTGTTGCAAGAGATCGAGGCGGAGAAACAGCACTTGGTGAAGGCAGGAAAGATCAAGAAGGGCTCACGCGAAGACGCGAAGGAGATCAATTCGGAGGAAGTGCCGTATGAGTTGCCGGCGGGGTGGGTGTGGGTGAGGTTAAATGAACTTGTAGTTGTCGGTACAGGCTCAACGCCTACAACAACCAACCACGAATATTACAACGGAACAATCCCTTGGTACACTAGTTCAGCAACAAATAATGCATTTGCAGCTGAACCAGAAAAATTTATTACAGAAAAAGCTTTGCGCGAAACCAATTGTAAAGTGTTCCCCTCAGGTAGTTTAATTATTGCACTATATGGACAAGGTAAAACTAGAGGGCAAATCAGCGAGATTGTGACACCTGGAGCAACCAATCAAGCTATAGCGGCTATGGTATTCTTTGAATCCTCACAAAATCTCAAATTATATCTCAAATATTTTTTCATCAAAATCTATAGCGAAATCCGTTTGCTGGCTGAAGGTGCTGCACAACCAAATCTTAATGTTGGAAAGATTAAGAATACTTTAGTCCCCCTTCCCCCCCTCGCCGAACAACGCCGCATCGTTGCCAAGATCGACCAACTGATGGCCCACTGCGATGAACTGGACAAGCAGATCGAAGCCGCCACCGGTAAGCAGACTGCCCTGCTCAACGTTGTCATGGCGCAGGTATGAGAAAAGAGCCATGCGCCTGAAATCAGTAAAAATCGGCCAATACAAAAACCTCAAGGATTTCACCCTGACTTTCGACGGCAGCAGCTTTATCGATGTCTTTGTCGGCAAGAATGGCACTGGCAAATCGAATCTGTTTGAGGCGCTGATCGAAATCTTCCGCCACCTCTACGAGTATGACCAGGACAAGGTTGAAGTCTCGTTCAACTACACCATCACCTACGAAATCGATAATCAACAAACCGAGATTGCCTGGACGTCCGGGAAATTCCGCATCAATGGCGTCGACCGCAAGACGGTCGGTCATACCCCTGTGCCTGACAATGTGCTGATCTACTACTCGGGCCACAATGATACGGTGGCCGAGTTGGTGGAGAGATACGAGGATGCCTTCAGCAAGCGCATCAAAAAGGCCGACATCGGTGAAAGTCGTCCCTTCATCGGTATCGGTCCCGAATACAAGGAACTGTTACTGGCTTCGCTACTGATGCAGCCCGCTGACACCAAGGCCCGCCAGTTTGTCTGCCAAAAACTGGGCATCACAACGGTAGCGCCTGAGGTCAGGCTGATGCTGAAGCGGCCAAACTACGCCACCGACTCCCGGTTCGACATTGAGAACAACGACGAATCGGACCGTTACTGGAAGGTGGAAGGTATCACCAAGACCTTTTTGGATCGCTTGACCACCTGCATCAGTCAAGCACGTGGCATTAAGGTGCGCCCGGAAGGGTATTTTGCCTCGTTGGACCGTTATGTCCTTTACCTGGACATCTCCAAAGTCCAGCAGGAATTCCGCGAGTTTCGCCCGCAGGAGCTGTTCCGTCAGTTCGACAACCTGAAGACGCTTGACATGCTGGATGAGATCTCTATCCAGCTTCAGCTTGTTGGTGATACAGACGCCACCATAGCCCATTTCAGCGACGGGCAGTTTCAGTCTGTTTACATCTATTCCATTATCGAGCTATTCAAGGACCGCAACTGCATTACCCTGTTGGATGAGCCAGATTCATTCCTCCACCCCGAATGGCAATTCGATTTCCTGAAACAGGTCGTCGAGATCACCGACACGGCCGTCAAAGGTAATCATGTACTGATGAGCAGTCACAGTGCGGTCACGTTGATCCCACACGACAAGAAGAAAATAAAATTTTTCGACATCAAGGACAACCACGCCAACTGTTACGACCTGCCGAAATCCGTCGCCATCAAAAAGCTCAGTTCGGACCTGATCAAATACTCCGAGCAGGAACAGTTGCTCAGTATCATCAACGCCATCCAGATCGAGCACAAACCGGTGCTCTTTACCGAGGGCAGCAGCGATCCTATCATCATCAAGGAGGCTTGGTATAAGCTCTTTGATGACGAGATGCCGTTCATTCCCTTTTATGCGTTCAGCTCCACCTATATCAAACAGCTCCTGACCGACAATCGGATTCATGCTGAGATGGGTGGTCTGCCAGTGTTTGGCCTTTTCGATTTCGATAAGGCGTATGACCAGTGGAACGGTCTCAACGGCACTGTTCTTATAGAAGATCCGTTGTCAGGTATGATCAAGCAATGGGCAGAAGGCGAATCCTACGCCTTTATGATCCCTGTTGCCGATCATGCCGATATTCGGAGGCAGGTTATCAGAAATTCCGCCACCAAGGAAACATTCGGCGGTGATTCCTGCTGTGAGATCGAGCATCTGTTTTACGGGCAGGAGGCCACGGCCACCTATTACCAGGAGGAACCGTGTGTTGGTGGGAGTAAAATCGTTTTTAGATCAGACCGGGAAAAAATTGTTTTTGCTAAGGAGGTTGTGCCTACGTTGGATGCGGCCTGCTTCGAAGTGTTCCGACCACTCTTTGAGTTCATCGTGGGGAAGTGTGGATCTTCTACAACCCAATAAGAAAACTCTACCGGCCCTACATCCCCGCAGAATTCAACATCCCTGTTCAACATGCTGAGTCATGATGCGATTCGTTCAATGACTCGGGGCAGGGCCAGCGTTGCGGGTAGCGCAGAAAAACTACTGGAGAACATTGCATGAAGATTTCCAACATCCTTGACAAGATTGACGAGAAACAACTGTTCGTGCCCGTCTTTCAGCGCGAGTATGTCTGGAAGACTTGCAGCTTGATGTAGTAATTTTATGGGCGTTTGACACCCATTGACAGGCAGTAAAGAAAACAAAAAGAAGGCCAGATGTTGGGAATACTGTTGGGAAGGGAAAATCAAGGCACAAAAAAAGGGACTCAGATATTCTCTGAACCCCTTGTAATTGCATGTGGTAGCGGGGAGAGGATTCGAACCTCTGACCTTCGGGTTATGAGCCCGACGAGCTACCGGACTGCTCCACCCCGCGTCACTCCGAACACTATAGCCTAACGGTCACCGAGAAGTCAAGGAATAACGCCGGCAAGACAAAATTTGTGCAATAGTTCATGGATCTCATTCGGGAATTTGACCAGGCGCCCGGCGCGATTCACCACCGCGTGGACGGTAAACCCCTTGGCCAAGAGCAGGTTGTCCGCCTCCCGGTGGATGGCGTAATGAAAGCGGCAGGAGAACTTCTGCAGGTCGACCAGGGCCGTGCGGATGGTCAACAGGTCGTCATAGAGGGCTGAGGCCTGGTAGCGGCTATAGGACTCCACCACCGGCAGGATGAAGCCCTGCCCTTCCAAGTCGCGGTAGGTACACCCCAGCTCCCGCATCAACTCGGTACGGCCGTGCTCGAAGTAGCGGAGGTAGTTGGCGTAATAGACCACCCCGCCGGAATCGGTATCGCCATACAGCACCCGATGGCGGCAACAGTGGGCGCCCTCCGGCACCTTGATCTGGATCTTGGCCACGGGCTAGCGGTTGAGCAAGGCCGCGAAGAACTCCTCGCCGTCGTCCAACAGGGAGCCGGCGGCCTCGGCCATCCGTTCGCTATAGCCTTGACCTGCCCCCTTGCCCTGGGCCGTGGAATCAAAGATGGCGATGGGCACCGGCATGGCGGCATGGGTCTTCATCACGATGGGTGTGTAGTGGTCGCAGGTAATGGCGATACGGAAATCCGTGCCTGCCAAGCCGTCCACGATGGGGGCCACGATCTTGCGGTCGAAGTCCTCAATGGCCCGGACCTTTTCCGGGATCAGGCCTTGGTGGCCGGCCTCGTCCGGGGCCTCCACCTGGACCAGGACCAGATCGTGGTCGCGCAGGGCCCGCAAGGCGGCATCGGCCTTGCCCTGATAGTTGGTATCCAGATAGCCGGTGGCCCCAGGGACGTTGATCACCTCCATGCCGGCGTAGACCGCTATCCCCTTCAATAGGTCCACCGCCGAGATCAAGGCACCGGTGATGCCGAAGCGGCTCTTCATGGTGGGCAGGATCGGGGCGCGGCCCTCGCCCCACAGCCAGATGGCGTTGGCCGGCCGCTTGCCTGCGGCGATGCGTTGCAGGTTGACCGGGTGGGTGGCCAGGATATCTTTGGCCCGTCTGACCATCGGCCCAAAGATGGGGTTGTGCAGGTAGGCCCGCCAGTGGTCGCTGACATCGGTGCCGGTATGGTCATGGGGGGGGACGGTAATAAGGTCATCCACCTCCTGACCCACCACCAGCAGGTGGCGATAGCTGACCCCGGCATAGAAGTCCAGCCCCCCGCCATTCAGGGTGGCCGCCAGGGTGGCCATGATCTCCGCCGCCTCGGCGGTGGAGATGTGGCCGGCGCTGTAATCAACCATGGTGGCCTGATCCTCATCGCCAAAGGCCATGGTGACCAAGTTGCAACGATAGGCGATATCTTTTTCGCCCAGGGGGACCTGAAGACTTGCCGCCTCCAGCGGGGCGCGGCCGGTGTAGTAATCCTCCGGCTTGTAGCCCAGCAGGGAGAGGTTGGCCACATCGCTGCCCGGTGGCAGACCGTCGGGGACCGTGCGCAAGGTATGGAGTTGACCGTGGGCGGCCAGGTAATCAATAGCCGGGGTCGCGGCCGCCTCCAGCGGTGTCTTCCCGCCCAACTCGGCCAGCGGAAAATCCGCCATGCCGTCGCCAACCAAGATGATGTACTTCATTGCCCTCCCCTCAATTATTGATGGACCCGCGAACAGTCCACAAACCCACCGTCCGCCTCCGCGCTATCAACGCGTTTCATCATGTGCCGGCGGCGGTTGAACGATTTATGCGAAAGCGACCACGGTGGTGTCTTCGCTAAACGGCGCAAGCCCTCTACTTCAGGATGCGGATGGTCACCGTCTTCTCGGTGACGATGTCCAGGGAGTCGATCTCGCCGATGGCTGCCCGTACCGCCTTCTCCTGGGCCTCGTGGGTGCGGATGACGATGGGCACCGGCCCCGAGGCCTCGCGTTTTTTCTGGATCACCGATTCGATACTGATCCCGTTTTTGCCCAGGATGCCGGCGATGGTGGCCAGGACCCCGGGTTTATCCACCGCCGAGATCCTGAAGTAGTAAGGACCGCTGATCGTCTCCATGGGGGTGATGACGCAATCCTTGATCTCGCTGGGCAGAAACGAGAGGCTGGGCACCCGATTCAGGCAGTTGAAGGCGACGTTGCGAGCGATGTCGACGATATCGGCGGCCACGGCGCTGCCGGTGGGCATCTTGCCCGCCCCCTGGCCGTAGAACAGGACATTACCCACCATGTCGCCGTTGAAGTTGATACCGTTCATGGCACCGTTGATGTTGGCCAACAGCTGATCATCCGGCACCATGGTGGGATGGACCCGGGCCTCAATGTGGTCGCCGTGGTTGTGGCTGATGGCCAGGAGCTTGATGCGGCAGCCGAACTGACGGGCGAACTCGATGTCAATGGGCTCGATGCGGGAGATCCCCTCAATGGAGACATCCTCCAAGCGGATGTTGATGCCATAGGCCATGGTCATCAGGATCACCAGCTTGTGGGCGGTGTCGATCCCCTCCACGTCATAGGTGGGGTCGGCCTCGGCGTAGCCCTTGGCCTGGGCATCCCTCAACACGGCGTCAAAGGCCAGGCCGTGGTCGGTCATCTGACTGAGGATGTAGTTGGCGGTGCCGTTCATGATGCCCATAATCGACTGGATGGTGTTGGCGGCCA
>CAYSFY010000131.1:9319-11268 GCA_964430285.1 uncultured Desulfobulbia bacterium
CCTTGATCACCGGGATACCGCCACCCACCGAGGCCTCGAACCCCACCTCAACCCCCTTGCGGGTGGCGGCCTCGAAGATCTGGCGGCCATGGGTGGAGAAGAGGGCCTTGTTGGCGGAGACCACGTGCTTGCCGGCCTCGATGGCCTTCAAGATGAAGCTCTTGGCCGGCTCGATGCCGCCGATCAGCTCCACCACGATATCGATTTCCGGGTCGTTGAAGATGTCGTCGGCGTTGCGGGTGAGGGTGCAGCCACCAAAGCGGGCCGGCAGCTCGGGGAGCATGATGTCCGCCACGGTCTTCAAGACAATGTCGAGGTTCGTCTTTCTGCTGAGCGTGGCGGCCTGGGCCAACAGGACCTCTGCCGTGCCGCTGCCCACGGTGCCAAAACCAATGATACCAACATGAATTTTCTTCATCAGAGTCTGCCTGCGGTGAGAGTCATATGAGGATGAAAATGGAACAAGGCCAAAGAGATACCCTCTTTGCGGTTTGATGTCAAAAGGAAAAAGAGAGCGGCGGGGGCAGGAAAGGGGGTCCGCGGGAGGGGAGCCCAGGCGTTAACAGTCAACGGGCAAAAGGGTCGGAACTGCTCCATGAGACTAAGGACCCCGAGGATATTCCTCCTGGTCACATGGGGATGGATCATGGTCGTTTGCACGTTGCCGTGCCCAAGCAACGCCCGAATGGTCTTATCTCATACCCTTCCCTGGAGACGCGTGGTCAAGCCGTGGCGCAGGATCGGACACCACCGTTTGCTAACAGGCAAACGGTGGTGTCCGATTTTTTTTTCAACTTGCCCCAGCCGGTGGTGATGTGCCGCGTGTTGCTTGCACTATGCGCCACGGTTGCGATCAGCTCACGGCCCCTTCGGGGTTACTGTGCCAGTGATCCCGTCGGAGAAGTTGCCTCTCGCATCGAAGGCGCAGACCCGGTATGAGTACTGGGTGCCGTTGGCAAGACCGCCATGGGTAAATGTTTCAGCCGTTCCCATGTACACCGAGGTGCCAGAGAAGCAGGTCGGAGCGGCGTCCCCGGTCTGGAAGCGGACTTGATAGCTATTGGTTGCCCATAGGCCACCCTCATCAATGGCCGGTGTCCAGGCCAAGTCGATATGGCCATCCCCTGCGTTCAGGGTCAAGGTGCCGTCGGTGGGCTTGTTGGTATCGGCAGCACCTCCCCATGTTTTGCCGCCATGGCAGGCGGGGGTACAGGTCTGCGAGGACGATATCCACGACGTGATATTGCTGCCGCTACCGCCCACGTTTTTCACGCCGTTGACATGCACGGCGGCGTTAACGGCGGTTGCGGAGTAGCCAGTGCCGTGACAGACTGAGCAGGCAAACGAAGTATGCCTGGGGTGCGCCCCGGTCGCCTGGGTTGTCGTCAGATGACAGGAGGTGCAGGTCATTGCCGTGGTGCTCGTCCAGTTCGGAGTGATAGGGGTGCCGCCGAGGAAATCACCATGGCAGTACGCTGTGGCGCAGGTTGACGAGGTGGCGTTTGTGCGGCTGTAAACGCCGGTCCCCCCGAGGATGACCTCGGCTATGCCGTTGCCGTCAATATGGTCATTTGTGTCGGTGATGACGTTGGCGTGGTTCAGATGGCAGTCGGCGCAGGTGATGGTGCGCGAAATGGCCGATCCGACATGCTGGTCGTGACGACCAACGCTGGTGTTGGTGGTCACGCTTCGTCCCTGAATGTCCAGCGGCGGCGATGGCCGTCCGCTTGCCCGATCACCGTGACAGAAGGTGCAGTTGCTGCTCCAGTCCGCAAAGCCGTTGCTGGTGTGGCAGGTGGTGCAGGAGGAAAGTTCCGCGCCATGACAGCTTTGGCACGTGGCAAGGCCTGTCTGGTTGACCTGGTAGCCGTGTTGATCCTTGGCGCTCCAACCCGCTGCATGGCCACTGCCGCCATGAGTGGCTTGCGAGCCGCCCACCGCTTTTTCCG
>CAYSFY010000131.1:11278-12406 GCA_964430285.1 uncultured Desulfobulbia bacterium
GCGAGCGGCGGTGAATTCAACCCGTCCGCATCCGTGTAACTGTGGCAGGTCGCACAGGTGTTCCGGTGCTCCACCAGGATCGCCTCCCAGCTCCCCAAGCTTGAGCCCGCGTCATTATGGCAACTGGCGCACGGGGTGCCGGGCATCGTTGCCGCCTGGGACTGATCGGCATTCGCGTTGTAACTCACGTCGTGAGTATGGCTATGACTCGCAAAATCGCTGCCGTGACAGTCCGCGCAGTTACCGGCCCGCATGGCAATAACCGTCGCATTGGTGGCCGGATCGTTGGCGTTCTCCACGCTCTTCAATGCCCCGGTTGTCTCGTGGCAGGTCATGCACGCATCATGCACCTTGGCCTCCGCGGGATCAACCGGGGCTCCGGATGCCGTCCCCGCAGTCGTTGAATGACAGCCGCTACAGTCGCTAGCCGCCTGAATCATCGTGGTGTGGTCGGCGGCCAGCTTCCCGTTGGCATCGGCATGGCATTGCGTACAGTCACCCAGGGCAGCATACTGGTGCCGCGAGATGTGATGAATGGCTCCAGCCGCTAAGCCCAGCCTCGTGAGATGACAATCAACGCAGGTTGCCTCCTTGGTGGCGCCAATCGCGCTGCCATCGACGCCATTGGCGGGATCACCATCCACCCGTGCTCCACCGCCGGCAGCGGTCTCGTGACATATCCCACAGGATCCGCCATGGATTTGGGTGACGATGTTGACCACGGCATGCTCGCTGTCATGGCAGATGGCACAGTTGCCGGCCCAGGCAAAGCTGCCGTTGTCATGGCTGTAGGGTTTAAAGCCGTCATGGTGCTTGTGGCAGGAGGTGCAATTACTGGTCGCATAATTCGCATGCTGGGTATCGGTGCCCGCGGGCATTACCCCATCAGCGGTAAAACGTTGGGTCGCGGCATGGCAGACTTGGCAAATGCCGGTGGTGTCTTGGCCGGCCTCCACAAAGCCACCATTGGGGTCAAAAAATTTGACCGGCTTGGCGTTGATGCTATCTCTGAGCAGCCCCCCATAGATAAGGCCAAAGGTGTTACAGGTGGTGGAGTTTTGCTGCTGCGTTTGCGGGTCGATATGGTTGGGGTTGATCATATCGCTATCAAGTTTTCCCTTGACCACC
>CAYSFY010000132.1:0-3427 GCA_964430285.1 uncultured Desulfobulbia bacterium
CAGTACCCGCCCTGGCGGCACCGGCTCATGCCGACAGCCGACAGACTGGTCTGGCGCAGTGAAGTATGGAAGCACCATGTTCACATCGACGGACATGACCGTACCTGATCCATGGAGCACGCTGACCAACATGGTGCCGATCTTCCCGGCCCAGACCGTCAACAGTGTCACCACACCTGGTGCGGATAACGTCAAGGTGAGCGCCGCCACCTGGAACGGGACCAATATCGTGGTCACCGCGACCAATACCGATGGCTGTAGCGCCTTGACCGCGACCTATAACGGGAACAACCAGGCCTTCAGTGGTACTGGGACCTGTACGGCGACCTTTGTCTCCACTGTGGTTTACAGCAGTTCAGTCCCGACATTGGATGTCACTACAAATAACGCGGACGGTGTCAATGTCACCGGCTATCGCATCAAGGATAGCACGGTTTCTACGGGTTCCCACAGTGAGGGCGACGGCACCTTTACCTGGGTAGGCAACTGCCAGAGCTGTCATGGAACGGGCAGCCTCAGTACGGGTGCACCGCACGGTGAGATCATTGCCGGCATCCATGGTGGCAATTGCGGGACCTGTCATCAGGGTGGTGTAGGCGGAGCGGCCTTGATTGGTTCGGCCAGTCAAGCGACAGTCGGCGCCAAACCGCATGTCTGCACCGAGTGCCATGTGGGATACTTTACCAACCACTTGGTGCATAATAGTACGACCCATGATGTGTTGATGCGGGGATCCGATCTTTCTGGTACCGCTGCCTGTAATACCTGTCACCGTCGTGGTGGCACCACTTCGGGTAACGCCTTGTTTGCCAATGCCTGGAGTGGCACTGAAGGCATCCTGGCCCTGCATCAACTTGGCTGCACCGAGTGCCATGATTCCACTCGCACGAGCAATGTCGGCGCGGGGTACACCTCGGTAAATAATGTTATCCTTACCGGGACCACGGTGGGCTGTCTCGATTGTCATGCTGACCGTGCGACCGGCCATGCCGGTCACAATCCAACTGATTTTGTCCGGGATGCAACCTGTAACACCACCTGCCACCCAGGGACCAATATCGTGCTTGATGTACACAAGAACAAGTGCGGCAATTGTCATGTGAGTGCTTCTGGCGGCGGGACGAGAAAGGCTGGAGCAAACGGCAGCGCTCTGCTTGGTGATGCGTCTGGCCTGAAGAGATTGGCGACTTGTCTGACCTGCCATCCGGTAGCGACTTACCCGACCGGCGGCATTCATCACGATACCCCGACCGCGGCAACCAATAACTGCACCAACTGTCATGCGGCGGTGAACCACAGCAGCATGGTCAACGGTACAGGCACCACTTGTATTACTTGTCATACGGCGACTGCCGGCACGGCATCCGGCGCTCCGGTCAGCATGACGGATGGCAAGGTCCATGACGCCTGCCGTACTTGTCACACCTTTGACGCGAACCTGAAGGGTGTGCTGGTTGCCGCGACCGGGAACCGAGGAGTAACCGCGATGCCTGCGGGTGGAACCGGCACCAATGACGGTGGCGGCTTGTGTACGGTCTGTCATACCGCGACCGGTGCCAGCATCCATCACGGCAATGCTCACGCCTTAGTTGGTCAGTGTGAATACTGTCATACCGACCCGCGTAACGTTGCCGGCGGCACCAATTTCCAGGAGACCGCTCCTGGCACTGGTATCCCGACCCACTTGCCTTGCGAAGAGTGCCATGTGACTCCGAAGCGTGGGGCAACGGTCAACGGCTGGGCGGCAACCCCGGGTCAGATGACGATTTATGCCTATAACGAAGGGGGCACCCATTCGACGACGGACTACAGCAGCGACTTTACACGTACAGTCGCCCATAGCGGCGGTCATGTGATTGGTAACACGGTGGGCCAGATCAACAACTGGGGTATTTGCTTCAGTTGTCATGACGGGACTGCCGGCAAGGCGGTACGGGTCAATGTGTTCCACGCCAAGCCGACTGCCATTACAGCGACCAACCTCTCCTGCGGCACTACTGGTACTTCCGCATTTGCTCCAGGTCGTGAGGCCCGGAATACCCTTGGTAACTTCGACTTCTTTGCTTCCTCCTTCCGTCCGGCAAGTACCCGTCCTGGCGGTACCGGCTCATGCCGACAACCAACAGACTGGTCTGGCGCAGTCAAGTACGGTTCAACGCTGTTTACCGCGAGTGATCTGACAGTACCGGATCCGTGGAGCACGGTGACCAATGCGGTGCCCATGTTCCCGAATCAGACCATGAACAGCACAACAACACCAAGTGCGGATAACGTCAAGGTTACCAGCGCCATCTGGAATGGGACTAATATTATCGTAACAGCGACCAATACCAGTGGCTGTACTGCCCTGACGGCAGTGTACAACAGCAATAACCAGGCGTTCAGCGGTTCTGGCACCTGCACGGCGACATTTGGCGCTGGGGTTATTTATAACACCTCTGTCCCCACTCTTAACGTGACGACAAGCAACACGGAAGGTCTCGGGGTGACTGGTTACCGGATCACTACACCGTAAACTTTAAACCAAAACAATGGTAAACGACAAAAGCCCACTTCGGTGGGCTTTTGTCGTTTAGTAGTAACAAATCAAGGGGTTGCGTTAAGTAATAATAGAAGCTAAGCTTACGATCTCGGAAGACACCTTGATGTTGGATGCGCCTGCTCATCAAGGCAGCAATGGAGATAGAATGATGCCATGAATATGATAGATTCAACTGTGGTCACTGATGACCTCCCCACCATAGACATCCCTGGGTCGTACAATTATATAGGCGTTTTTCTGACCTTGAATTGTAACCTCCGCTGCTCATATTGCATCAATCGTTTCGGGAGTTTAACCCGTCGTGGTCGGATGCTTACGGTTTCTGAGTGGGTGCGGGGGCTAAATCGCATCATGAGCCGCTCGGATCTGCCCTTATCGATTCAGGGGGGAGAGCCAACTCTCCATCCCGAATTTTATCAAATCATCAACGGCATTCGTCCAGATTTCAACATTGACCTGCTGACGAATCTTCATCTCGACGTGGATACCTTCATGGCTAATATCCCTCCCTCCAGGATAAAACGTCAGGCCCCTTACGCCTCCATCCGGGTTTCGTATCATCCTGAGACCATGAATTTTGCTGAACTTAAGGAAAAAATTTTGAAGTTGCTTGCCGGGGGCTACTCTGTCGGCGTATGGTCTGTTGATCATCCGGCTTGGGGCATGGAGATCGCGCATGCCCGAGTCGAGTGTGCACGAGTGGGGATAGATTTTCGGGTCAAAGAGTTTCTGGGGGTGTACCAGGGACGGAAGTTTGGCACCTATCGCTATGCCAATGCGGTGGACAACAACCGAAACTCTCGGGTTGATTGCCGGACTACGGAGCTGTTGATCGACCCCACAGGTCACATCTACCGTTGTCATAGCGATCTCTATGCCGGCCGA
>CAYSFY010000132.1:3437-11758 GCA_964430285.1 uncultured Desulfobulbia bacterium
GTTTGCCGAATCGAGGTTCTTCCGCCGCAGCCAGCCGATCGGCAATCTGCTGGATTCATCCTTTCGTATTGATGAGAGCTTTCGTGCCTGTGACCATTTTGGGTCATGCAACCCCTGTGATGTGAAAACGAAGACCAACCGCTTTCAACAGTTTGGCCACACCTCGGTGGAGATCAGATTCCCAGAGGATTGTGAAGGCGAGAGAGGCGAGAAGGGTGGCGTTTGCTGACAATAAGCAATTCAAGGACAGCGTGCCGCTGATCCGCAAAATTTACTTGGCACCGCGGATAACCATACATGGCAAATAAACGACATAAGATTCTGATCATTAAACTTGGCTATTCCGAGACCCTAATCCCGGAGATCGGCAGTAACTGCAGTCTGGGGGATGTCTTTCGGACGACGGCGGTTTTGCACCTTTTTAAAGATGAGCATGTTACCTGGTTGACTGATGTAGCCGCGGTACCCTTGCTGGACGGGAATCCCTATATCGACCGCATTATGGTCTTTGACCTGCTGAGTGTCCTGCAGCTACAAGGGGAACGGTTTGATAAGGTGATCAATCTTGAGAAGGTCCCTGGCATCTGTGCCTTGGCCAATAACATATCCGCCTGGTCCCATTTTGGCTTTCGCCTCGATCAGGAGACAGGCCAGGCCGAGGCCTATGAGATGGCCTATGAGGCCTTGGCTGTTGCCACGAGGGAGAACATCAAAAAGCTGAACAACAAGGCTTGGGTCGAGTTGCTGTTCGACATGCTGGGAGCCCAGTGGCAGGGCGAGAGTTTCATTCTGGGGTATCAGCCCAAGACCGTACCCAAATTCGATCTGGGGTTTAATACCCATGTCGGCAAGTTGTTGCCCTTAAAGGCCTGGCCGGAGAAGAATTGGCAAGAGTTGGCGGCCCTTGCTGAAGGGCATTACTCCGTAACCTTCCAGCAGAGCCTTGATAATCTGTATGGTTATATGGACTGGATAAATAGCTGTCGCGTTCTGATCACCAGCGATACCCTTGGCCTGTATCTCGGTATCGCCTTGGGGAAAAAGGTCCTGTGTCTCATTGGGCCAACCTCGGGACGTGAACAGTCTCCCCATCCGGGATTACGCATCATCCATCCAGTGCTTGATCGGGATTGTATGCCTTGTTTCCAAAAGCGTTGTAACTACGAGGATCCGTGCATGAATGCGATATCGCCTGCCCAAGTGCTGGCGGCGATCAATGAGTGGGGCTGTGATTGATTGCAGAGTTACCCCCTTGGCGCCACACCCTGCAATCCCCTGCCGCGTGGAGTGAAAAAGGCGTAAACCCTCCCTGCCTATTTCATCGGTAACACCAGATCAACCCCCTCCATGTCGGCGGTCAGGTTGACCTCTTTGTCGAGAGGTTGCGCAGGGTCGGGGGGATAGCCGTTGGCCGCACCCAGATAAAAGCGGCCCTTGGGCAGGAAAAGGAGGTAGGTGCCACTGCTATCGCTCCAGGCGGAGAGATAGGCCGGTATCTCTTTGAAACGCCCCCCGCGATCGGCCATGGTGTAGGCCATGGCCACGGGTTTCCCGTTTTGGTCTAGGATGCGGCCGCTCAGGCGCAGCAGGTCGGCATTTTTTTTCTGGTTTTGCTTGGCCGCCTCGCGCAGGTCCATGACCGTAAAGTCATGCTGCAACTCACCATCGGGGGTGATATTCACCTCCACTGCCTCACCCGAGTGTTTGTCGCCTAACTCCAAAGGGCCAAACCGTTTCTCTCCTTTACGTAGCACAGCCACCGCCCAGTACACACCAGGGGTAACGCTCACCGTATAGACGCCATCCTCATTTGTCTGGTTGGAGGCGAAATCAGCCGGTTTTTTGACATTTTTACTGCGATACAAGGCCACCTCGGCCCCAGCCACCGGCTTGCCGTTGATGTCGGAGATGACTCCGTGCAGGGCAAGGTCAGCGGCCCAGGTCTGTTGGCCAAACGACAGCAGCAGGGCTAGGGCCAGGATCAGAAAAAACGATTTGTTCATGGCCTCTCCCCCCCCTGCTGCCAATCCAGGGTGATCGGTTCTTTGAGCTCCGGGTCAAAGATCACCTTGCCGATATACTCCTCGCGGTGACCATCAAAGAGCTGGTCCACCACCGGTTTGCCTCCCCACCAATTCTCGCGGGCATCGACATCCTCGTCATTAAAGTCGCCAAGCTGGATGGCGTAGCGGCTGTTATCCTTGATATTGTTGTGCTTGACTTGCATATTGCTGCCCTTTTCGCGAATAAAGATGGCGGTCTCGTTGCCGGAGAATTCATTATCGTGGATGATGCCCAGGCCGCGAAACGAGCGGATGCCGATGCGGTTATTTTTGAAGATGGATTGGCTGACATCCACCGGACCGCTGTTCAGCCGGAGGCCACCCTCGTTATCGAAAAAGCGGCAGCGGCTGACCTTGAGATCGACAAAATGGCTGTGCAAGGCCCAACTGGCCTTACTGAAGTCGCAATTGGTGAAACGGCTGCCGGTAGCCCGGTCCATGATGAGCTCTCCCCAACTGTTCGGACCTTTGTCCGCCAGCGCCGTAAAGGTGATCCGTTGCAGCGGGGTACCCTCGGCCACAATCCGACCGTAGACCGTGAGACCGGCCCCCTGCCCAAAACGCACCGTGCTTCCCGGCTTGATCGCCAGCACTGCGCCCTGGGGCACGGTCAGCGGCGCAGGCACCGTGATCTCCCCTTGCCACTGCAGGTCCACCGGCACCTGCTCCACCGGCCAGCTGAAGGGCAAGGGTTGAGTTGCCTTGGGCGCGAAGGTCACCGTGCCCAGGGTCGGATCGTCATGGTGGTCGAAGATCTCCTTGTCCAGGTTCGCGCTGCCCCACCAGTTGCCTGTGGCCATGATGTCGTCATGGCCTTCCAGGCCAATCCCGTACAGGCCGTTGGCGACGATGGTATTAGCGGTAATCTGGCCGACAAAGGATTGGATGCCGATGCCGCGCTCGCCGTTGTCGCTGATCATATTGCCGGTGATCTGGCCGCGGGCATCGCGGATGATGAGGCCATTTAGGCCGTTGGCGATGATGGCGTTGGCGTTGCTCTCGATGTTGTCGGTGTTCCGTAAGGCTTGGCCGGTCTCGATATTGGCGGCCAACAGATTGCGGTTGAAGCGGCCAAAGACCGCATCGGATACCTGCAAGCCGAAGCGGTTGCCGACCAACATGTTTTGTTCCACCGTGGCCGCCCCTTCGCGAATGCGCAGCCCGTCCCACAGGTTGTTGGCAAAGGTGTTGCCTTGGGCCTGGAGATTCAAGCGATAGAGGTTGGCGCCATTGATATTGGCGAAGAATTGATTGCGCAGCAGCACCACATCCGAGTCCCGGCACTGGAGACCACTCTTGTTGCCGTAGAATTGATTGTCCCTGAGTTCCACCACCGACTCCTGAAACTGCATGCCGCGATAGTTGTGGCGGAGTACGGTGTTGGTGACCGCGACAGTGGAGAAATGAAAGTGGAAGCCGCGATAGGCCTGTTCCACCTGACAAAATTCGATGAGATTCCGTTGCTGGTCGCTGCCCAGGATGTTGATTGCGTCCCAGTCGCCCATGTGGGGCTCTTTTTCCGCCGAGCGAAAGATGATGGGTTGCTGCTTGGTGCCCTTGGCCAACAGCGCACCTTGGATCAAAATGCCATTCTCGCCAATGCCGTCATGGTTGCTGTCGAGTTTGCTGAACTCAACCACGGTGCCGGGCATGATGATCAACCGGCCCTCCGGGGGGAGCTTCACCTGGCCGTCGATGCGAATCTTACCCCGCCAGAGGGTGGTGCCGACCAGGGTCTCGTTGGTATAGGCATGGGTGATGGGGGTATCCGCCACGGTCAAGAGCTGCTCGGTGATGCGGGCGGTCTTGGCCTGCCCGACAAAGCGGTCTTTTTTGCTGTTATTGGCCACGACCAGCTGATCTTCGTGCACCGTGGCCCCATTGAAAGTGAACAGGCCGAAGGTGTTTTTGCCGATGGTGGAGGCGTTGAGGTTGACCGTGGCCCCTTGCCCATGGGCGATGAGACCGTAGTGGTTGTCACTGATGGTGGTTGCCGTGAGCGTGGCCTCACCCGTGAACAGGTAGAGGCCGGTTTCCGCCCCGGAGATACGGGCCGAGGTCATCTCCACCTTGCCGCTGTCGACGATGATGCCGGCCCATCTGGCCTCCTCGCTGTCGGTCTTGGCCATGGTAAAGGTGACCGGGGCCTCGGGTTTGCCCAAAACCCGCAGGGTGCCGCGCACCAAGATCTCGGTCTGATGGGAGAGATACTCGGGATCGATCTTGGTGCTCTCGGAGGGGGAGATGGTGACCTGGGTGCCGGGCTTGACCGTTACGGTGACACCGGAGGGGATGAGCAGGTCATCGTCAATGGTCACTTGGCCCTGCCAGACCGTGTCGGCAGTCAAGGTCTCGGCCTGGGCCGGTAGCGAGCAGCTGACCAGGGGCGCCAGCAGGACGAGGATGAGGGACAAAAATCTCCGGGTTGACACGTCTACTCCTTTACCTGAAAAGCCATATTAATGGTCAACCGCGGCTGGGGCGTCCTGCTTCTTGGCAGCGGGTGCGTCGGCTGGCGCCCGGCTGTCAAGGCCCTGGCTGGCCTCTGCTTCAAATTTTGTCCTGGTTTCCACGGGATCGGGGATCTTGAACATCTGGATGTCGATATGGTTGATCACCTCTCCCGCCTTGCCCTCAACCGCCAGGGCTTGTCCGCCACCGGTGTTTTGCAGGCCCATGGCGGCGGGCGAGGCCCCTGGTTGACTGCCGCCATGGGGTGGTGGTGCCGACTCGCCGGTGGTGGGGTTGGTCTTGCCATAGGAGCCGATATAGGAACCCACCGCCGGTTTGCCACCCTGCACCGACTCCCGGCCCACCACAAAATATTTGCCCGGGGGGACCTTCATGGAGAAGGTGCCGTCCGTTGCCGTCCCTTCGGAGATGAACTTGGGCCGAGGGGCATCCAGGCTCTCTTTTAAGGTGACCAGCATGCCGGCCAGCGGTTTGCCATCCTCACCGGTGACCTTGCCGTTGATGGTCATAATTTGCTTGAACTCTTGGGCGGTGTCCAAGACCTTGCCCTCTACCCTGCCTACCTCGGTCACCTGCTTCTCGACGATGGTGAATTCGCGGAGATGGCCCTGTGCGGACTCAATAAAAAAGAACTGCTCGCCGGGTCTGGGAGGACCGGAGCCCTTGTTGGCATCACGGATCAGGGCACCCATATAAAAGGTGCCGGGGAGCAGCTTTACCGAAAATTCGCCCTTGGCGTTGGTCCGGCCCAGGACCTCGGGCACCCGGCGGGCGCCGCTGCCCAAGATCGGCGGCGGGCCGATATGTTTATCGAAAAATGAGATGAGGGCATTGGCCAGGGGCTTCTCTTTGACATATAAGGTCCCTTTCAGGGTCCCCATTTTTGCCTTCATGGCGTTTGGCCCGGCGGCCCAAGCCGTGGCCGTCGACAGGACCAGCAAGGACCCCAATACGAACATCATCAATTTTCTCATGCGCTCTCCTCTGTGGTTGATGGAATAGGTGAACCCGTGCCATGAACGGCAGAGATCGGGTCCCCCGCACGTCCCTCCCGCGGTCATGGGTAGGGGATGATCAGGTGCTTCTCTTCTTTTTTGTAGGTGCTCTTCTGCTCCTCGACAGTCGAATTCCAGGCCAGTAGCTTCTCCTTCAAGCGCGCAACCACCTCGGGGTGGGTAGCCGCGACATTGTTCTTCTCTTGGGGGTCAAGGGTCAGGTCATAGAGTTCATGGGCCACGGTCTCCTGTGTGCTGCCGGAGATAAATCGCCACCAGGAGACCTGGTCGAGCAGTGTTTTGTCCTTGCGCAGGATGAGTTTCCACTCCTTGGTGCGGATGGCGATATCGCCTGGCGGGGCGTCAAGCGTGGCGAAGCGCTCCTTGAGCATCGTCTGGTATGCCGCGAGCGGTGCCTTTTCCGAGGCCACGAAGGTGTCACCCTGGGCGCTCTTAAAGGCGAGGTACCACTTGCTCAAGGTGTACTCCCACCAAGGCAGGCGGTCGATATAGGCAAATTCGTTGGGGGGTGTGGTCTCCTCTCCCTTGAGGTAGGGCAGCATGCTCTTGCCTTGAGCCCCATGGGGGGCGGGGATCTCCAGGTAGTTGAGAACGGTGGGCAGGATGTCGATCCCCTGCACCTGCTCGCTATACCTGCGTCCACTGAACTCGTGATCCGGGAAGCGCATCATCAAGGCATTCTTGATCACCGTGTCGGTGACGTCGTAGTGGAAGAAGTTCCCCTGTTCGCCCAGGTCCTCGCCGTGGATGGACTGCAGGACCACCAGGGTCTTGTCGGTGAGCTTGAGCGCGGCCAGCTGTTTCATCACCTCGCCGACAAAACGGTCGGTGTAGGTAACCCCGGCGTCGTAGCGGGCGTTGACGTAGTCGACATCGGTCTGGGTCAGGTGGTAGACCGGCTTGAAGCCCAGATAGAAGTCATTGTGGAAGACCCGGGAGAAGACCTCGTAGGAGGGGTCGAGGCTGTCGGCACTCTCCGACTTGGGCAGGGGCATGCGTTTCCAGAAGGGGGTGTATCCCGCCGGGTCGTACATGGTCTGATAGGGAGCCGGCACGGCGGCGGCATAGGGCATGTGGATCAGGCCGGAGGCGATCCACAGGAAGAACTTCTTCTCCTTGTTGGCGGCCAGCCACTGCAGGGCCTCGCTGGGCACCTTGCGGATGCTGCGGCCGCCCAGGCCCCGGCGGGTGCGGCCGTAATAGTCGAAGGAGCGGGAGAAGAGGTCCCCGGGGTTGACCACGGCCCCGGCCCCGCTGTCGTAACGCATGAAGAACTCGGGCGAGCTGATGGTGGCCGCGGTGGTGTAGTCATAGTGCTTCAGGATGCTGGGCAGGGTCTCCGCCGTCACCTGGTCAGGGGCCACCTCAAAGGAGACCATGCCGTTGACCCTCGGGTACTGGGAGGTCAGCACGCTCATCTGGGCCACCGGGGTCAGGTTGGCCTGGGAGATGGCATTCTCGAAGACCACCGACTCCTTGCCCAGGGCATCGATATTGGGGCTGGTCTGGCGCTTATAGCCGTAGAGGCCTAAGTGGTCCGGCCGCAGGCACTGGAGCGAGATCAGGATGACGTTGGTGTTTTCGTGGCGGGGCAGGGTCGGTGGCTGCCCTTCGTCCTGAGCAGCCGTGGCAAAGCTCTGGCTGACGCTGCCGGTCAGCAGCAAGGCCAGGGCCAGGCCGGCAACTCCCGCAGTAACACGGAAGCGCCGGCTCATCTCTTTTTCCACCCCTTGGCCTGGGAGGCGTAGACCGGACTGAGGCCGGTCTTCCACTTTTCTTGGCTTAGGTCATGGCCGATCTCTTTGAAGTGGGCAAAGAGCTTTTGCTCCAGTTCGTAAGCGATACGGGGCTCCTTGGTCACCAGGTTTTGGGTCTCGTTGGGGTCGGACTTCAGGTTGTAGAGTTCCTTGGCCTTGGACTCCATGGTCATGATAAACTTCCACCCCTCGGGGGTGCGGATGGAGCGTTTGAAGGTGTAGAGCCGGTAGTTGGTCTCGGAGAAGCAATCGCGGGGGGGCGTGTCCTGCCCACGCATGTTCGGTACCAGACTCTGGCCGCGGAGCTGTTTTTGCACCGGTTCCGGCACCGGAACATCCAGGAGATCGAGGATGGTGGGCATGACGTCAACACTGCTGACCTGGCCGGGGATGGTCCCGCCCAGCCGGTGCTCGGGCAGCTTGATGACCAGCGGCACATGGATCAACTCGTCATAGAGGGTGAAGCCGTGGTCAAAGCGCTGGTGCTCGTAGACCTCGGTGCCGTGATCCGCGGTCAGCACAAAGATGGTCTTGTCCTTCAGGCCCAGGGCCTGCATGCCCTCCATGAACTTTTGGAAGCGCGCATCGGCCCGGTTGATCTTTTCGTCATAGATGGCGCGCCAGAAGGCGACATCCTCGGGACTGAGCGTAATGGCGCCCTTGGCCAACCCCTCTTCGCGCAGGGCCTCCTGCTCCGCCGTGGAGCCGGTATACTTGCCCTTGTAGGCGGGATCGACAAAGCGGCGGTCAAATCCCTCCTGGGGGACGCACTGACCATGGGAGTCATAGCCGTGCAGAAAGAGGAAGAACTTTGTATCCTTTTTCTCCTTGAGCCAGGCCAAGGCCCGGGGCACGCTCTCCTCCAGGTCGCCGAACTTGGCCTTGTCGAAATAGACGTCAAACCCCTGATTGTAGCCAAAGACCCCGTTGACCCCGGCCGAATACGCGAAGATCAAGGACCACGCCACGCTCGGGGCGCGGATCATCCAGCCGATCAAGCGGCTTGCCCGCGA
>CAYSFY010000132.1:11768-12317 GCA_964430285.1 uncultured Desulfobulbia bacterium
AGAACTCCATCGCGTGGTTGCGCACGCTCACGGCGGTGAAGCCGGCGGTGGCGTAGCCATTGCCCTTCAGCACCTCGGCCAGGGTAACCAGGGAGGGGGCCAACTCCTTTAAGTTGGCGATCTTCTCCACGGGTGGCTCATAGACGGCGAATTTGTTCAACAGCCGGTGCTCGGAGGGGTAGACCCCGGTGAACCAGGTCATGGAGGCGGGCACGGTCCAGGAGGCCACGGAGATGTCTTGGGTGAAGTTGAACCCCTCCTGGGCCATGGCGTCTATGGTGGGGGTGGTCGCCTTGGGATACCCCATAGAGTGGACATGCTGGGCCTGCATGGCATCAAAACTGATCAGCACGATGTTGTAGTCCTTGTACTTCAGAGGGCTGTCGATGGTTGGCGCGTTGACGGGCTTGGCCATCCTGGCCAGGGCCGGTCCGGCCACGCAGAGGGTGATCCCCAGGGTCAGGGCCTGGAGGAGAGGTTTTAAGCGGCAAGGGCGTTGGTTGGGCATGGTTTTGTTCTCCTTAATCATGTGGGATGCCATTTCGGGCA
>CAYSFY010000133.1:0-7780 GCA_964430285.1 uncultured Desulfobulbia bacterium
TCGACGATGACATAGTCAAAGGCCTGAGCCGGGCCGGTCAAGGTCTCCGCCAAGGTGAGTTCGCCACCAAAATCCTTGCGCCCGATCAAGCGTTTGACCCCGGCCAATGACTTGCCGCCCGCCAGTAGCCACAACCGCTCCCTGACCTGGAGCATGGTCTCTTCCGGCCTCAACTCACCCATGACCAGTTCGGTCAGGCCTGCCTGGGGATTGACACCCAGCATGTAGCTGGCCTGGCCCTGGGTGTCGGTATCCACCAACAGCACCTTGAACCCGGCCAAGGAGAGACCGACTGCCAGATTCACCGCCGTCGTGGTCTTACCCACCCCACCCTTGCTGAGGGAGACGCTGATCTTGCGCGGGCCTTCCTCCTTCTTGATCAGCTGTTCCAGAGGGGCCGACTTGCCCGGGAGTTCAAGGGGGAAGGGATTACCGCAGAATTTGCATTTCGCCTTAGTGACATGAGCCGGGATCACCTTTTCATCAATATTGTGCTGCTTCTTGCAGTGGGGACAGACAATAATCATGGCACCGGCTCCCAGTCGATCAAGGTGTGTTCGCCAATAGACCATCCTGGCCTGTTGGCTCCAGACATCGCTGGACCACGGCGGTGTTCTGGCTGGTTGTTTATCCTTGCTGGCTTCGTCAACAACTACTTATCCTCAAGTTTTTTTAGCAATTCTTGGACCAAGGCACTCTCCATCCCTTTCTCCCCAAACTCTTGCAGCACCATGGTGATGGCGCTCTCCACGATACGGGACTTGTTGGCCTTGGCCTTCGCATCCTCGGGCAGGAGTGCTCGGAGGCCATCCCGGGCTTGCCCCAGGTGATCGAAGACCTCTTGGGTCAGATAGTGAGTGGTCCTCTGCTTCTTGCGTCCCTTCGCCTTAGGTCGCGGCAAGGTGGCAACCGTTTTCGCCACTGGCGAGGCTTCCGCATTGACCCGGATCAGCTTGTTCAGCTCGTCTAAGCCACGGATGGTGCCGGAGTGTTGGTCATTTAAGATATCGGCCAGGATGTCAACCGGTGTTTTTGCTTTTTCGCTCATGCCCGGCTCGACTTATGAGGCGAAAAGGGTGCTGCGACTGGTCCGCAGATACGCGTTGATGGCCTGTTTGCACTCAGAGGACATGGAGGTCAACTCAATGCCACAGAGTTCATTGGCCCCATCACTTGCCAGATGCATGACCGTACCATCGACGCTAAAGGATTGACCGCCAAACATCAGCGTCATGCCGTGCAGTTCAACCTTCTCGTCAAATTGATCCGGCGCATTCAGGTAAATACCCACCCCGCTGACGCTCAAATTAAAGACGGCATGGGAGGCGCCGTCTATAATCAAGGTCAACGCCTGGTCCAAACCGACCGGGGCGCGAAACCCTTGACGGATGATCTGCCGCAGTGCGTCCTCTCTCTCCAAGGTCAATGGCGCCGCGGGTTCCAGCTGTTGCCCGTCTGCTGACTCAAACACCAGCCCTTTGCCATATTTTATTTCCATAAACAACCCCTCCATAATTCCAGCCAACCGCTGATCAGCACGATTTGAGTTATTAAATGAACTAATAGCGGGGATGTCAATTAGTAAGTGATAAGGCAGGTATTCTTTGCTATGCTGATGAAGCGCGGAGGAGCATCCCTGCTGATGCGCCGCAGTCACGGGTGGTGCGCTCTCCGTAACGCGGTTTCTGGCAGTACTCACACTACCGCGCTACCACGCCACTCATCGTGAGATCTTTCCATGAAGACAACACCCCTTAGGCGCTCAGTATCAATTTCATGAATACCCCGGTCACCACGCCAATCTCCCTCTCCTTGTTGGACAGCAAGGGCAGCGTTCTCAAGACCTGGCCCTTGACCGACAAAAAATCCTATCGCATCGGGCGCGGCCAAGGCAACGACATCATCTTGGACAGCAGCTGGGTCTCGCGGCAGCATGCCATGGTGCAACTTGAAGAGAACGGCACCGCCTACGCCCTGGACATGGGCAGTTCCAACGGCACCATGGTCAATGGTCAGCGGATTGTCACCCCCACCCCGCTCCGTTCCGGCGATCTGATTCAGATCGGCGGCAAATCGACCTTGACCTTCCTCCAGAACTACACCGTCGAGATCCCAACCTGCGCCAATGATGACATGGAGCGGACCGTAGCCTTTGTGACCAAGACCCAGGTCACGGTCTTGATCTGCGATATCCGCCGGTTCACTTCTCTCTCGGAAAAAATAGGCGACCAAAAGATCTCGGACATCATCAGGGTCTGGTGTCAGCAGACCAACGAGGTGGTGGCCAAGCACCATGGCCGCATCGACAAATTCATCGGTGATGCCGCCATGGCCATCTGGGCCGAGGGCACCAGCCTGCGCCATACCGTACACCAGGCCCTGACCTGCGCCGCGGACATCGCGGCCATGACCTCTGCCTTAGGCAAGAAGGTCCCCGACCTGCCCTGGCCGCTTACCATCGGCGCGGCCCTGAACACCGGCGAGGCGGTAATCGGCAACATCGGGGTGGACGGCAATAGAGACTTCACCGTGATTGGCGATACCGTCAATGTGGCCTTCAGGCTGGAAGGACTGACCTCAAAACTGGGGAAAGACATCCTCATCGGCAACGACACCGCAACCCTCCTCGACCAGAGAGGGCTTGCCACCTATTTTTCACCCCACACCTATCAGGTCAAGGGCAAGGTCACCCCGGTGCTTGCCCACGGCTGCACCTTTGCCCAACTACAGATGTACCTGGCCCAAGCAGGTGAGGGGTGAATAAAGAGTCACGGTCGTCACCATGGACCTACACCCGGGCACCAAAGAGGGCGGACCCCACCCGGACCAGGGTTGCCCCCTCTTCGATGGCAATCTCGAAGTCCATGGACATGCCCATGGAGAGGCCCATGGCCTGGGGGACCACCCCCCTGGCATAGAGGCCATCGGCCAACCCCTTCATCTGCCGGAAATAGCCGCGACTGGCCTCGGGGTCATCACTATCCGGGGGCATGGTCATCAGCCCTGCCAAGTGCAGATGGGGACAGCTGATGATCTCGGCCACCAATTGGTCGAGTTGTTCCGGCAAGACCCCTGACTTCTGCGGTTCCCGGCCGATATTGACCTGGGCATAGACCTCCATGACCTTGCCCAAACGGCTCAGTTCTCTCTCCAAGGCCCGAGCGATCTTCGGGCGATCAACCGTCTCCACCACGTGAAAGTTCTCGGCAATGGCCCTGACCTTGTTCGACTGAATCCCGCCAATGAAGTGCCACACCACTCCCGGCAGGGCGTCAATCTTGGCCATTGCCTCCTGCAGATAGTTCTCGCCAAAGACCAGTTGACCGGCGGCCACCGCCTCCCGCAGACGATCCACCGTCACCCGCTTACTGACCGCCACCAAGGTTACGGCCTCCGGCGGACGACCGGAGCGGCTAGCCGCCCGGACAATCCGTGCGCTAATCCCCTCTAAACAATTTTTCATGGTGCTCATGGCCTATCCTCCAGGGCAAAGAGTCTCGCGGCGTTGGCCGAGGTCTGGCGGACCACCTCGTCCAGGGAGAGCCCACGCAACTGGGCAACCCGCTCGGCGGTGTAGAGGAGATAGGCCGGTTCGTTGCGCTTGCCGCGAAAGGGTTCCGGGGTTAGATACGGTCCGTCGGTCTCCAGGAGCATGGCCCCAAGGGGAACACGGCGGGCCACCTCATGGAGCTGTTCCGCCTTGGCAAAGGTTACCACCCCGGTGATGGAGATCAGGAAGCCAAGGTCCATGGCCGCGTCCGCCAACCCCAAGTCGCCGGAGAAGCAGTGCATCACGCCCCCCGCCGGCAAGGGGGCCGCGGCCCGCAGGATGGCCATGACCTCCCCATGGGCTTCACGGTCATGGATAATAAAGGGCAGACCAAGCTCCTTGGCCAGATGGACTTGGCGTTCGAAATGGGCGAGCTGTACCCCATGGGGGGCGTAGTCCCGGGCGTAATCCAAACCGATCTCGCCATAGGCCTTGACCTTGGGGTGCTTGGCCAGAGCGGCCCGCTCGCCATAGACGGCTTCGTCAACGCCGACCACATGATGGGGATGAATGCCCACCGTGGCGTAAACGCCGGGAAACTCATCGGCCAGGGCCACCGCCGCCCGTGAGCTTGGCAGGTCAATCCCCACCGACACGAGATAGCGCACCCCGGCGGCCTCGGCCCGTGCTATCACCTCGCGGCAATCGGCATAGGCCCCCATGTCCAGGTGACAATGGGTGTCAACCGCAAACAGCCCTGGCCCAAGCCGTGGCAACGGTCTATTTTTTTTGGATTTTGACATCGGTTACTCCTTGCCGGACATGGGCAACTCTCCCCCCGGAATTGACGTTTGCTCCCTCGACAAATCAACCTTGCCGTGACCAGCGAAGGGTTTTCTATCTACCTGATTACAACAGGGAAGGCAAGGAGAGGCCGCCAGCCACACCTTTTAGTGGATTTTGCCCAAAAACGTTAGTATATAAATACTCCGTATGCCACCACCCCATGCTCAACATCAGGAGCCTGCCTATCAGTTGCCAAGCAAACTGGTGACCAGGGATGAGAAAATGCTCCGAGCAGTTGCAATTCCATGAACTTTTGCCCTTAGGAGGACCACCCCATGACCCGTACCAACTACCCCAGATGCATCCAGGCCCTGATCCCTGCCCTGCTCATGATCCTGCTCGCCGGCTGTAACGGCGTCAACCTGGGCCAGAACTCGAACCCGGATGGCGGCACCAACACCAGCCAATCCTACTTCCCCACCAAGTTCCGGGATTTCGAGGTGCCAAACGAATTGAAAGTGGCCCGTGACCAAACACTCTTTATCAATACCAGCTCCTTCATCGGCGGTGTCGTCAGCCTCAGTGGCAGACTTGAAGTTGAGTCGTTGTCCGATTTCTTCAACCAGTCCATGCAGAAAAATGGCTGGAAGCTCACCGGCGAGGCCCACTACAAAAACAACCTGCTCGCCTTTTCCAAACCCAACAAAAACTGCATGATCACCATCATTGCCGGCGAATTTGGCGGCAGCACCAAGGTCTATGCCTATATAACCGAGGACCTAACAGCGGGTGGCGGTGGGGGTGGGGGCTACTGATACCACGCCGTAAGCACGATACAGGGCAATCGGTTGCGGGTGAACAGGAGCCGTGTAGAAACAACATGGACAAATTGCCATTACCTTTACGGCTCCCTCAAGATACAAGGGGGATGCCGTCGCCGTGATGCTGATTGTTCAGGTTATTTTTGCTCGACGGCTTACCCCTTCTTAGGCTGAACACAACCGCACAGATCCCCCTTCTTGGCCAAAGATGATAGTCTCGCGAAAAGTCGTGAAGCTGAGCATCTGCCAATGCAATTTCAATGTTTTACGAGGCGTGCCAGCGGCGGTTGAGCGATTTTTGCGAAACCGTCAAAGATGCTGGCATCGCAAAAAGTCGTGCAGCTGACCATCGGCCTGCGAAACCGGCAAGGATTTCTGAAACCGTCAACTGTAACCTGACAACCGTTACCCAAGCGATGCCCATGACCATCCCTTTCACCGACAAACGGATCCTCTTTGGTGTCACCGGGGGTATTGCCGCTTACAAGGCCGCTGACTGGGTACGGTCCATGCGCCAGGAGGGGGCAGCTGTGACGGTCATCATGACCCGGGCCGCGACCCGCTTCGTTACCCCCATGACCTTCGCCGCCCTCTCCGGTAACCCGGTGGAGTGCGAGATGTTCGATGCACCCCACCATGAGACCATCCCGCACATCTCCTTGGCCAAGGGGTGTGACCTGCTGCTGATCGCCCCGGCCACCGCCAATACCATTGCCCGGCTGGCCCAGGGCATGGCCGACACCCTGCTCACCGCCGTTACCCTGGCCACCACGGCCAAGGTGGTGGTCTTTCCGGCCATGAACAGCGCCATGTACCAGCACCCGGCTACCCAAGGCAATCTGCTGCGGCTCAGTGCCTTGGGATACACCGTGATCCCCCCGGCTTGCGGGGCCATGGCCTGCGGCGACCACGGCCCGGGTCGTCTGCCGGATTGGTCCACCGCAATAGAGGAGATTGCGGCCGCCTTATCGCCTCAGGACCTCACGGACCACCATTTCCTGATTACCGCCGGTCCGACCCGGGAGCCCCTGGATCCAGTCCGTTTCCTCAGCAACCCGGCAACCGGCAAGATGGGTTATGCCCTGGCCAGGGCCGCTCGTCAGCGGGGGGCGAAAGTTACCTTGGTGAGCGGACCCACCGCCATTAGCGCACCCCCCGGTGTCGAGATCATCCGGGTTGGCACCGCCCTCGAAATGCGTCAAGCCGTGACGGACCACTCGCATACCGCTGACGTCATCGTCAAAACCGCCGCCGTCTCCGACTTTCGTCCGGCCACCACCGCCCCCCAAAAGATCAAGAAGGGGGAGCGGCAGACCATGAGCCTCGACCTCATCGCCAATCCCGACATCCTGTTGGAACTGGGGCAAAAAAAAGGGGAGGCCCGCGCCCCGATCCTGGTGGGCTTTGCCGCGGAGAGTGACCATCACCTGGAGGAGGGATATCGCAAACTTAAGCGCAAGCATCTCGACCTGATGGTGGTGAACGATATCATGGGCAAGGACACCGGCTTTGCCGTCGACACCAACCAGGTCACCATCATCGACCGTCACGGGGGAGAGAGTGTCCTCCCCCTGCTCTCCAAGGAAGAAACCGCCCACCGCATCCTCGATCGCATCCGCGACCTCTTTTAGGGTGCGCCACGCCCCGTTAACGACCCAATCGATTGGTAACGATCCAGTTTAATGGGGAAAGCAAGCAATCCCCTCGGAACCGTCATTGTGGCGCATGACCACCGATGCGCGAAACTAGGCGGCGAGCCATACTTCGGTAGGTAAGCAGGCTTGAGATCCCCTGCAGGGGATAAACTCAGCGGATGTGCTGCCGCAGGCACGGATAAATCGATTTTTTCTTTTCGTCACCCACAGTTACCGTCATTTTTAGTTGTGTTGCCGGAAGCAATCCGCTATAGGTATTCATTACTATGGGGGTAACCGTCAACCTCCGTCGTTACCGTTAAAAGCCGTCACGAAATACCATACTCAATTCCGCTACCCCCTTGACGGCACCTGCCGCCGTTATGGTTATGCCGAAGGACCAAGTTGTTTCCTCGCAACGGCTTACTCTTCACGCGTTCATGACCACACCGAAAGAAATAACCGCGACTGAAAAATTACTCGATCTGATCCGGGCATCCTCGTCGGTTACGGAGAGTGCCCCCCCCCAGGAGAAGGAGGCTGATTACCCTCCGCCGCCCCCGGAAAAGACCGGTGTGGAGAGAGAGTTCGCGGTCGGCACCAGCTTTACCCCCCCCTCAGAATTGAAGGTGCATCGCCCCGATGCGGATGACATCCCGGTCATCGTGCTCAGTGCCACTGGTGATGACGATGACGTCACCCCCCCGCCCCCAGCAACCAAAAACAGGCAGCCTACCCCTGACCTCCTTGACCTCGGTCAGCTGGCGATGCTTCGCCCCGAGGCGGAAGAGAGCCCCCGGGTCGTGCTCAGTGCCATTAACGACGACACCCCACCCCCAACACCTATAGGGGAGAAGACCGCGCCTGAGTTCCTCTCCCTCGGCCAGTTGGAGATGCATGATCAGGACACTGAAGAGACCCCGGTGGTCTTGCTGCGCACCGACGCGGATGCCGCGGCACCACCTCCTCCGGCAACAGAGAGCAAGACGATCCCGCCTGGATCCGATCCCCCCACCGAGCTTACGGTGCATCACCCCGAGGAGGAAGCG
>CAYSFY010000133.1:7790-10318 GCA_964430285.1 uncultured Desulfobulbia bacterium
CCCGCCATCTCCTTCAACGGAAATAGCGGGGGAGGAAGAAGAGAGACCCGATCCGGTCTCCGCCTTGTTGGCCATGAGGCCCCCATCCCTCGCGCGGACCGCGTCCACTGCCATCAACCGTGCCCTGCATCGCCTGCGCCCTTCCACAAAGACCACCATTGCCATCGACATCCAGCCAGGCATGGTCCATCTGGTCAAGACCCTGACCAGCAAAGAGGACCATCATCTCCAGACTTGCCTATCGGTACCATACGAGTATAAGGCCGATTCACAACCAGACCAGCCCTACACCGATCAGGAGTTCATGAAGGTCCTCTTCCGGACACTCTCCACCCTCATCCCCAGCCATGGCCACCATGAGATCTGGTGCTCCTATGCCTTCTGCAATCCGGTGGGGCTGCACAACATCACCATCCCCAAGGTGGCGGATAAGGATATCGCCAACGCCGTATTCTGGTCAGCCAAGCGTGAGCTGGAGTTCGATGAGACCACCACCCTCTTTGACTACACCGTCCTCCAGGAGCTCAACGACAACAACCAGCCCAAGATCCAGACCCTGGTCACTCTAGTACCCAATGAGGAGTTGGACGGGGTCGCGGAGATGTTCAAGAACGCCGGATTTCCGCTGACCGGTCTGACCTTTCCCGCCGCTGCCATCCAGAATTTCCTAAACCATGACCAATCGATCCCGGCGGAAAACCCGGTGGTCTATTTCACCATCCGCCGCAACAGTTCGTTCATCGATATCTTCCACCAGGGCAAGATGTTCTTCAGCCGGGAGATCAAGACCGGGGCCGACAGCTTCATCGAATCTCTCCTGGAACTGGCCTTAAAACAGAACATCATCATCGACGACGAGAGCGCCAAGGACTACCTGTTCCGGCCACGGGACAACGCCGGAGGGAGCGCGCCCACCTTTGATGAGCTGACCACCCAGTTCAATTTCGACGGCTTGGCCGTCATCGAGCGGCTGGTCCGGCAACTGGCGCGGACCTTTGAGTACTGTACCACCACCTTCAAGACCCCGCCGGTGAGCAGGATCTTCACCTCGGGAGAGTTCACCGTCAACAATCCCATCCTGCTGGCGATAGAGAACAGGATCGGCATCAAATGCTCGGTCATTGAGCCCCTGGCGTCCACCATCTTCCACCGTGATTTCACGCCGCGGACCTCATACGCCTGCGAACTGCTGGTGGCGGCGGGGCTCTCCCTGTCGGACAGACAGATCACCACCAATTTCCTCTTCACTTACAAGGAACGGGCCCAAGAGAGAAGCTCCAATCGCATCAATGCCATGATCGCCATGGTCACCATCGGCCTGGCCCTCGGTTGCGGCGGCTTTTTTGCCTGGCAATACCAAGCGGGGCTTGGCAAACAGGCGACTATCGCCTCCATGCGCCAGGAGCTTGACCATCTCTATCAGCAAGAGCCCCGCTCCCGTTCAGACGAGTACGCCAGCCAGACCGTCCGCAAAATCGGTCAATTTCACCACGACAACAGAGAGCGCGTGATCCGCTTCAAGGTCATTGCCCTGATCAACGAATTGACCAAAAAAATCGGCCCGGAGCTCAGGATCACCGATTTGACCCTTGATCTGGAGCAAAAACAGACGGAAACGCGGGGCAAAAATAATGCGCCACCTCCCCTCTCCCCCGGCACCTTGGAGTTCAAGGGCTACATCAGCGCGGCCCCAGACACCCAGGAGTTCATTTTGATGAATCTCCTCAAATCATTGGCCACCCTTACCCTGCTGGGCGACCCCAAACTGAAAGCAAACGCCAGGACCTCCTTGCAGAACCAAAGTGTGCTCAGCTTTGAAATCACCATGAAGACCACCTTTGCCTTCCTGGAGTCCCCCGCGTCATGAGCCAGCCAGGCCAATTCAGTTTCAGTCGCCGCAATGCCGTGTTTCTGGGGCTCTGCCTCGGCGGCCTAACCCTCCTGGTCTTGGTCAGCCTCCTCCCCCTCAGATCTCAACACGTGCTCATGGACCAGGAGCTGGCCACCCTGAAAAGCGAGGTGACCAGTCAACGGCAAAACCAAGACAACAGTGCCCTGGTGGACGGTGTGCTCGCCACCATCGATCAACAACCTGGCCCTCAAGTGGTGGCCATCGTCCCCCTGGCCCAGGACAAGACCGGTCAGCTCATCGAAGACATCAGGGCCATAGCCCAGGAGAGCTCCCTGGCCCTCAAGGAGATTGCCCCCCAGCTGGACAATCACAACTCCTGGCAGACCATGACCGTCCACGCCGAACTCCATGGTTCAGTGACCAACCTGCAACCTTTTCTGCTGAAACTGCTCTCCCTGCCCTATGTCAAACAGATCGAGCGTCTTGAGATCCATCCCGGCGGCAGTGGCCTCGCCTTCAGCCTGCGCTACACGGTTGTGCTGACGTAAGAGTTGAGGACTCAGAATACAGATGCAAAAGAGAGAGAAAATCATCGTGGTCCTGGTCATCATCGCCATGATTTACGCGGCCATTGACTTCACCCTGACCAGTCAGAAGAAGCAGGCGACTCTGGCTC
>CAYSFY010000133.1:10328-12295 GCA_964430285.1 uncultured Desulfobulbia bacterium
GCCGAACTCACCGCCAAGCTGCAGGCCATCGCCTCCCCTGACGACAAAAAAATCGACGGCCTCGCCTCCTCTCTCACCGAACCTTGGTCGGACGAGATTTTCGACCCGGGGATCATCAACTTCGACAGCGAGAAAAAAGAGGATGAGACGAAAATCGCCGCCATGAACGACCTCCGCGCCAAGGCCGACCAACTGGTGTACTCCGGTTTCGTGGCCACGGATAGCGACAGGATCGCCATTATCAACAACATGGATTACCGGATAGGGGAACAGATCAACGGCTTTACCATCACCAAGATCACCCCGGAGAGTGTACAGATCAGCCAGGAAGATGCGATTTTCGATATTCCGGCCACCACCGAGCAAGCCCCAGACCTCTCGGCCGACAAGGCTCCACCCCCTTACAAAAATTAGCCATAAGGCGTTGCCATGAAATGCGTTTTCCGCCCCCGCCTCCTCGCCATCCTGGCCGTGCTACTGCCGATCATGATCAGCGGCTGTGTCAGTCACAAACCCGAGACCGACCCTTTTTTTGATCAATGGAAGGCCAAGGCCGAGGAGTCAAAGGCCTATACCCCATCGAGACAGAGTGAGGTTACCGGCGAGGTCAAGGAGCAAACACTCCCAGGAGAAGAGTCGCCCCAGGCCCCCCACCCGGACGATCCCCCCCCCTTCCCCACCGGCTTGCCGCAAACGCCGCTGTCGGTCCGCTTTATCGACGACGATCTGGCCACCTCGCTCCGGACCATGGCCCGCATTGCCCACCAGAACATCCTGATCAGCCCCAGCGTCCAAGGTAAAATCAACCTGCAGACCCAGGACACCCCTTGGGAGACCGTATTCAGGGGGATCATCAACAGCTACGGGCTGACCGTGGTCAAGGAGGACAACCTGCTGCACGTCATGTCCATGGATGACTTGAAACAGCAGGTGGAGCGTAAGTCGTTGCAACTGCAAGAGCAGCAGGTCTCTCCCCTGGTCACCAAGATCGTCCCCATCGAATTCTCAGACCCCAAGACCATCTCCGCGACGGTGAACCAGTTGCTCTCCCTGGACAAGGACGGCAAGTCCCGGGGCTCCACCTCGGTGGACGAGCACACCCGCTCGCTGATCATCCGCGAGACCGAGGACAGCATCGGCAAACTGCTCTCCCTGGTCCGCGAGTTGGACAGGCCCACCTCCCAAATCCTGATCGAGGCCCATATTGTCGAGACCACCAAGGACACCGCCCGCGAGCTTGGCATTCAGTGGGGCGCTCTTACCCAAAACGGCATCCTGGGGGATCAGCGGGTCAACATCACCTCCGGCAACGCCCCCGCCACCTTGACCCCGGCCACCCCGGCCGTCCCCTTCTACCAGCCCACCTATGACGGCACCGGCAACCTGATCCCGCCGCCCTACTATCCGTTTAAAGGGCCCGGTTATAACTTTCAAGACGCGCAACCCGGCCAACTGCTGGGCCTGGCGCCGGACGCCACCTCACTAGGGCAAAATGTCAACCTGGCCGCCTCCAGCATCGGCGGCATCAACCCGGCGACCATCGGCTTGGTGCTCGGCGGCAAGGACCTGCTGCTCTCCGCCCAACTCTCGGCCCTGCAACGGGATGGTAAACTCAATATCCTCTCCAGTCCCTCCATCTCCACCCTGGACAACTCGGAGGCCGTTATCGAATCCGGCCGCTCCGTCCCCTTCCAGACCATCGAAGACAACAAGACCCAGATCACCTACAAGGATGCCACCCTGAACCTGACCGTCACCCCCCATGTCATCTCCGACAGCATGATCAAGTTAAATATCGTGGCCAAGAAGGACGAGGTCGATACCGCAAACTCCGTGGCCGGCAACCCCTTTATTATCAAGAAATTGGCCAAGACCCAGTTGATTGTCGAGAATAACGCCACCGTGGTGCTGGCCGGTCTCTCCAAGGAGACCCACTCCGGCAGCAATACCGGGGTCCCCGGCTTAAA
>CAYSFY010000134.1:0-2867 GCA_964430285.1 uncultured Desulfobulbia bacterium
GGCCGCCTTGCAGAATATGGTCGACAAATTGAAAGAGGTGGTCACCGAGGTCCAGTCCGCTGCGGACTATGTGGCCAGCGGCAGCCAGCAGCTGGCCTCCAGCGCCCAGGAAATGTCCCAGGGGGCCACCGAACAGGCCGCAGCCGCCGAAGAGGCCTCCTCTTCCATGGAGCAGATGTCGTCGAATATCCGTCAGAATGCCGACAACGCCCTGCAGACCGAGAAGATCGCCACCAAGTCCGCAAGCGATGCCCAGATGGGCGGCAAGGCGGTGAATCAGACGGTCACCGCCATGAAGGAGATTGCCGGTAAGATCTCCATCATCGAGGAGATCGCCCGCCAGACCAACCTCCTGGCCCTAAACGCCGCCATCGAAGCGGCCAGGGCCGGGGAGCACGGCAAGGGGTTCGCGGTGGTGGCCTCCGAGGTGCGAAAATTGGCGGAGCGCAGCCAGAAGGCCGCGGGCGAGATCGCCCAGCTCTCCTCGGCCAGTGTCGAGGTGGCGGAGACCGCGGGTGCCATGCTGGACAAGATGTTGCCAGATATCCAGAAGACCGCTGAACTGGTACAGGAGATCAGCTCCGCCAGCCGGGAGCAGGACAGCGGCGCCGAGCAGATCAACAAGGCGATTCAGCAACTGGATCAGGTGATTCAGCAGAACGCCGGGGCCTCGGAAGAGATGTCCTCCACGGCGGAGGAGCTCTCCTCCCAGGCCGAGCAGTTGCAGAGCACCATCGCCTTTTTTAAGCTGGAGGCCCAAGGGGGTGCCGCGGGTCGGGGGAGGCGGGCCATCCCCGGGGCCAGGACGGGCGGGTCGAAGAGGGTGGGCCATAGTGGCCAACCGCGCATCGCCCATGCCCTGACCCAGGAACGCGAGCGGCGCGAGGATGCGCACCCGGGCGAGGCCTCCGGCGGCATGAGCCTGCATCTAGGGGATCAGCCTGGTGGTGATGAGCTGGACGCATCCTTCGAGCGCTATTGAAACAATTACTAATTAGGAATTACGAATTATAATCGGGGTAGCCGTTCCCATTCGTAATTCGTAATTCGTAATTTTTAATTCGTAATTCAAGAGAGATATGCCAACCAACCGAGATACTCAGGGCTTTGATCACACCCTCGTCAGCATGGGAAACCGGGAGTTCGCCAGCCTGAGCCGCTTTATCTATGAGCAGTGCGGCATCAAGATGCCCGAGGCCAAAAGGACCATGCTGGAGGGGCGCCTGCAAAAGCGCCTACGGGCCTTGGGCATGACGAGCTTTACCGACTATGTCGACTATCTGTTCAGCGCCGAGGGTATTGCCAACGAACTGGTGCAGATGATCGACATGGTCACCACCAACAAGACGGATTTCTTCCGCGAGCCGGACCATTTTCACTATCTGTGTGACCGGGTGCTCCCGGAGTGGTGTGAGAAATACCCGGGCAGGCGGTTGTTGATCTGGAGTGCCGGCTGCTCCACCGGGCAGGAACCCTACACCCTGGCCATGGTCTTGTCCGACTTTGCCGTCCGGCACCCGGGGTTTGACTTTCAGATCCTGGCCACGGATATCTCCACCAGGGTCCTGGCGCAGGCCAAAAAGGCCATCTATAGCGAGGCGGTGCTGGAGCCGGTGCCGGCGGCCCTGAAGAGCAGATACCTGCTGCGCAGTAAGGACCGGCAGAGCGATCTGGCCCGGATTGTCCCGGAACTGCGGGCCAAGCTCAAATTGCGGCGTTTGAATTTTCTGGATGAGGACTTTGGGCTCCGGGAACCCATGGACATCATCTTTTGCCGCAACGTGATCATCTATTTTGACCGAGTGACGCAAGCCCGGCTGTTGCATCGCTTTTATGGCCACTTGCGCGGGGGGGGGCATATCTTCATGGGCCACTCCGAGACCTTGAGTGGTCTTGACGTGCCGCTGGTTAGTGTCGCCCCCACCGTCTACAGAAAGATGCAATGAAACGCCTGTCTCCCAACCGCTATGGTGTGCCGGCGGCCATCCACACCCCCATCAGCTACCCACAACCCTTGCAGATCCAGCCTCTCACCGCCCGTGCCGAACCGGCCCGCTATTACCTGAAGCCTGGGGAGTTGTTCGTGGGCGAGGAGAGCGCCCTGGTGGAGACCCTGCTCGGTTCCTGCGTGTCGGTCGTCTTGTTCTCCCCCCGCTACCGGGTGGGCTCGGTCTGCCATAGTCTGCTCCCCTCTTGTCGTCGCGAGAATCCGTGCCGCAGGGATTGTCAGGAGTTTTCGCGTTATGTGGACTGCTCCATCCGCCGGATGTTGGAGTGGTTCTTGGAGCAGGGGATCAAGCAGCGGGAGATCGTGGTCAAGCTCTTTGGCGGCTCGGATCTGCTCTCCGGGCCGCAAGGGCTGGCGTCCAGAGGGATAGGCCGGCAGAATATCGAGAGGGCCATGCAGATTATCGCGGAGGAGGGGCTGCTGCTGGCCTCTTCCGATGTCGGTGGGGTGCGGGGACGAAAGATTATCGTTAAAACCTATACCGGAGAGGTATTCTTGAAACGGTTGTGCCGGACGGGGCTTAAATGATGCGCAAAAAGATTCGTGTCCTCATTGTCGATGACTCCGCCGTGGTCCGCCAGACCATGAGCGAAATCCTCTCTTCCGACCCAGGCATTGAGGTGATGGCCACGGCGGGGGACCCTTTTATCGCCGCCGACCGCATCAGGGATGAGATCCCCGATGTCATCACCCTGGACGTGGAGATGCCGCGCATGGACGGCATCACCTTTCTGCGCCGCATCATGAGCCAGCATCCCATGCCGGTGGTGATGTGCTCGTACACGCTGTCCCACTTGACATCCATTGGGGCTTCCTTGCCTTCCTTCACGGTGTCCAGGTTGTCCCGGTCGAGCAGGTA
>CAYSFY010000134.1:2877-9335 GCA_964430285.1 uncultured Desulfobulbia bacterium
CCTGCAGAAGATCATGAGCCAACACCCCATCCCGGTGGTGATGTGTTCAAGCCTTACCGAGGGGGGGTCGGAGACCGCCATGAAGGCCATGGAGTATGGGGCGGTGGAGATTATCCAGAAGCCTAGGCTGGGGACCAAGCTCTTTCTGGAGGAGTCCCGGGTGCGGATCTGCGATGCGGTCAAGGCGGCGGGTCAGGCCAAGTTGCGGCGGATTTCGGCGCGTCCCCATACGGTGGCGCCCAAATTGACCGCCGATGTCATGATCGACAAGCCGGCCTCCAACGCCATGATCCAGACCACCGAGAAGGTAATCGTGGTGGGGGCCTCCACCGGCGGTACCGAGGCCTTGCGGATCTTCCTGGAGGCGTTGCCCGCCGACTGCCCGGGGATCGTCATTGTCCAGCACATGCCGGAGGGGTTCACCCGTGCCTTTTCCCAGCGCTTGGACGGGATCTGCCGGATCACCGTGAAGGAGGCGGCCAACAACGATACCGTGGTCCGGGGCCGGGCCTTGATCGCCCCGGGCAACCACCACACCCTGCTCAAGAGAAGCGGGGCGCGCTACTACGTGGAGGTCAAGGACGGACCCTTGGTGTCGCGGCACCGGCCGTCGGTGGACGTCCTGTTCCGCTCCGCGGCCCGCTACGGCGGCAAAAACGTGGTGGGGGTGATCATGACCGGCATGGGTGACGATGGTGCCCAGGGGATGCTGGAGATGAAGCAGGCCGGGGCCTACACCATTGCCCAGGACGAGGCCAGTTGCGTGGTCTTCGGCATGCCCAACGAGGCGATCAAGCGAGGGGGGGTGGATTTGATCCGTCCGTTGGTCGCCATCGCCCCGGAGGTCCTCCGCCGTGGCGGGTGATGGCAGGGCTCTCCTGTTGACCGGGCAACAAGAGCTTGTTTTCCGTGCACGGATTGGATATGATGATTATCTTAGTGCCTGGTACATTTTTTTGCACTGGGATTGAGGTGAATGGTTACTATCTGAAGGGGGGGCACGCCCTCTTCTCTTCTCGTTTACCCCGTCCGCACGTTTTTGCCCCGGAGGGTAGCGATGAGTTTGTTGACAAAAATTGGTATTGGCTGCCTAGCCTCTCTGCTTCTGCTCACCTCATGTTCCATGGTCCTGCAGCCGACGACCTCCTTTGATCGACGGTGGGTGGCCTCATCCTATGGCAAAATCCTTAACCAGTCCAACCCCGATTGCGACAACTGCACGGACCGTTTCTTGGTCAAGAAGGCCAACGGTGATCTCTGTTCGGTGGTGGTGGGCTACGATGGCCGAGTCAAGGTCCTGGAGTAGTTGTGCCTCGACTGTTTGTCGCCGTTGACCTCCCGGATCCGGTAAAGAAGGCGGTGGCCGCCCTCTGCCACGGGATCCCGGGGGTCCGCTGGCTGTCGCCCGACCACATGCACCTGACGATCAGGTTTATCGGCGAGGTGGCTGCCGACCGCGCGGCCGCGATCAGGGAGACGCTTTCGGGCGCGGTGGCGGCCCCTTTTGTCTGCCGACTGCAAGGCGTGGGTCGCTTTCCGGCCAAAGGCCGGCCGCGGGTCATCTGGGTCGGCGTCCATGCCGAAACAGGGCTCATGGAGTTGGCCGAGATGGTGGAACAACGCCTGCGCGCCATCGGCATCCTCCCGGAAGAGCGGCCCTTTTCCCCCCATATCACCTTGGCTCGTCTGAAAGAGATCTCCCCGGCGCTGGTAACCAGCTACCTAGCCGGTCATGAGCAGTTTCACAGCGAGCCCTTCACCGTGCACGCCTATCACCTCTACTCCAGCCTGCTGACCCCCAAGGGGGCCATTCATACCCGCATACCATAACACCGATCAGGTCGATAGGCGGTGGGCGTTTAGCCTGTAACAACAGAAAAGACGAGATGGATGCGGAGCCGAGGCCAGATGTGACCCACTTTTTTGCCTAACAGCCTACAGCCTATAGCCTAAACAACCTGGACTGTATAAGGAGCACCATGGACAGAATCGCAGCCTGCATCGCCAGCGGCACCCCCGATCCCCTGGACCTCATCCTTGCGTGTGCCGCCAGGGCGGCGCTGCATGCTGGCGGCATCATTCGCGGTCTGTACGGCAAGCCGCACCAGATCAGACACAAGGGGGTGATCGATCTGGTGACCGAGGCCGACCTGGCCTCGGAAAAGGCCATCCTCGATCTCGTTGGGGAGCACTTCCCGGGCATTGCTGTGATGGCCGAAGAGTCCAGCTCCGCTTACCAAGCCACCATGAACGGGGAGTATTGGGTGATCGACCCCTTGGACGGCACCACCAATTTCGCCCACGGCTTCCCCTATTTCGGCGTCTCCATCGCTTATGTGGTCGATGGCCTCCCCTTGGCCGGGGTGATCTACTGCCCGCTGCAAGATGAGTTGTTTACCGCCTGTCGCGGCAAAGGGGCGTGGTTGAATGGCGCGCGGATCACCGTGTCCGCTACGGGCGATCTCCAGCACTCCTTGGTCGCCACCGGCTTTCCCTACGATGTCCATGGCACCTTGGAGCAGGTGATCAATACCATGCAGCGCGTCCTGCCCAAGGTCCAGGATCTTCGCCGGGCCGGGGCGGCCGCCCTGGATCTGGCCTATGTGGCCTGCGGGCGTCTGGACGGCTTCTGGGAGATGCACCTCAAGCCCTGGGACACCGCCGCCGGTGCCGTGTTGGTTCGGGAGGCGGGAGGCCGCTTGACCGATTTTGCCGGCAACGCCTTCTCCCCTTTCCGGCCAGAGGTGGTGGCCAGCAACGGGTTGATCCACGGGCAACTGGTGGCCCTGCTGTGAAAGGGGTGACCCCCCCCCCGCAGGTCATGGACCAATAGCGTTATCCCTGCCACGAGATCAGACCAATGCAATTTCCCTCCCCCCGTAAGTCTCATCCCGCCGTCATCTTTTACATGAACCTCTGTCTGTTGATCTCCCTGGTGATTGTGGCCATCTACCTGGGCATCTATCTGCGCAACAACCGGTTGCTGTTGGATTCGGTCAAGCAGCAGGCAGCGGCCTACTTTGACCTGATCGTCCGGGTGCGCCGGTGGAATGCGGGCTATGGCGGGATCTATGTGGAGAAGAAGGCTGGGGTGGAATCGAACCCCTATCTGCGCGAGGTGGGGGTTGAGCCTGATGTGCGGGCCGTTGACGGTACGATGTTGACCCTCAAGAATCCGGCGCTGATGACCAAGGAGGTCTCACGGATCTTGAGTGAGCAGAACGGCATCGCCTTTCATATCACCAGTTTGAAGCTGCTCAACCAGGAGAATGCCCCGGACCCCTTTGAACAACGGGCACTGGTGAGTTTTGCCCAGGGGGCGCGGGAGTTCTCCGAGATCGAACAGGGGGCAGGCGGCTCCCGCTTCCGCTACATGGCGCCGTTGCTGGTCGAGCACTCATGCCAGAAATGCCACTATGCCTTTGCCTATCAGCTGGGCGATGTCCGTGGCGGCATCAGCGTCAGCATCCCGTTTACCAAGCTTGAGCAGGATATGGGCCTCAATCGCAAGGTGATCATTGGCCTCTCTGTCGTGACCATCACCCTGTTGCTGGTCTCCGCCTACCTCATGCTCAACCAGTTGATGGCAAAGATAGACTTCGCCCAGCGGGCCCTGCTGGAGGCCTCCATCACCGATGAGTTGACGGGGCTGCGCAATCGCCGATTTTTGATGGCACGCTTGCTGGAGGAGTTTGAACGGGCCAGACGGCACGGCACGCACCTGGGTTTCTTGATGATTGATTTGGATCACTTCAAGGGGATCAACGACAACTTTGGTCACCCCATGGGTGATTTGGTGCTGAAGAGTGTCGCCACGGCCCTTGCCGGCATGTTGCGCGAGTATGATGTTGCCGGCAGATATGGTGGCGAGGAGTTTTCCGTGGTGTCACCCGGGATCGGCACTCCGGATCTGTTGGCCCTGGCCGAGCGTATCCGGCAACGCATCGCACAGTTGGAGATGCGCGACCAGGAGATTGCCCCGCGGGTCACGGTCAGCATCGGGGTGGCGGCCATGATTGCCGGTGATACGGTGGAGAGCTTGTTGGCGCGGGCCGATAACGCCTTGTACCAGGCCAAGCGAGATGGCCGCAACCGTACGGTGTTGGGGTGATGGGCGCGGGGATGGAGGCTAGCGTTGCCGGATTTCGCTACCCCTGAGCCAGGGTCTCGTGGATCTTGTCGTCCAGGGCCTGTAGGGAGAAGGGTTTCTGGATGAACTGCATCCCCTGCTCCAGCACCCCGTAGTGGGCGATGACATTGGCGGTGTAGCCGGACATGAACAGGCACTTCATGGGCGGATAGAGAGCGAGCAAGCGCTTGGAGAGATCACGGCCGTTCATGGTGGGCATGACCACGTCGGTCAACAGCAGCTGGATGTGGCCGGCGTGTTCGGCGGCCAGGCGGATGGCCTCGTCGGGCGATGCCGCCGGCAGTGCCCGGTAGCCCAGTTGTGCCAGCATCATCTGGTTGATATTGAGCATGGCCAGGTCATCCTCGACCAGGAGGATGGTCTCGTGGCCATGCCTCTTGCGGGTTTCCGGCCCAGGGTGGTGGACGGGGACCACCTCCTCGGCGTGCCGGGGCAGGTAGATCTTGAAGGTGGTGCCCTGATCCGGCTCACTCTCGACAGCAATGAAGCCGTTGTTTTGGCTGACGATCCCGTAGATGGTGGCTAGGCCCAGGCCCGTGCCCTGACCGAGCTCCTTGGTGGTGAAGAAGGGTTCGAAGATGTGGGCAATGACCTGGGGCGGCATGCCGCAGCCGTTGTCGCTCACCGTGAGGCGGATGTACTCGCCCGGGGTGCATCCCGCGTGTCTGGCGCAATAGGCCTGGTCAACCACGCTGTTCTCCGACTCGATGGTGAGTTTACCCACTCCGGAGATGGCGTCGCGGGCGTTGACGCAGAGGTTGACCAGGATCTGATCGATCTGGGCCGGGTCGATCTTGACCGGCCACAGGTCTGCTGCCGGATGCCAGCGCAGATCGATATCCTCGCCGATGAGCCGTTGCATCATCTTGAGCATCCCCTCCACGGTGGTATTGATGTCCATCACCTGGGGGGTAACGTTCTGCTTGCGGGCAAAGGCCAGGAGCTGACGGGTGAGGGCGGCCGAACGGAGGGCGGCCCCTTGAATCTCCTGCAAGTTGGCATGGAGCTTACCGTGGGGGTCAACCCCCATCAGGGAGAGTTCCGCATAGCCGAGAATCACGCTGAGCAGATTGTTGAAGTCGTGGGCCACCCCTCCGGCCAGCCGCCCCACCGACTCCATCTTCTGGGCCTGAGTGAACTGCTCCCGCAGTTGGTCGCGCTCTGCCGCCGCCCGTTTCCGTTCGGAGATATCGCGGGCGATGGCGCAGTTGTACTCCTGGCCTTGGTACTCAAGGAGGCCGGATCTGACCTCCACCGGGAAGATCGCGCCATCCCGTTTGCGGTGCCGGGTCTCGAAGATCAGCTTCTTGCCCTCTTTTAACTGCTGCCAGTGCCCACCCCAGAGCCCCGGCGCATAGTCCGGGTTCACTTCTTCCACCCTCATCCGCAACAGTTCCAGGCGCGAGTACCCCAGGGCTTGACAGGCGGTATCGTTGACATAGAGAAAACTGCCGTCGGCTCGGATCCAAAAGACCGCATCGGCCATGTGGTCCACCGTGAATTGGGTGAAGGAGAGGGTCTCCATGGCCTGGGCGCGTTCAATGGCCTCCTTGGCCAGGGCATCGTGGGCGAGCTTAAGTTCACGGGTCCTAGACTCCACCCGCTGGTCAAGCTCGCGGTTCAGGACGGTAAGTTCGCGGAGGAGGTCGAGCGTGTCGAGACGGGCGCTGATCATCTCCACCACCCGCCGCAGCAGGGGCTGCATGGTGTCGAGGCGGGACGCGGCGCAGGGGGAGGCAAAGAGAAATACCCCCAACGGTTGCGAGAGGCAGGGGAAGGGGAGGAACAGGGCCGAGGCCGGCACGAAACGCTGGCCCGGGGTCTCAATGACCAAGCCGCTCTGTGCCACGGCCTCGGCATCCAGGAGCATGGGCCCAGGGTCAAGGGGGGCAAGGGGCAGAGGGAGACGGAGGTCGCGCAGGGAGGCGTGGGTCAGGGAGAAGTGGGCGTGGAGGATATGCAGTTCGGCGCCCAGCCGTTGGCCGTAGGCGCAGAGGGGGAGGTCCTTCAGCAGGGAGATCTGCTCCAGCCCGGCGGCCAGGAGCGCTTCATGGGTGTCCTGGGCATTGACCTGTTCGGCGATCAAGCCCAGGAGCAGGGTCTCCTCGGCGCGTTCGGTCAGCCGGTCGTTCTCCAGGGAGAGGAGACGGAGCTGTTCCCTGAGTGCCTGGAGTTCCAGAGAGGGGGTCGGTTCAGTCATGGTGGCGTTGGCAGCAGACGAGGATGGCCTGGGCGACGGTGGCCGGTTCATCCTCCTGATGGCTATGGTTGCTAGGCGAGATCCGCTGGTCAAGGGCTTGAGTCTGGT
>CAYSFY010000134.1:9345-9664 GCA_964430285.1 uncultured Desulfobulbia bacterium
GGGAAAGCCGTAACTGCTGCAACGAGGCAATCGCCTCGCCGCCGCTGATGTTGGGGGTGATGGTCAACTCCAGCAGGGTCACCGCCGGCAGTTCGACATGATGCTCTTCCGTCTCGCAGGTGGCGCCCTGGGGAGAGAAGGTCCACTGCTGGCGCACAATTTCTTGGAAAGAGTGGCCGCCATCGGCTGACCAGCGCAACACATACTCTTGCGTGCGCTGCCAGTGCTCTTCCACGAACTGGAGCCGGATCCGCCGCAGCCGTTGCGGCTGGGTGAAGAGCAGCCGGATCGTCTGCACGCCAGGCCCCATCTTGACCTG
>CAYSFY010000134.1:9674-12294 GCA_964430285.1 uncultured Desulfobulbia bacterium
CCGCTCCAGCTCTTTATGGTGTACCTGTACTGCGATCATTTACAGACCATGTTTTGGCCGGCCACCGCTCCCTCATCCAGGGCCACGATGGGTTGCCGTTGTAACTCCTTATCTTCATCAGACTGCTCAACACCGACTTTCTTCTCCTTCTCTTTGTTCTCTTCCGGGGAAGCACCATCATCGCCTGCCGCCTCTCCCCCCTCCCCCGCCTCGTCTGCTTGCATGGCCTCCGTGGCCAGACCCTTGGGTGTCGTGGTCGCGATGATGTCGGCGTTAACGGCACTGACCTCCGTCCGCACCACCGCAACCGGCGTCTTGTCGGTGACCACAAGCTGGCCAGGGAGATAGGTGATGGCGTAGTTGGTTGGCGAGAAGGTGCCACTGCTGGCGTTGCTGGGCACGATCGGGTACGGACTCGCCTCGACCGTGGCGGTTGCCGCCGCGCCAGGGCTGGTCATGGTAACGCTGCCGATGGTCTCATTGTTCACCAAGCCCACCTGGGTGAAGGCCCAGAGTCGGGGTACCTCGCCGTAGGTCTTGGTGGTGTCATTCGCCGTCACCGTCAGTGGTGCCGGGGTGATGTCGGCGGTGGTGATGGCCATGGCGTTGACCGTGTAGTTGGCCGCGTCCGCGCCGGTGAGGAAGAGCCCGGTGCCGGTCACGGTCTTGCCGCTTGCGGCGTTCTTGTCGCTAAAGGTGGCGCTGCCGCCGCTGTAGCTCACCGCGTCGCCGGTAATCGCGCCGGAGAGGGAGTGGCTGGCGATGGTGGCCAAGGTAGTGCCGTCGTAGACCTTGTCCGCTGCGGTGATGGTGCCGGTGATGGCCAGGGGGGTGATGTCGGCGGTGGTGGTGGCAATGGCGTTGACCGTGTAGTTGGCTGCGTCAGCGCCGGTGAGGGTAAGCCCGGTGCCGGTCACCGTCTTGCCGGTGGCGACGTTTTTGTCGGCAAAGGTGGCGCTGCCGCCGCTGTAGCTCACCGCGTCGCCGGTTACCGTGCCGGAGAGGGAGTGGCTGGCGATGGTGGCCAAGGTGTTGCCGTCGTACACCTTGGCCGCTGCGGTGATGCTGCCGGTGATGGCCAGTGGGGTGATGTCGGCGGTGGTGGTGGCGATGGTGGTCGCGGCCAGGTCGTACCCATACACGGCTGCCGAGCCGTTGGTGGCGGTGGCCGCGAGGCCGTTTACCGTTACCGTCTTAGCCGCGCCGGCGTCCTTGGTCGCGTAGCTCCCCGTGGCCGGGTTGTTAAGCTGTACGCTATCGCCATCGATGGCGCCGACCACGGTGTAGTTGGCGCCGGTGAGGATGGCCGTGGTGGTGCCGTCATAGGTCTTGGACACCGTGCCGGTGAGCCCTGGCGTCAAGATGGGCGTGGCGGTGTAGAGAAAACCGTTACCGCTGCCCAAGATGGCATCGCCGTAGGTGGCGTGGTACTGCTTGAAATTTGCGATCAGGCCACCCCTGCTATCGGTGCCAGGGTTGCCTGACCACACCAGCCACCGGCCATTGGCGGCGCTCAGGGCCGAGGCGCCGGCGTTGTTGGTGAAGCTGTTGGCCACCAGAGTGAGGGCATCGCCGGTGGCAGTGGCGTTCAGGGCGCCGGTGACCTGGATGCCGCCGTTTGTGGCCTGGAGGAGGATCTTGTTGGCGTTCAAGGAACCCGCCAGCAGGTCGCCGTTGGCCTGGGTGATGGCGAGGTCGCCTGTCAGGGCCACACTCCCGCCGCTCTGGCTGAAGGTGTTGCTGACCGTGAGGGAGCCGGCACCGTTGACCAGGCCCGAGGAGAGGTCGAGGTGGCTGATGTCACTCGGGCCGTCCAAGGTCAGGGTGCCGCCGGAGACCAAGAGATCCCCAACGGCATGGGTGGCGCCGGTGACGGTCAGGGTGCCGCCGGAGAGGGCCAAGGAGTTGGCGCTATTGATGGTGAGGGTGTTGATCGCGTCGTTGCCCAGGCCATGGTTGACGGCGTATCCCCCGCTGAGCAGGACATCATCCGTGGCAGCGGGCAGGGTCGCGCCTGACCAGTTGTCCGGGGTCTCCCAGGTCAGGCCGCCGGCGCTGTTGGTGAAGATCTTGGCCGGCTGGACCGAGTAGATCAGCCGGGCGGCCTCGGCGGCGGCCAGGTTGTAACCGGCAGTGAAACCGGGAGGTGTGCTTACGGTGGTAAAGACCCCGGAGGCCGTGCCGCCCATGGTCAGGAAGGGGATGACGTCGGCATTGGCCGGCAGGTAACCGCCGCTCAAGGCGGTCTGCAGGGCGCCGTCCAGCAGGCAATCGCCGCTGATCGCCACGAGGTCGTACTCACCTGCCGTTGTGCCGCCAAGCTCCAGCGTGAGCAGGGCGCTGGCGCCCTGGGTCAGGTTGCCGGTGATGGCCAAGGTGCCGGTGAGGTCGCCGCTGCCCTCGCCGGGGGCGATGGTGCCGTTGTTGATCAGGGTGTTGCCAACGCCGACCTGGATGGTACCCACCCCTTGGATCGTGCCGGCGTTGGTAAAGCCGCCGTCCTTGAGGAAGGTGGCCCCAGAGGCGATATCGATCAGACCCGCATTGCTGGCGAAGCTGCCGGCGACATTGCGGGAGCCGTTATCTACCTTGACCGTGCCGCTGTTGTTGAAGATGATGT
>CAYSFY010000135.1:0-236 GCA_964430285.1 uncultured Desulfobulbia bacterium
TGGCGGCTACCACCCCGAGGCCTCCAAGATCGTCTCCCAGATGCGCAAGAAGGGGATGAAAACGGTCTTCATCTCCGATGACGGGGTGAAGGATGAGACCTTTATCAAGGTCGCGGGGAGATACGCCGAGGGGGTCTACGCCTCGGGTCCCAAGGACACCTCGCGGCATCCCTTGACCCAGGCCGCCATCGCGGCCCACAAAAAAGAGTATGGCAGTGAACCCGGGGCCTTTTTTC
>CAYSFY010000135.1:246-11251 GCA_964430285.1 uncultured Desulfobulbia bacterium
GCCCAGCAGCTTGCCGCCCTGCATGCCATCGACCAGGCGGGCGCCACCGATTTTGCGCAGGTGACCAAGGCCCTGCGCACCGAGGCGGTGGACACCCCCTTGGGCTCAATCTGCTTCGATGAGCGGGGGGATGCCATCGGCGTCGGCTTTGCCATGTATGTGGTCAAGGACGGGGCCTACCAGGAGGTCGATGCCGCGGGGAGATAGGCTATGAGGCTGGAGGAAGAGCGGGCGCATGGACTTTTTTTGTGACGCTGTCGTAGGCGGAGCTTGGCTGCTACTTGGTCGCCTTCTGAATGACCTTGCCTCCCTGCTCGATATCCTTGCCCACCCCCCGCATGGTGTTGCACCCGGTCAAGGTCACCATGGCGATCATGACGATAATGCCCACGAATTTTTTCATTTTTTCCTCCCTAAGTTAAGTAAAGTAGTGTTGGTCAACTGCGGTTGATCCCTGTTGTCAGGCTCATCAGGATGTCTCCCTCGGTCGTGGCGACCGACCCTCCCAAGAAAACAACTGGCAGGAAAGGCCGTTATCGCCTATTATGTCGGATTACCGAGTTGTGGAAGCGTAGCGATTCCATGAAGAGATGGAGCGGTTACGATGCCATCATCATTGATGGCATCGCACAAAGTTCCATAACCTTGCCATCCGCCTACACTTTTATCAACAAGTTTCATGAGGTGCCGGCGTCGGTTGCGCGGTTTTCGCGAAACCGACACAATTTAACCAAGAAGGAAAGTATGAATTTCGAAGAATTTAATTTTCACCCCCAGGTCAGCGCCGGTGTTGTGGCCGCGGGCTATGAGACCCCTACCCCGATTCAGGTCCAGGCGATTCCGTCGGTCATGGAGGGCAGGGACGTGATGGGGTTGGCCCAGACCGGCACCGGCAAGACCGCCGCCTTTGCCCTGCCGATCCTGCACCAATTGCTCCAGGGTAAGCGCGGTTCCGTGCGCGCCTTAGTCGTTGCCCCCACACGGGAGCTGGCGGAGCAGATCCATATCGCCTTTACCACCCTGGGCGAGAAGACCGGGCTGAAGAGCGTTTCCATCTACGGCGGGGTGAACATGAGCCCTCAGGTGGCCAAGGTCAAACAGGGGGTCGATATCATCGTCGCCTGTCCCGGCCGGCTGCTGGACCACCTCACCCAGAAGACCATCAACCTCTCCCAGCTGGAGGTCCTGGTCCTGGACGAGGCCGACCGCATGTTCGACATGGGGTTCTTCCCCGATATCCGTCGGATCATGACCCACCTCCCCCGGGAGCGGCAGACCCTGCTCTTCTCGGCCACCATGCCCAACGAGATTCGGCGCTTGGCCTTGGACATCCTGAAAAAGCCGGTGACGGTGCAGGTGGGTACCACGGCGCCGGCAGTCTCGGTCAGCCATGCCATCTACCCGGTCAAGCCCCACCTCAAGACGGCACTGCTGTTGGAGTTGTTACGCCACACCGACACCGAGTCGGTGCTGATCTTCACCCGCACCAAGCACCGAGCCAAGCGCATCGGCGAGCAGCTGGAGAAAAAGGGGTTCACCGCCGCTTCTATCCAGGGCAATCTCTCCCAGAACCGGCGGCAGGCGGCCTTGGACGGTTTTCGTAACGGCACCTTCCAGATCCTGGTGGCCACCGACATCGCGGCCCGCGGCATTGATGTCAGTCAGGTCTCCCACGTCATCAACTACGACATCCCCGACACCCCGGATGCTTACATCCACCGCATCGGCCGCACCGGCCGGGCCGCCCGCACCGGCGACGCCTTTACCCTGGTGGCGGAGGAGGATTACGATATGGTCCATGCCATTGAGCGCGTTTTAGGCAGCCGTATCAAGAGCTGCACGGTGGAGAACTTTGACTACAGCGCACCCGCACCCAAGAACAATGAGGAGTTTGCCCGGCCGCCCATGCCGCCCCGTCCCCGGCGCAAGCCCGCCGACCCCGGCAAGTCCGCCAGCCGTGGCCGCGGCGCTACCCCGGCAGCCGGCGAGACCCGCACCCCCTCCCGGGGCAATCGGCCGCAATCGGGCAACACCCAGCCAGTTGGGGCCACCCCACAGGTACGCCGCAGCCCCAGCAACCGCCGCGGCCATTGACCTGGATCGTTGATGAACCGGGCCGCGCCGAAACCCCAGCAGACCGCCTTCCACACCCTCACCCCGGAGGCGGTCATCTCTCTGGTGGAAGAGGCCTTGGGTGTCAAGTGCACCAACCTCTGCCGGCCCTTGACCAGCTATATCAACCGGGTCTTTGAACTGGCCGGCCGCGATGGTGCCGGGTTGGTGGTCAAATTTTACCGGCCTGGCCGCTGGTCAACAGCGGCCTTGCAGGATGAACACGATTTTCTCCTCGACCTCACGGAAGCGGAGATCCCGGTGGTGGCACCGTGCCGATTCACGGACGGCACCACCCTGGCCACCTTCGGCGCCATCAACTTTGCGGTCTTTCCCAAGCGCGGCGGCCGCAGTGTCGATGAGTTTACCGATGAACAGTGGCTACAGTTGGGGCGCCTCCTGGGGCGCACCCATGCAATCGGCGCCCTCCGTTCCCCCCGGGAGCGGATCCGTATGTCCCCGGACCACTCCACCACGCAACAGATCGATTACCTGCTTACCACTGATCTCATTCCCTCTCCTCTCCGTGATCCCTTCCGCCGCCTGGCGGACGACCTGCTCACCACCATCACCCCGCTCTTTGCCGGCCTGGAGATGATCCGTATCCATGGCGATTGTCATTTCGCCAATCTCCTCCACCGCCCGGATGAGTCTTTCCTGCTCATCGATTTTGACGATATGGCCGTTGGCCCGCCGGTCCAAGACCTGTGGATGCTGCTCCCCGGCTACCGCGAGGACTCCGGCCCGGAGATCGAGATGTTTCTGGAGGGGTATGAGACCTTCAGGCGCTTTGATCGCCGGACCCTGGCCCTCATCGAGCCGCTCAGGGCCATGCGTTACCTCCACTACATCACCTGGTGTGCCCATCAGGTGGCCGAGGACGGCCTAAGCCGACTAGCCCCGGACTTCGGTTCCCCTGACTACTGGCAGCGGGAGATCCGTGACCTGGAGGATCAGTTGCAGCGTATACGCCAGGTGACGCCAGGCAACGACGAGGCCGGTCGAGACGTCATTCTTGATTAGGGGCCGTTTCAAAATTACCATTACCGATTTGACCTTGCCTATACGGCCCCTTATGCCGTTGCTACGCAGGGGGTGTTACAGTATTTATTGACAACGGCTTAGGCCCGTTATTCAATTGGGCTCATGCCTCTACGCCCCCCTATTGCAACAGCCACCCATGGTGGTGGGGCAATTGTTATCAACAACGGCTTAGTTAGTCCATGAGTTACCCCCGTGCGCGAGCCCCCCAACAACGGTGACTACCGGTAGTGTAAGCGCCCCGTGAGCGACGATGACTCCACCCAGAATTCTCCATCTTGAGGACGATCCCCTGGACGCGGCCTTGGTCCGTGGCCGGCTTGATGCCGGTGGTTATGGCGACCACGTGGATGTCGTGCCGGGCGAAGCGGGGTTTCGCCACGCCCTCGCTGCCGGCGGCTATCAGCTCGTCCTGGCGGATTATCGCCTCCCGGGCTTTGATGGCATGACGGCGCTGACGATGGCCTTGGAGATTTGTCCGGAGACCCCATTCATCTTTGTCTCGGGGGAGATGGGCGAAGAGTTGGCCATCTCCTCGCTGAAGGCCGGTGCCGTGGATTATTTGCTTAAGGACAACCTGAACTGTCTGGTCCCTGCCGTGGAGAATGCCTTGGCCAAGGTGCGCGATATTGCCGCGCGCAAGCAGGCTGAGACCGCGCTGCTGCGCCAGGAACGGAAGTTTCGCAGCCTGACTGAAAACTCTCCCGACATGATTGCCCGCTATGACCGTGATTGTCGTTTGCTCTATATGAATCAGCGGCAGGCGGCTTTTCTGGGCGTTGCGGAGACGGCGCTGCTGGGGGTGACGCTGATGGAGGCCTATCCCGACGGGCGGTTTGCTGCCTGTCAGGAGAAGATGATCGCGGCCATGGCCACGCGGCAAGGCACGGAGGTTGAGGTCTGCCATGGCAACGGCAGCGTGCACCTGATGCGTTTGGCGCCCGAGTTTGATGGACAGGGCCAGGTGTGTGGAGCGCTCTCCTTTGCCAGTGATATTACTACCTTGAAGCAGGTTCAGGGAATATTGAAGGGGCAGGCCGAGGCCCTGGCGTCAACCAATACCGCCCTGAAGGTGATGTTGAACCATAGCCGGCAGGCGGAAGCGGCTCTTCATGAAAAAATCTTGCTGAATATCGACGGGCTGATCCTGCCGTATCTCGATCAGCTTGATAGACTGACACTGAATGATGATGCCCTTGCCTACCTGCGCCTGATCAGGAATAACATCAAAAATTTGGCCACTTCGTTTACCAAGGACCTCTCGGCACCCATTCTGGGATTGACTCCGAGGGAGGTGCAAATTGCCGACCTGATCAGAAAAGGCAACTCCTCCAAGGAGATAGCCAATCTCTTGCGCTTGTCCAAGGGGACCGTGGAGTGTTATCGCGACCAGATCCGCAAGAAGATGGATGTCAAAAATAAGAAGATCAATCTTAGATCCTACCTGCTCGCCTATTTTTCGGATAGCGATTCATAGGGTGCAGCGTATCCCCTTAAAACATAGATTTTTGCTCTATGTTTTATCTGTATTTTTTCCGTATTGACCTCAACTGGGGAATAGTTTCTATTCAAACAGTGCGAGGAGCTATCATTCTTGCCTGTAACCTTGCGTTATTCCTGCCACGAAACGGGGTGTCGATTTCGCCATATCTGCTTTGGTCAATATCGGCGCACTGGCTAACTTGTTGATAGCGCGTAGCCTGATGGGCATTTTTTTTGTGATCTGTTGGCGCTCCGTAACAGCGTGGCCCTCCCCCCCCAAAAAAAGAGGTCGCACGGATATGTTGCAACCAGCGGCAACACCACAGGGACTTGGTAACCCCCGCCTCCTCCTTAGTCTCTCATGCCGCAACTAAAAAACTACAACAAGGTCCGTATCTTCACCGCGATGGCTATCTGGCTTGCCCTGCTGGTCGGTCTGTTCGTGTGGCTGGACACAGCAGTGCGTAATGAAGAGACGCGAATTGCCTTCAAAACGGCCAATGCCTTTTATCAACAGATCCTCGTCAGCCGTCAATGGAATGCTGCCCACGGCGGCGTCTATGTGCCGATTACTGAACAGACACAGCCCAATGAGTATCTTCCAGCGTGGAATCGGGATATTACGGCAGACAATGGCATGCACCTGACCAAGATCAATCCGGCCTACATGACCAGGCAGATGGCGGAGTTGGCCGCACGGACAGAAGGCGGTATCCGCTTTCACGTCACGAGCCTGAGCCCGATTCGGCCTGAAAACAGGCCCAGCGACTGGGAGCGCGTGTGGCTGCAATCCTTTGCACAAGGGGCCAAGGAGCAGGGGGCATTCTTCGACGATGGTGTCACCACCTGGTTTAGGTACATGGCGCCCTTGAAAATGGGGCGTGAATGTCTCTCCTGCCATGCCCAACAAGGCGACAAGGAGGGTGATGTGCGGGGCGGCATCAGTGTGTCGTTGCCCTATGCCCCCCACTCCCATGTCCCCCTGGTCATCGGCTTGGGCACGGTGGGGGGAGTCGGCCTGGTTGTCATCTTTGTTGGTGGTCTGTTGTACGAGCGGAAGCGACTCCTGTTCGATGCGACCTTCAACAGTGCAATCCCCACCTGTGTTACCTCCACGGATTATACCATCCTGATGGCCAATGAGTCGTACTGGCGGGAGTTTGGCCGGCCCGAAGGCGTAACAGGGCTTAAGTGCTATCAGCATCGGCCGGGACCGGCCTGTCATAGCGCCAACTGCCCCCTTGAGCATATCAAAAACGGGGTGCGACAGTATGTCTGCGAACCCAACAAGGATAAAGAGGGAATTGCTCATTATTATATCGTCACCGCCAGGCCGTTGCTGGATGCCAAGAACGAGGTGATTGGGGTGGTGGAGTCCTTCCAGGATATCACCGACCGCAAGATTCTGGAGCAGGAGAAGGAGCGGTTGATCGCGGAACTGCAAACCTCTTTGGAGAAGGTCAAACTCCTCAGCGGCTTTATCCCCATCTGTGCGTCGTGCAAGCAGATCCGTGATGACCAGGGCTATTGGTCTCAAGTCGAGTCGTACATCTCCCAGCACTCGGAGGCTAAATTCAGCCATGGCATCTGCCCCACCTGTATCAAGAAGTTGTATCCGGAGTTGAGTGCCGCGATACTGGGCGAAGCGGGGCAAGTCGGTACCGGCCTTCCGCATGATAGGGACAATTGGTCCTAACACCTCTTTCTTGCCTGCGCAGGTAAACGGATATTTTGAAACGATTCGCGACACTTACCGAAAAATCAGGAGTAACTCTCTCCTGCCGCGTATTTTTATTGCTGTCGCAACTCATCTTGATCTGCTTCCTGTGGTACCAAAAAACGCACCATGAGCGGGAACACCTTGCCGCCCTGATCGCCAAAAGAGAGGCTGAGTACCAGCATGTGCTGTCCGATGAGACTCGCCTGGCCCACACCATCTTTGACGAGGTGCTCAACCAGCCTGATATCGTACGGATGGTCAAGGAGGCGGCCCCCCTTGACGACATTGGCCGCAAGCGCAACAGGGATTTGCTGTTCGCGAGGCTTTCTCCCGCCTATGAGCGGCTGAGGAAGGACCGCGTGCGGCAGGTTCACTTCCATTTCGCGGATGGCACCAGCTTTTTGCGTCTGCATCATCCCGGCGAATTTGGTGACCCTCTCTTTACCGCGCGCCCCAGTGTACGGTTGGCCAACACCCAAAAGAGCTATGTCGAGGGCTTTGAGCAAGGGAGGGATTTTCATGCCTTCCGCCACGTCTTCCCGCTTTTTTTCGCGGGGGAACATGTGGGCAGCGTGGAGATAGGGATACCGTTTTACCTGTTGCGCAGGGAACTGGTTGAGCTCTGTCCGTCGACCAATTGGTTCATCCTTAAAAAAAAGGTCGTCGAGGGCATCGTTTTTAAGAAAAATCTGAACAACTACATCCCTTCCGAGATCAGCGCGGATTTCCTCATGGAAAAGGAGGATTTCGTGAATGAGGGTGGGGCACCGGGCGAGACTCCTCTTGACCTTGACGTTATTAATACGCTCAACCATGCCCTGCAAGAAGAGTTGGCCGGGCAGCTCGCAAACGAAAAACCCTTTGTCGTAGTTGCCCGCCTAGCCGATGAGATCTATGTGGTAACGGCTTTACCCGTGATGGATGTCGAACAGAAGGTTGCCGGTTATATTTTGTACTACCAACAGGATTTGGCATTGAGCGAGTTACTGCTCGGTTATTGCGTCACCTATGGCGCCATCACCCTGTTGATGTTGCTACTCATGGGGCTTTACCTGTGGTCGACAAAAAAAATTACCGGACAAAATACCTTTCTACAAACCATTATCGAGGCCTTGCCGTACCCCTTCTATGTGATCGATGCCAAGGACTATTCGGTCAAAATTGCCAACTCCTTGGTCGCTTCGGACAAAAAATGGCGAGGTGGCACCTGTTACGCCCTCACCCATAAATCGGCGCAACCGTGTGATGAGCAGACGCACGCCTGTCCCCTCAAGAAGGTGATGCAGAGCAAGGGAGAGGTGGTCTTGGAACATATCCACTACAACCTTGCTGGAGAGGAACGGCAGGTCGAAGTGCATGGCTGCCCGATTTTTGACGAGGCAGGGAATGTGGTGCAGATGATCGAATATTCAATCGATATCACCGATCGGAAATTGGCCGAGCAAGAGCGGGAAAGACTGATCGCCGACTTGCAAACGGCCCTGAAGGACATCAAGCAACTTTCCGGTTTTATTCCGATTTGTGCGTCATGCAAAAATATCAGGAACGATCAAGGGTATTGGCAGAATATAGAACAGTATATCAAGGAGCATTCCGAGGCCCAATTCAGTCATGGCATCTGTCCGGAGTGTGCCAAAAAACTCTACCCGGAGATTGACTTCCACCCCCAGAGTCAAGATGCTCACCCCTAAACTCAATAAACCAAAGCAGAGAGGCCTGTTATGACTTGGAAAAACTGGACCATTGGCAAGAAAATTACTTTTGGTTTTCTCGTCATTCTGACGTTGTTGATGATCATGGTGGTCATGAATATTATTGGCGTCGGCGATATCGTCAACAACGCCAAAGAGGTCATTGCCGGCAATACCCTTGATGCTATTCTCGCCCAACGGGAGGTGGATCATCTCAACTGGGTGGCCAAGGTGAGCGCCACCCTGAATGATGAGTCCGTAAGCGAACTGACCGTGGAGACCGACCACACCAAGTGCGGCTTTGGCAAGTGGCTCTATGGGGATGGCCGTAAGGAGGCCGAACGCATGTTGCCGAGTATTGCCCCGCTGTTGAGCAGTATTGAGCAACCGCACCAGGACTTGCACGATTCAGCCACCGACATCAAAAAGAGCTTGGCCTCCGAGACTGGATCACCATCAGTCGGTAAGGCGCGGGCCCAAAAAATCTATATCGCGAAGACCGTCTCCTCGGTGCGTGCGGTGCAGGAGATCTTGGCGCGGATCCGTAAGGAGGCCCGCGGTAAAATTATGACCGATGACACCATGGTCGCCGCCGCCGTCAACACCCGCCGGTCGATCATTGTCTTTGGTTTGAGTATCTTTGTCATCGGCGTGGTGTTCGCCCTGTTTTTGTCCCGCACCATCTCGACGGTATTGGCCCGGGTGGCCCAACAGATGTCAGGAGGGGCCTTCCAGGTTGCCGCCGCCTCGAATCAGATCCTCTCCTCCAGTCAAGCGTTAGCCGATGGCGCGTCGGGGCAGGCGGCGGCGGTGGAACAGATCTCCGCCACCATGGAAGAGATTACCGCCATGACCAGACAAGATGCCGAAAACGCACGCCAGTCGGAATTGCTCATCAAGGAGGCCAATCACGGCCTTACCGCGACCGATGAAGCGATGAAAAAGTTGACTGCCTCCATGCACGAAATCTCCGCGGCCAGCACCGAGACCATCAAAATCGTTAAGACCATTGACGAAATTGCCTTCCAAACCAACCTGCTGGCCTTGAACGCAGCGGTGGAAGCGGCGCGGGCCGGCGAGGCGGGGGCGGGTTTCGCCGTGGTGGCCAACGAGGTCAGAAGCTTGGCGATGCGCGCCACCGAGGCCGCCAAAAATACCTCCAACCTCATCGAAGGTACCGTGCAAAAAATCAAAGTCGGCTCCGATCTGGTCACGGAAACCAATCACTCCTTTCATGTCGTCAGCCAAGTCATCGGCAAGGTGAATATCACGGTCAGCGAAATCGTCGGCTCCACCAAGGAGCAGTCCCTCGCCATTGCCCAAGTCAACGGGGCCATTACTCAGGTCGACACCGTCACCCAACAAAACGCGGCCACGGCTGAAGAGACCGCCGCGGCTTCGGAAGAGTTGAACAGCGAAGTGAAAGAGATGCGGGGATCGGTCAATGGCTTGTTGGCCATGGTCGGCGGCGTTGCCGTGGAGGAGAATAAACCGGTCCGCGGCCGACCGATACCCGTCCCGACACCAGCGGTCGGGAAACCGGCCAACGCCTTGCCTCGGCCACCATCACCCGCCACGGCATCCGCTGGACAGAACTCTATCGGCCGCGGTCTGCCTGCCGCGCAGTGCCAATCACCAGAAAAGATTACGTCCACGGCGGAAGAGATGAACCCCTTTGCCGAACAAGCATTTGCGGATTTTTAAGATGCCACTGGAAGGCTTTAGCCCCGAAAGGACCAAGTGAACAAACCTGTGTTGATCATCATGTGCGCTTCTTGTCGCAAAATACGCGACCAAGAGGGCGCCTGGGTAAATGCCGGTTGCAAGGCAAGCAGACACGCTCAGGGGCAATATAGCCATAGCATCTGTCCCGAGTGCTTAAAAAAGTTGTATCCCGAATTTGCTGATCTCTGTGGCCCGGGGGAAACAAAATGAGTCAAAGTGGACAACCATGACTGGTCGCGCTCGCTGTTGCCCTTGCCTCATCATGGTTGTCGTGGCCCTGCTGCTGCCACACCGTTTTTTGGGGGTCTCTGCCGCCGCACCACCCCCCACGGCATTGCCTGCCAAGACAGGCAATCCCGTGGTCATGGCCACCTTGCCGGTTTCCGCCCCCCTGGGCGTCATCTCCGAGGTTATGCGCCGGGATGCCATCCTGGCCAAGGCCTTGCGGGAACATGGGCGAAGCTTGGACCTTCTCCCTTTTGTCAAGGGTCGGGACATGCTGCCGGCCATGATAAACGGTGATATCGATATCGCCTTGGTTGGCGACCTGCCGGCCCTGGAGATGGCTGTTGCCACGGATATTGTCATCGCCGCCCTTGCCAAGTTGGGCAGTGGTGGCATTGTTAGCCATAAACGCCACACGACCCTGGCCGATCTGCGGGGGAAGCGGATTGGTGTGCCTCAAGGGGCCAACGTCTATTACGGGTTGCTCGTTGCCTTGGAGACGGCCGACATGACGGAAGGCGATGTCGAGATCGTGTTCCTGGAGCCGAATGAACTCCTCCCCGCCCTCCTTGGCGCGCGGATCGAGGCCATGTCCATTTGGCCCCCTCTCCTGGAGTCCGCCCTGGCCGATCATCCTGGCTTGATTTGCCTGCAGCGTTTTGTGAACGCCAGTTATGTGGTCCTGCGCCGTTCTTTTGTCGATCAGGCGCCGGAGGCCGCGGCCTTAGTCCTTGCCGCCTATCTGCGCGCCCTGCGCTGGATGAAGGATGACCCCGGCCATCTGCTGCTGGCAGCTGGTTGGGCTAAAGAGTGCGCGGAAGAGTTTCAAAAAAGTCGCTTTGCTTCCCTGGAGTTGATCCGCGCCACCACCGATCATGACATCCTGGCTTACGCCGCCAATCCCTCTATCCCCCAAACTGATCGCGAAGAGGGTGGTCAGCTGTACCAGCTGTTTACTTTTTTGCAGCGGAAAAGTAAGCTGCCCCAGTCGACCACATGGCCGCGCCTA
>CAYSFY010000135.1:11261-12195 GCA_964430285.1 uncultured Desulfobulbia bacterium
AAAGGAGTCTGGACCGTAATCTCCTGCGCGGTATCCTCTCCCAACCAGAAAAATATCTCCTCAATACCTTTGACTATGGCCATGGGAGCTGACGCCTCAACTACTTCCTGCCCATGCGCGTAAGCATTCTCCCCCACACCCTCCGCAATCGTCTGTTGCTCATCTCCTCCTCTTGTCTGGTCGTGACCTTTTTAGGCATGGCCGCTGTTATTGTCTTTGGGCTACCCCATGGTTTGTTGCCGGGAGGATTACGGCAGCAGGAGCATGAGGCCTTAGCCCGACTGGATGCCGTAGCCGACAATAAAAAGGGGGCACTGGCCTTGTGGTTTAGTGAACGGCTGGGTGACTTGGAGATGGCCAGTCAGTACCCGCTGCTGGCTACCTTTTTGGCACAGCAACCACCGCTAGACCCAGCGTGGGCGTCTACCGTTACCGGGATGGATCAAAGCCGCCGCGATGTGGTGCTCTGGTTGCAAAACCTGCGACGCACCCACCCTGATTACGATGCCCTTGATCTGGTGGCGGCGCGGGAAGGGGCCATTATCCTCTCCACCGAGCAGGGGCGGAGTGGCGGCAGGTTGCCGCTGCCGCAAGAGACATCCGCCGATCCCCCGCTCCCTGGGGAACATTTTGTCTTTTTTGTCCGCGACCATGCAGGCAAGAGCGCCCACCTCTGCCTTGCCATCCACCTTGCCCCCTCGGGGGTGGCGGCAACGCCCACGGCCCTGGTGTTCCATGTCGATACCGCAACCCTGGCGGCCAAGCTGCAGGACACCCCCCTCTTGGGCGCTTCGGGTGAAATCTTGCTGGTGGACATGAACCGCACCCTGCTCACCCCCTTGCGCCATCCCCTGGGTGGCGGAGCCCAAGCCATCCCTCTGCAATCCAGGATCGAAACAAAGATGGCGCAATACGCCGCCTTGGGTAACGATGG
>CAYSFY010000136.1:0-2059 GCA_964430285.1 uncultured Desulfobulbia bacterium
GGAGGCGACGCGCGGTCGCGCCACGAGAACAAACACCGCGCAACCGACCACCGTTGCCCTTTTCTTCGTGGGGAGCGTGTGTCGATGAATGGCGGTATCGCACACTACCGCTCCCCAAGGAAAGAGGTTGAATTTAGTCATGGGTTCGGCTAATGGTTCATAATGGTTCAGTGTTTAATCGAGTGCCGAACCGCGAGCCGACAGCTCGCCGCTCCCCCTGACGACGCACCGCGGCGTTCGCTTTCCTGCCTGCCGCGGGTGTGACTCCGTGGCACCGAATCACCAACAGAGAGGTCTCTCCACCATGATCAGAAAGATATCCTTGCTCTCCCGCCTGATCGGCGGGTTCTCGTTGATGCTGCTCCTCACCCTGGGGGTGGGCGGCTGGGGGATCTTCGAGATCCGCTCCCTCTCCGACATCGCCCGCCAGGTCCACGATCACCCCTTTGTGGTCTCCAATACGGTGCGGGATATCGATAGCGACTTTAAGGAGATGCGAGTCGATTTTCTGTTGATGCTGCTCACCGGCGATGCCCAGGCCCTGGACAAGGCGACGGCCCAACTCGCCACCCTAGACGCGGAGATCCAGGGGGAACTCAGGCTGGCCGGCGAACGGTACCTGGGGCCGCGGGAGGACTTTCAACAGCTACGGCTGAGTTATGAGACGTGGAAGGGCAGCATTCGGCGGATGTTCTCCCTGCTCCGTCAGGGCAAGGAGGAGGAGGCCAAGCAGTTTCGCTTGGATACGGTGATCCCCCAGGCCGAGGAGGCCTCTCGGGCCGCCCACACCATGGTTACCTTTGCCACCAACAAGGCCACCAGTTTCATGGAGGAGGCCCAGCTGCGACATGCCCGTGCCCTCCGAGTCTTGGGCCTGATGGTGGCGATTGCCCTCCTCCTCTCCATCGTCGCCGCCCTGCTGCTCATCCGCAGTATCACCGTGCCGGTTGAGCGGCTGATCGGACTCTCCCGCGACCTGGCCCTGGGCCGTGACCTGCAAGAACAACCGGTCCGTTACCACGATGAGATCGGCCAACTGGAGGGCTCCTTCAACCTCTTTATCTCTTCCATCAACCAGGTGGTGGGTCAGGCCCGCACCATTGCCGACGGCGACTATACGGAAGAGATCCGCCTCCGTTCCGAGGAGGACACCCTGGGGCTCTCCCTGCGCCGCATGACCCTGGCCCTGGCCATCCGGCAGCAGGAGAACGAGGACGAAAACTGGCGGAAGAGCGGGCAGAACCAACTTGGCGAGTGCATGCGCGGCAACCAGGAGTTGCAACCCCTGGCCACGGCGGTGCTGAACTTCATGGCCGAATGGCTGCACTGTCAAGCGGGAACCCTCTACCTGATGGACGACAAGGGCGAGCTCCTGCGCTTGCAGGGGGGCTACGCCCTGCCGGCGGGAGAGGCCCCGGACTCTTTGCGTTTGGGTCAAGGGCTGGTGGGAGAGGCGGCAAGGGATCGCCGCACCCTGGTGGTCAACGACATCCCCGCAAACTACCTCCGTATCGCTTCCTCCCTGGGGGAGACCCTGCCCCGCCACCTCGTGGTGGTCCCCTTTCTCTTCGAGGAGCGTCTGCTGGGGGTCATTGAGCTGGCCGCCTTAAACCCGTTCACCGAGTTGGAGCAGGAGTTCCTGGCCCGGGCGCGGACCATCCTCGGCTCGGGCTTCAACATGGCCTTGGCGCGGCGGGAGATGGAGCAGCTGCTGACCACCACCCAAAACCAGGCCGAGGAGCTCCAGTTCCAACAGGAGGAACTCACCGCCACCAACGAGGAGTTGGAGGCCCAGGCCAACTCCCTGAAGGAGTCCGAGTTGCTGCTGAAGGAGCAGCGGGAGGAGCTCAGGGTGGCCAACGAGGAGCTTACCGAACAGGCCCGGGTTCTGGAGGCGCAACAGGAGCAAGTGCAACAAAAAAACCGTGAACTGGAGGCGGTGCAGGCGCTCCTGGAAGAGAAGGCCCATGCCCTGGAGACGGCGAGCCAGTACAAATCCGACTTCCTGGCCAACATGTCCCACGAACTGCGCACCCCCTTGAACAGTCTGCTGCTCCTC
>CAYSFY010000136.1:2069-6035 GCA_964430285.1 uncultured Desulfobulbia bacterium
AGGAGGGCTGGGTGGTGGCCATAGCCGTCACCGCCGCCCCTATTTTTGACGAAAGCGGCCGGAGCATTGGCGCCGTGGAGGTCTTCCGAGACGTATCCAAGGAGCGGGAACTGTTGAAAAGCATCCAGGCAGCCAGCCGGGCTAAGAGCGAGTTCCTGGCCAACATGTCCCATGAACTGCGCACCCCCTTGAACAGTCTGCTGCTCCTCTCCCGCGACCTGATGGAGAACCGGGGTGGGAATCTCACCAAGGAGCAGGTGGAGGCCTCCGAGATCATCCAACGCAGCGGCATGGACCTCCTGAACCTGATCAACGATATTCTGGACCTGGCCAAGATCGAGGCGGGGAGGATGGACCTCATCCTGGAGGAGCTGCCGCTGCACGAGCTGACCGCAGCCATCAAGGCACGCTTTACCCCCCAGTTTCGCCAGAAGGGGGTCGTGCTGACCGTGCTGCTGGCCGAGGGGGCGCCGGAGACCATGCTCACCGATCAGCAACGGCTGGAGCAGATCCTCAACAACCTGCTCTCCAATGCCCTCAAGTTTACCGAAAGGGGTGCGGTCGAGCTCTCTCTCTCCCCCTCCGAGCAGGGGGCAGCCCCCTCCCCAACCCCCGAGACCCTGGTCATCAGGGTGCGGGATACCGGCATCGGTATCCCGGCCGACAAGCAACAGGGGATCTTCGACGCCTTCCGCCAGGCCGAGAGCGGCATCTCCCGTCGTTACGGCGGCAGCGGCCTGGGGCTGGCCATCGCCCGCAACTTGGCCCTCCTCCTGGGCGGCACCATTGCGGTGACCAGCGAGGTCGGGGTCGGTTCCACATTCACCCTGCGGTTGCCCCTTAGGCACTTGAGCCAACGGGCCGAGCTCCGGCCCGCACTGGCGGTGGCCGCGATGGCAGCGCCGCCACCGCCCCCCGCGCCGCTCATCGCTCCTGTGCCCACCCTGGCCGATGACCGCGATGACTTGCCCGCAGGAGAGCGCTCCATCCTGATCATTGAGGATGACCTGACCTTCGCCCCTATCCTGCGGGATGTCTGCCGCGACGCGGGGTTCAAGACCCTCTGCGCGGTGAGCGGCGAGGAGGGGCTAACCCTGGCCCGGGAGCTGAAACCCACCGCCATCATCCTCGACTTGCGGCTGCCCGGCATCAATGGCTGGCAGGTGCTGAAGGCCCTCAAGGCCGACCCGGGGGTGCGCCACATCCCGGTCCACATCATCACCTGCGAGCCCGCCAGCCGCGAGGCCTATACCAGCGGCGCGGTGGGCTTCCTGACCAAACCGGTCACCCGCGAAGAGTTGGAGCAGAGCCTGCGTAACCTGGAGGCGGTCATAGAGAGGGGGATCAAGGAGTTGCTGCTGGTGGAGGATGACCTGGACCTGCAACGCGGCATCGAGCGGCTGATCAGCCACGACGACTGCGTCATCACCTCGGTCGCCACCGGCTCCGAGGCCCTGGCGGCCTTGGCGGACAAGAGATTCGACTGCATGATCCTCGACCTGGGGCTCCCCGACATGAGCGGCTTCGAGCTGCTCCGCCGCCTGCGCGCTGACCAGCGCACCGCGCTCCTGCCGGTGATCATCTACACCGGCCGCCAATTGAGCCGCGAGGAGGAGCGGGAGTTGCGCCACTCCTCCGAATCGATCATCGTCAAGGGGCCCAGGTCCGCGGAACGGCTGGTGGACGAGACCTCCATCTTCCTGCACCGTCTGGTCACCGACATGAGCAAGAGCCAGCAGCAGTACATCATCAACCTCCATGACCGGGACTTCTATCTCCAGGACAAGGTGGTCCTTCTGGTGGACGACGACATGCGCAACCTCTTTGCCCTGGCCATGGTGCTGGAGCAGAAGGGGCTCACGGTGATCAAGGCCGAGGATGGGGAGAAGGCCCTGGCGCTCCTGGCCGATGGGGTGGCGGCGGACATCATCCTCATGGACATCATGATGCCGGGCATGGACGGCTATCAGACCATCCGCGCCATCCGCGAACAAGGGATCAGGACCCCGATCATCGCCCTCACCGCCAAGGCGATGAAGGAGGACCGCGACAAGTGTCTGGCCGCCGGGGCCGACGACTACCTCTCCAAACCGGTGGACATGGACCGGCTCATCTCCATGATGCGGGTGTGGCTCTATGCCTGAGGCACGGATCTCGGAGCTTACGGAGATCGAGATCGACCTCCTCCTGGAGGCCATCTTCCGGCGCTACGGCTATGACTTCCGTAGCTATGCCCGGGCCTCGGTGCGGCGCAAGGTCCTGGGTCTCGCCAAACGGTTGGGGGTGGAGAGGATCAGCGAGCTGATCCCCCTTCTGCTCCATGACCAGCCCCTCTTTGGCACCCTGGTCGGCGCCTTTTCCACCCCGGTGACCGAGATGTTCCGCGACCCCCCTTTCTTCCTCTTTCTCCGGGAAGCGGTGGTCCCCTACCTGTTGACCTATCCCTTTGTGCGCATCTGGCTGGCCGGCTGCGCCACCAGCGAGGAGGTCGACTCCCTGGCCATCCTGCTCAAGGAGGAGGGGCTCTTCGAACGCGCCACCCTGTTTGCCACCGATTTCGTGGACGCCTCGCTCAACCAGGCCCGGGAGGGGATCTACCCGCTACGCGCCATGAAGACCAACATCCATAACTACCAGCAGGCAGGGGGCAACCAGCTCTTTTCCAACTACTACCACGCCGACTACGACTCGGTGATCATGGACGCGAAGCTCAAGGAGCGCATCACCTTTGCCAACCACAACCTGGTCACCGACGGGGTGTTCAGCGAGATGCACCTCATCCTCTGCCGCAACGTCTTGATCTATTTTAACCACACCCTGCAAGAGCGGGTGCTGAACCTCTTTCACGAGAGCCTGCTCCATGGTGGTTTTCTCGCCTTGGGGAGCAAGGAGTCCTTGCGCCACCACCACGTCAACGCAAAATTTCGGGAACTGGAGCCAACATGGAAAGTCTACCGCAAGATCGACTGAAGCAACACCAGCCCCAGGCAGAGGGCGGTAGCCCCAAGGCCAGGCCGGCCATCCTGATCGTGGATGATCGGCCGGAAAACCTGCTGGCCCTGGAACGCCTCCTGGGCCAGACCGAGGCGGTGGTCATCAAGGCCCTAAACGGCAACGAGGCCCTCAAGGCCTGCCTCAACCACGAGTTCGCCCTGGCCCTTTTGGATGTGAACATGCCGGGGATGGACGGTTACGAACTGGCCACCCTGATGCGCGGGGAGAAGAGCCACTCGGCCATGCCGATCATCTTTGTCACCGCCGCCTACCGTGAGGAGGAGCAGATCTTCAAGGGGTACTCCGCCGGCGCCGTGGACTACCTGGTCAAACCGTTGCGCCCGGAGATCCTGTTGAACAAGGTCCATGTCTTCCTGGACCTTTATCGCCAGAAACAGGAGATTGCCTACCTGAACGCCTCCCTTGCCGCCCGCGCCGAGCAGCTGGAGACCGCCAACCGGGAGTTGGAGTCCTTTAACCATACCGTCTCCCACGACCTGCGCAGCCCGGTGCTGGGCATTGCCAATTTTTGCCGGATCATTCTCGAAAAGCATGAGCACACCCTAGATGAAAAATGCAGGGGGTACCTCAAGATCATCCATGCCGAGACCATGCGCATGGACCAACTGATCAACACCCTGCTCAACTTCTCCCGCATGTCACGCCAGGAGATGCGGATTCAGGCGGTGGATCTCTCGGCCATGGCGCGGGCCGTCTCCCAGGAGTTGCGGGCCACCGCTCCGGAACGGAGCGTGGAGTTTTTCATCATGGATCACCTCTCTTGCCAGGGAGATCAAGAACTGCTCAAGGTCGCCTTGACCAACCTGTTGGGGAACGCCTGGAAATACAGCTCGAAAGAGCGCTCGGCCATGATCGAGTTCGGGGTCTCGGATCTGGCTGACCCGGCTCCCACCTTCTATGTCCGCGACAACGGCGTCGGTTTTGACCAAAACTACGCGGACAAACTCTTCG
>CAYSFY010000136.1:6045-12098 GCA_964430285.1 uncultured Desulfobulbia bacterium
AGGCGCCTGGCCGAGGCCGAGGCCCGGCTGCAGGAACAGGAGCGCATCCTCGACCGCCTGCGCAACGACCCGGAATACGTGGAGCGGGTCATCCGCCGCCACGGTGGCCGGGTGTGGGCGGAGAGTGAGGAGGGGAAAGGGGCGACCTTCTATTTCGCCTTTAAGGGCGAGGAGAGGTAATCCGGATGCGGACCTGATTTTATTTTACCTCCAGCCTCAAGCCTCACCGACTATCTCCCTCCCTCATCTCTCCCCCTCCGGATAGAGCAGATACTTGCTCCTGACCGCCAAAAACCGGGCCAACCTGGCCTCCTCTCCCCGCATGATCTCCCCTACCCCCTGCCCCGCGCGGATCGCGGCCACGGCCTCGGCCGAACCCACGCTGCCCAGGATCCTCGCCAAGGAAAAGTGATCGCAGCCGATCCGTTGGAGTGCCCCGGCCAGGGCCAACCCCAGCTCTGGGCTATGCAACCGGTCCCGATCGTCCACCAGGATCCTTACCCCTTGGCACAGGCGGCCGGCGTAGGTGGCGGTGACCGGGGTAAAGGTGGTGGCTTGGAAGCGGACCCCGGCCACCCCTTGGCGGTTTAAGTCCGCGGCCAGGAGTTGGCCATCCAGCCAGGGGGCGCCCACCAGCTGAAAGGGGGTCTCCGTGCCCCGGCCCACCGACACCTCGCCCCCCTCGATCATCCCCACCCCGGGATAGAGGGTGGTGGCGGTGAGGTCGCGCAGGTTGGGCGAGGGGGGCAACCAGGCCAGGCCCGAGGCGTCGTACCACTGATCCCGGCGGTAGTTCCGCATGGCCACCACCTGGAGATTCACCTTGAGCCCCTGTTCCCCGACAAAGAGCCTCGCCAGTTCCCCCAAGGTCATGCCGTGACGGACCGGCAAGGGCCAGTAGGCGGTGAAGCAGGTGCGCTCCGGATCCAGCATGGGGCCTTGGACGATGTCTCCCCGAATGGGGTTGGGCCGGTCCAGGAGATAGACCGGCAGATGGTGCTTTGCTGCCGCCTCCAGCAAATAGCCCAGGGTGGAGGCGTAGGTGTAGAAGCGCGCGCCCACGTCCTGGAGGTCCACCACCACACCATCCAGGCCGCTCAGCCACTCGGGCCGGGGGCGCCGGTCCTCGCCGTAGAGGCTGTGCACCGGCAGGCCGGTGACCAGGTCCGAGGTGTCGTCGATCATGCCCTCTTGGTCGCCGCCCAGCCCGTGTTCCGGGCTGAACAGGCTCACCAGCCGGAGATTGGGGGCTTGGGAGAGGATGTCGATGGTCCGCCGCCCCTGGCGGTCAACGCCGCTGCGGTTGGTGAGCAGGGCCACGCGCTTGCCTGCCAAGGGCTTGAACTGTTCGGCTTGCAAGCAATCGATGCCGGTGAGCAGCGGGGTGGCGACATGGGCGGGGAGGTAGGGGGCGATTAGGGCCTGCTCTTTTGGAAAACGTTTGGCGATCAGGGTTGGATCGAGGGGACCCAAGGCCTCGCTGATGGCGCTGATCAGCTTGCCGCGCAGGGGGCCGGCATCGCCTGCGCCTCTGGGATGCAGGCGGTTGGTGAGGCAGATGACATAGACTTTGCGCACCGGGTCGAGCCACAGGGCGGTACCGGTGAAGCCCAGGTGACTCGCGGCGCCGATGGGGGGGAGCGCGGCCCGGTTGGCGGCCAGGCACGGGCCCAGACGCCACCCCAACCCCCGGGGCTGGCTGTTGGGCGGGGTCGCCAGGGTAAAGAGTTGCTCCACGGTGGAGGGGGAGAGCAACTGGCCGCCACCGTGGAGCAGGGTGCGGGCAAAGATGGCCAGGTCGTCGGCAGTACCGAAGAGGCCGGCATGGCCGGCAGCCCCGCCCAAGGCCTGGGCCATGGGGTCGTGGACCCTGCCCCGGAGCAGATGGCTGGGGTCGAAGTTGATGGGGGCGATACGGCAAGACTTGGCCGCCGCGGGCAGAAAGCCGGTATCCTTAAGTTGTAACGGCCGGATTAGGTGCTGCTCGGCATACCGGGGCAAGGAGAGTCCGCTTAACAGCTGCACCAGCTCTCCCAAGACGGCGAAGTTGGCGTCACTGTACTCCACGGCCAGACCGGCTGGGGCCAGGGGCTTGACCCGGGCCAAGCCTTTCACCACCCCCTGCCGGTCTTTGATGCCTGTCAGCTTGATGCCGTCGGGCAGCCCCGAGGTGTGGGTAAGCAGCTGGCGGATGGTGATGGCCCCCTTGTCCTGCTGGGCAAAGGCCGGCCAGTAACGGGCCACCGGGGTGTCCAGGTTCAGCCTGCCGGCCTCGGCCAATTGCAGGATGGCGGTGGTGGTGAACACGGCCTTGGTGATGGAGGCCAGGTCAAAGATGGTGTCCGGGGTCATGGCCTCGGGCCGGGGCAGCACGGCCCGCTGGCCAAAGGCGCGGCGAAAGAGGATTTCATCCCCTTGGCCAATCAGCACCACGGCACCGGGGATGTGGCCGGCCGCGATCTCCTCCAGCACCAGGGGCTCAATGCTGGCGAAGGCGGATGCCGGCGTCTCGGCCCGGGCGAGACGCGCCGAGAGGAGGAGCAAGAGAACGAGGAGAGAGAGCGCCCCCCTGTTCATTTGGGCTTTAGTCCTGCCGCGGAGTAAGCGTTTCTGGGGTTCCACAGCATCCAGCCGTTGCTCTGGGCATCCTCGGCCCCCTTGATCTGCTGGCCGATCTCCTCGGCACCGAAGGGACGGTGGTCAAAGGCGTAGTCGCGGAAGGACTGCAACCAGGGGCGGAAGCGTTGGGGGGAGATCTGCGTCCGGTTCTTGGCCTGGCGCAAGGTGAGGTTGACGATGTGGTAGCAGTTCTTTACCGGATTCAGGTAGCCGGGGATGCCGAACTGAAACCCGGAGGGGTAGAGCATGGGGCAGAGGTAATCGAGATGGGGGGCGGTAGCGTCCAGGGTCTGACCGATATCGGTGTCGTTTTCATTCCAGGCCACATAGCCGAAGAGGTCGGCGGCGACAAAGACGTTGAAGGGGAGCAGCCGCTCGCGGGCCGCGGCCAGGAAGCCGGAGATGGCCTTGACCCGATTCTCCTCGTTGTTGGCCACCCCGAAGCGGACCCCGCGCCGGTCCGGAAAGCGGACATAGTCGAACTGGATCTCGTCAAAGCCCATGGCCGCGGCCTCGGCGGCAATGGCCAGGTTGTACTCCCACACCTCCTGTTGCGATGGATCCACCCAAGCTAACCCCTCCCGATCCTTGAACACCCCGCCATTCATGGTTACTGCCCACTCGGGCCGGGCCGCGGCCAAGAGGTCGTCCTTGAAGACCACGATGCGGGCGATCAGATAGAGCCCTTGGGCCTTGAAGGCGACCAGTTGCTCCGGCATCTCCTTGACCGTGATCACCCTGTTGGCCCCGATCTCCCGGGCCAAGGCCACCCTGGTGGGATAGGGAATGGTGGCATGATCGCCCTTGACGTCGATCACCAGGGCATTGATCTCGGTGCGGTTGGCAAGCTCCATGGCCGCGTGGCGCAACACCCGGCTGCCGACCCCCCAGAAGGAGAGGTAGAGGGCCTTGGGCCGGATGGCGGTCAGTTCCAGATCCGGGGCCGTGCTGCCGGACGCTGCCACCCAGCCACGACCGTAGCCGATGGCCCGGGCCGCGACCTTGCCTTCCGGGGCCGGGCCGTCCAGGTGGTAGAGCCCGGCGGTGTCGGTACGGCTGACCCGGTCGGCCACGGTGACCATGGCCTCGGCGATGGGGGCCTTGGTCACGGCATCCACGACTCGGCCGCTGATGGCCCAGGCAGTGACAGGGATGATCAGGACGAGGCTAGCAAGGAAGAGTGCGCGGAGACGGGAGAGAGAAGAGATGATCATAGTTTCGGAGGAGTTCGGTACAAATTTATCGGGCCAGGGGTGGCCCCTCAAGGAATCAGCCAGAGAATACGGTAACGTATCGTGGCTATAAACAATTCTCAGCAGTTTTTGGGTAGGAGCGTCGTCCACGGCGCGATTCAGCCTGAATCGCGCCGTGGACGACGCTCCTACTGATTCATCCGGCCAGCGCTGATAGCCCAGACAGCTTGACTGAGAATCCTTTATAGCCACGTCTGATAAATAGTCAGAAAATAGCTTCACCGCTTTTCTTCACGTGCTTCGTGGTAAACAACAGCAAGGATTCACTCACTGCTTGACCTGTTGACCTGTTTTGGTGCCCCCTGCTGTAAGCGGCCCAACAGCCCCTTGACGCCCACGGCGTCGATAATGAGGAAGCGAGGCAAGGCCAGGGCGGGGTCTTGGTCGCTGGCGATCCGTTCGCCCAGGGCCAAGGCGGCTTGGTAGCCGGCACGGCTGGCCGCGGCTTGCAACTCAGGGTCGGTAATGCCGAAGGGCCAGGCCAAGAGTTCAGTCTCCACCCCCAGGCGGCGCTTCAGGGTGGCGCGGGATTTTTCCAATTGCACCTTGACCAAGGCGGCATAGGCGTCGGCGGCGAGCCTCCGCTTCTCTACCTTGAAGTTCGGGTGCCAATAGGTGTGCGAGCCAATGGCCACCAGACCGGTGGCCTGCATCTCCCGGATCTCCTCCCAGGTCATGGCGTAGCTGGCATTGGAGATGGCGGAGGGGTAGATGAACAGGGTGACCGGCAACCGCTCCCGTTTGATGATCGGCAACAGCTCGGTATAGACGGTGCGGTGACCGTCATCAACGGTGATGGCCACCGCCTTCTCCGGCAACTCGCCCTGGCCCGTGAGCCCGGCCACCACCTCAGCCAAGGGCACGATACGAAAGCCCTGCTGGCGCATGGCCGCCAACTGGCGGGCAAAGGTCTCGGTGCGGGTGGTCATGCTGTCCGCCACCGTGGGACCAAAGCGGTGGTAGACCAGGATGGTGGCCATCTTGGCCCCAGCCGGGATGGGCCAACTGAGCAGGATCAATAATAAGAGAATGGAACGCGGAAAGTTAGTCATACGGTGGTGTCTCCCCCAACGGGTAGTAAGTGATCGTCAGTAAAGAATCCGGACACGCGGTGCCTGGATTCCATGCTCAGGGGTTGACACATGCGCCATTGGCGTATAAATTATTGCCATGGAATTCATCGAAACCCCAACCTTCAGCCGGTTGCTTACCTCCCTGCTCTCCCCTGAAGAGTACCGTGGTCTGCAAAACACCTTGGCGGAAGATCCGGAGCGAGGCGACATCATTCAGAACGGGGGCGGCATCCGTAAGCTGCGCTACCCCGCCCTCGGTCACGGCAAGAGTGGCGGGGTGCGAGTGATCTACTACTGGGTCAAGGCCAAGCACCAGATATACCTGCTGCTGGTCTATCCGAAATCGAAAAAAGACACCTTGACCGACAAAGAAACCGCCATCCTACGCGAGCTGGCAAAGGAGCTATGACCATGGACAAGACACTATTTGCAGATCTGGTGCAGAGCCTGAAAGAGGCCGGCACCATCGCCCGAGGCGAGGCCCCGGCCGCGCGCCGCTTTGAGGTCGCCGTGCCCGATGTCAAGGCGCTCCGCGAGCAAATCGGGCTCTCACAAAGTGAATTTGCAAAACTCCTGCAAGTGAGCATCAGGACCTTGCAGAATTGGGAACAACATCGCCGCAACCCAACGGGACCCGCCGCCGCACTTCTCAAAATTGTCTCCACCGCCCCTGATTTGGCGCTCAAATCCTTGCACGCCTAAAGAAAGGAAGCGAGCCCCGACAGGCGGCGCGGTGGGTGGTGGCCTACGGAACAAATAACGCGCTTCATTCCCCGTGGCCCCTGCGAAGTATTGTCGATCCCTGGTCGGATTAGCCCGTCACCAGGGACGCGCGCCCACCAACCCGGTTCAGCAAATCCCTACAGGCCCCCATCCTCTCACCCCCCTGCCCCGCATTGCAAACAACGGTCTTCGCAAACAGGCGGTTATCTCGGTTTTGCCTCACCCCATCTGAAAGTAGGTGAATTGGCGCTCCTTGGCTGAGTGTTTGAGGACCCCCACCTGATCATCGACATAGTCGTAGACCGTGGGCTCCTTGTTGCCGGCGGCAGGTCGGAGGATACGGCCGATCACCTGCTTCAGGCGGCCCGAGAACTTGATGGGGGGG
>CAYSFY010000137.1:0-9184 GCA_964430285.1 uncultured Desulfobulbia bacterium
TCGTCCTCGACCACCAGGATCTTGATGGCGCGGCCGGCGAAGTTTGCCGTGGCGGCCAACTCCTTTGCCCCCTCCGCTTCTCCCTTAGCCGCGGTGGCATCTCTTTTGCCGGTGGCGATCTCCCGCAGGCAGTTGTACAGCGCCTTCTCCTTGACCGGCTTGGTCAGGCAGCAGGAGAGCCCTTGCCGCAGCAATCGCGCCGATTCCGCGCGGTGGATCAACAGCACCAACAGCACAATCCGCGGGTCGGTCGGCGCCGCTGCCGCCGTGAGCCGCTGGCCCAGGGTTTCCGCCCCTGGCAGCTCCTGGTCAAGGATAAGGCATTGATAGGGGCGGCCTGTTGCGCGGGCGTGCCCGATCATCTCTTCCACCTCCGCCGGCGAGGAGGCCGCTGCAACCTGACACTGCCAGCGGTGCAGCAGGGTCTGGAGATAGTCGTTCATGGTGGCGTTGGCGAGCAGCAACAACACCCGTAAGCCAAGGGGGGCCGGAGGCTGGTCGGCCTTTTCCGCCCGATCCTGGGCGGTCTTGGCAAAACAGAAGCGAAAGGAGAACACCGACCCCTCGCCCGGGGTGCTGTGGACCTGCAACTGGCTGCCCATCAACTCGACAAGTTGTTTGGAGATCGAGAGGCCAAGTCCGGTGCCGCCGAATTTACGGGTGATCGACTCATCCGCCTGGGTGAAGGGGTGAAAGAGATGTTTCATCTGGCCCGGTTTGATGCCGATGCCGGTGTCGGCGACCGCAATGTGCAGACAAACCTCCTCCTCGGTTTCATCTTCCTTGCGGACCCGGGTGACGATTTCTCCCTGCGAGGTGAATTTAATGGCATTGCCGACGAGATTGACGATGACCTGCCTGAGGCGGGTCGGATCGCCAAAGGCCATGGTCGGTACATCCGCCGCCACCTGACAGGAGAGCTCCAGCTTTTTCTCCTGGGCCCGGAAGGCGGTTATATCCGCAAGCTCCTCGAACAGGGCCCGGATATCGAAGTGGATGTTCTCCAGGTGCAGCTTGCCCGCTTCAATCTTGGAGAAGTCGAGGATGTCGTTGATGATGCCCAACAGGGCGGCCCCGCTGTTGTGGATGGTTTCGCAATATTCGGCCTGCTCCGGGGTGAGATCCGTGCTCTGGAGCAGGGTGCTCATGCCGATGACGCCATTCATCGGCGTCCTGATCTCGTGGCTCATGTTGGCCAGGAAATTACTCTTGGCCTGGTTGGCGGATTCCGCCTCCTTGGCCAGGACCTTGACCTGGGTGATGGTCTCCTCCAGCTCCGCATTGGCCTTTTCCACCTTCTCCTTCTCGCGCTTGAGTTCGATCTCCGTGCGTTGGTATTTGGCGATATGGGTGATCAGCGGCCGGACCAGGAAATAGTAAAAGACCGGGGTCAGGATCATGGTCAGCAGCGAGGCATCGATGATCGTATCGGTCATGGGCGGCAGGTTGGGCCAGATGCCGAGCAGCAGCATCACCCCACCCTCGGCCATGAAGATAAAGGCACCAATGATCAGCGGCGGCAGCAAGGGATACCGGGAGAGCAGCGAGAACCTTACGGATGAGGGGGGCGAGATCTGCTCTTGGCCGCGCAGGGCAAAGATATTGGCGATGATCAGAAAGACGATGATGCCCATGACCGAGGTAAAGGCGACCCTGGAGATGATGGCGTTGATGCGCGCCAACCGCGCCGTGATGTCGAAATCCACTTCCACGGCGGCAATGACCCGGGTACCTTGCATGATCGGGCGGCAGGTCTCAACGACCTCCATGGCTTGGCTTGTTCCCGCACGGGTTGGTGCTGCATCCCTGCTCACGACCAGGGTGAACTCCCTGCCCGTGGTCCCCACCTCGCGGCAAGCGCCTGCCGCGTTTTTCGTCCCTTGTTCCCCCTCCTCCGTTGAGTAGACAACCGTGCCATCCGGACGGGACACCCGCAATTTTTCAAGATTGAGCGGCTGTCGCAGTTCTTGAACCCACTCGTGCAAGCCGGGGTTCTCCATCAGCGCTCCCTCCGCCACCAACTTGCCGGCTACGGCGTGGACAACCTGTTGCGCCTCTATTTCAGCGGTATGGATGACCTCCCGCTTGAAGGCGGGGCAGACGGAGAAGATGATGATCAGCGGGAAGACAATACCGATAACGGAGGCGAGAACGACGACGGAGTTGCACCGATGGGAAGTGGTGGAGGGCATGGTCGGTCCGAAAGATGGTGGATTGTCGTGAGCAGGGGTGGATGTCAATTCCCCACCAAGGAGAGAGGCAGGGCGTGGGGCCTGGGGGTGATGCTGGTGGCCGCCGGCGGAGCGCGTCCGGATGATCGAGGATCAGCCCTCCAGCTTGCGGAGGATTCTGTTGATGACCAGATTAAGGTACACGAGGTCACAGGGTTTATCGATATACTCATCGGCACCGAGGGTCAGCCCCAACTCGCGGTCCCACTCCTGATCCTTGGAAGAGAGGATGATGATATGGATATGACTGGTCCGCAGGTTGCGCTTCAACTTGATGCAGACATCCCGACCGTCCATGTTCGGCATGAGCAGATCGAGGAGGATGATCTCCGGAAGTTGTGCTTCCGCAATCTCCAGGGCCTCCTTGCCATCGTAGGCGTGCAAGACTTCAAACCCTTTGCTGATAAAGGTCTTGGTGAAAGAGGCGTGGATGGTGGCATCGTCATCGGCGATTAGAATTTTCATGGTTACTCCGGGATATGATGATGGAATCGCAAAAAGTCGTGCAGCTGATTATCCGCCAAGGTCATTGCAATGGGGTTACGTGGAAGCGTCCCGCTATCCTGGTCATAATACTCCGTCCGGGCAAAAAATTCATAGGGAAAAAACGAAGCTCACCGTCCGCGAACGGGGTCGGCTTGTCTGATGTGCAAGCCGCTCCGCGCCATCCTGATTGGTCAGCACCATTGCGGTCTCAAGCAGATAAAAAAAGCGCATATAGCCACACGGCCGTGGAAATATGCTACAGTATGATGGAGTCGCAACAATGCGTGAGTCTGACCATCAGCCGATGTAGTTTCAATGGGTTACGGGGCGTGTCAGCGGCGGTTCCGTAGTTCTTGCGAAACTGTCACCGTAGCGACTGTTTTTGTGGAATACCTGCCGCGCTAGCCAGGGGGAGCGGTGGACAAGGGGGAGCGTGCCGGCGTGACAGAGAGAAACGCAATACACAGAGAGTTGTGCCGCGACCAGGGCGAGGAAACGGCCATCCACGGTATTCCCCGGAGCACCACCCTGCGCCTCCTGGCCTTGGGGATGGTGCTCTCCGCCTTGCTCTGTTGGCTGGGGCTCATCGCCATCAAGCAAAAATTCGATGCCGGCCTGGAGACCAGCATGCGGACGGTCCTGGCCTCGTCGAATCAGACCTACCTGAACAGCTTCGAGGAGCGGATGGCGGACGCCATGTTTGTTGCCGCTCTGCCGGAGACCCGACAGGCGGCCGTGGAGCTGCTCGCCCTGCCGCGGGAGAAGGAGGCGCTGCTGGCGGCCCCGGCCCTCGCCAGGTATCGCCGGCAGATCCAACCTCTCCTGGCCCCGCATCATGATGTGGGGATCTTGATCGTGGCGCCGGACAAGAGCAATATCTTCTCCATGCGTGATGAGAACCTGGGGGAGACCAATCTGCTGGCCACCCACCAGGGGCTTGACCTCCTCCTGGCCGGCACCCCGCAATTCTTTCCCCCCCTCCTTGCCGATGTCCCCTTGCCTGGCGCGGATGGTAAGCTTCATCCCGGTCAGGCCACCATGTTCGTGGGGGTCCCCCTGCCCATCATGGACGGTACCGCCCCTTGCGCCTTGCTCATTCGCCTCGACCCGGCGATCCAGTTCTCGCCATTGACCGCGAACATGGTCATGGGTGAGCGGGGCGACGTCTATGTCTTCAACCACCAGGGGCAGTTCCTCTCCGACCCCCTCTTCACCCCGCGGCTGCGGGCTTGTGGCCTGCTCTCCGGGGCAGAGCAGGCGATTCTTACCTTGGGCGTTCAAGACCCGGGTCAGGCCTTGAGCAGGGGCAGCCGGCGTGCTGGACGGCAGGAGTGGCCGCTAACCCGGATGGCCGCGGCTGCCGTGGCCGGCGGCAACGGCACCGACCTCAGTGGCTACCGCAACTATGGCGGCGAGATGGTGGTCGGCTCTTGGCTGTGGAACGCGCAATATGGCTACGGCATGGCCTACGAACTGAAACGGGACGAGGCCTATGGCGCCTATTACCGGGTCAGGGCCACGATCCTTGTCATCTTCTCCGGCATCATCGCCCTCTTTGCCCTCCTGGTCTCTTTTGACCAGCGTCACAAAAGAGAGTTTGCCACCCTCTCCCGCCAGAACGCAGGCAAACTGGCCAAGTACCGTGAGGATCTCGAACTGTTGGTTGCCGAGCGGACCCGGCAACTGGAGGAAGAGATCCAGGAGCGGCAGCGGACCGAGGCGGAGATGCGTAAACTGGCCATGGCGGTCCACGCCTCTCCCTCCTCGGTGGTGATCACGGCCAAGGACGGCACCATCGAGTACGTCAACCCCAAGTTCACCAAGGTGACCGGCTACAGCGCCGATGAGGTGGTGGGCAAGAATCCCCGCATCCTCAAATCCGGCATCCACACCCGCAAGTTTTATCAGCGGATGTGGTCGATCTTGAACGCCGGCCGGGAGTGGCACAGCGAGTTCTGCAACCGGAAGAAGTCCGGGGAACTCTACTGGGAACTCGCCTCCATCTCGCCCATGATCGATGACGCCGGGGCCATTTCTCACTTCGTGGCGGTCAAGGAGGATATTACCGCCAAGAGGGTGGCTGAAGAGGCCTTGCGCCGGGAGAGCACCATCAACGCCTCGCTGGCGGAGATCGCGCGCGCCCTGATCTCCGATGACTCCATCAACCGGGTCTGCGACCTTATCCTCTCCCATGCCACCCGGTTGACCAGGTCTCCCCTCGGTTATGTGGGGTATATCGATCAGGAGTGCGGCTCGTTCATCACCCCCTCCTACAGCGCGGAGGTCTATGCCCAGTGCTGGCTGGGTCGTGGCAAGCCGGAGCATACCCTCTCCCGCGGGATCTGGGGGTTGCCACTCAAGGACGGCCTCCCCCTGCTGATCAATGAGGTGGCCGCCGATGCGCGCTCCGCCGGCACCCCCCATGGCCATGCGCCGATTGGCCGCTTCCTGTCGGTCCCCCTGCTCCTGGATGGCGGGGTTGTCGGCCAGATCTCCCTGGCCAATAGCGAACACCCTTACTCCCAGCAAGACCTCTCCGTGGTGCAGCGGCTGGCTGATCTCCTGGCCGCCGCCATCGCCTCCTGGCGGATCAACCGGCACCTGAAACGGGCCAAGGAGGAGGCGGATGCGGCGAATAGGGCCAAGAGTGAGTTTCTGGCCAACATGAGTCACGAGATCCGCACGCCGATGAACGGCATCTTCGGCATGACCGAAATCCTGCTCCAGGAGGATCTGCCCGAGCGGCAACACGGCTTCCTGAAAAAAATATGGTCGTCCGCGCACTCCTTGCTTGGTATCATCAACGACATCCTGGACTTTTCCAAGATCGAGGCCGGCAAGCTCACCCTGGAGGAGCACCCCTTCTCTCTCTTTGGCCTGTTGCAGACCCTGACCGACTCGTTTCAGGAGCAGCTGGCCCACAAGGAGATCGAGCTGATCTTCGATGTCGCCCCCGATACCCCGGCCGAGCTGTTGGGAGACCAGCTGCGGCTGCGGCAGGTACTGATCAACCTGATCGGCAACGCCTTCAAGTTCACCGAGCGCGGCGAGATTGTCATGGAGGTGCGGCGGAGTGCCCTGGAGGCAGACCGGGTCACCCTGGAGTTCGCGGTGCGGGACACGGGGATCGGCATTGCCGAGGAGATGCAACCGGCCCTGTTTGATGCCTTTATCCAGGGGGATGGCTCCACCACCAGGAAATACGGCGGCACCGGACTGGGCTTGGCCATCTGCAAAAAGTTGATCGCCCTGATGGAGGGCGATATCCGCGTGGCCAGCACCCCCGGGGAGGGGAGTACCTTCACCTTTAGCGCCACCTTTGGTTGCCTTGCGGCGGACCCCTCCCTGCCGGAGCAGGGAGCTGCGGGGTGCACCGGGATCAAGGTGCTGGTGGTGGAGGCAAACCCCACCGCCAGCCAGGTGACCCGCCGGATGCTGGAGGCCCTCTCCTGCGCGGTCTCCTGCTGCGCCAGCGGCGAAGAGGCATTGATCGAACTGCTGCACAGCGGCTATGATCTGGTATGCAGCCGCGCGCGGCTACCGCTGATGGACGGTGCCACCCTGGTGGCGCGCATTCGCGACGAGTTGCGGTTGTTGACCCTGCCCATCATTCTCGTCTCTTCCTCCGGCCCTGGGGAGTTTGCCGAGGCCGCCGCGGATGGCGCCTGCTTCTTCCTGCCCGCGCCGCTGATGCCCTTGCCCCTTGCGGAAACCGTGGCCCGTGCCTTGGGGTGCCCCGGGTCGGTGGCGGAGGCGGGGGAGGCGGGGGAGGCGCCGGCGGATGCCCCCCACCGCTGGCAAGAGAGGCTGGCGGGGTTGCAAGTCCTGCTGGTGGAAGACAACGCCATCAACCAACAGGTGGCGAAGGAGTTGTTGACTCGGGTGGGGGTGGTGACCACCGTTGCCGGCAATGGCGTGGAGGCCTGCGCGCGGGTGCGGGCCAAACAGTTTGATGCCGTGCTCATGGATATCCAGATGCCGGAGATGGATGGCTATCAGGCCACGGCGGTAATCCGTGGCGATCCGGCATCCGCTGCCGTGCCCATCATCGCCATGACCGCCCATGCCATGCAGGGGGATCGCGAGAAGTGTCTGGAGGCCGGCATGACCGATTACATCAGCAAACCCATCCAATTCGTGGAACTCTATCACGCCCTCCATCGGCATGCCGGCGGCGACAGGGCACAAGGGCCTGCCGCCGGTCGTTGGCAACGGTTCGGACCGGGGGCCGGGCCGGAGCCTGAACACGCGGGGACCCTGCCGCCAACCTTGCCAGGTCTTGATGTGGCCACGGGTCTTGCCCGCATTGGTGGCAATCGCGTTCTCTACCAAAAACTGCTGCTGGAGTTCCGGCAGGAGAATGCGCAGCTGGCTGTGTCGATCAGGGACTCCCTGGCCAGCGGTCAAAGCGAGAGGGCGGCCAGGATGATCCATACCATCAAAGGGGTGGCCGGCAATATCGGGGCCAGTGAACTGCAGGTCGCGGCCGAGGCCTTGGAACGAGGGCTTGCCGGCTGTGCCGAGGAGGCCCCCGAGGCGCTGCTGGCGGCCTTCACGGAGACCCTTAAGCGGTCCATGGGCGCGGTGGACCTCCTTCTCCCGAAAAAAAAGGGGGGTGGCCAAGCGCGGGCCCAGGCGGAAGCGCTCCCCATCAAGGCCATCGACCCCGAGCTCCTTACCCCCTTGCTGCGGGAGCTGGCGCTCCAGATCCGGAAAAAGAACTACCTGGCGGCCAAGGCCTTGGAGCCCATCAAGCCCCTGCTGGCCGGCACGCAATGGACCCAAGCGATCATGGCGCTGGAAGGCCGGCTGGCTCGCTTTGACTACGCCGGTGCCATGAAGGTTCTGGGCGAGATCGCCGAACAATTGAAGATTGACTGTTCCGCAACAGCCGCTCAACCGCCCCTGGCGCGCTCGGTAGCCCAATGAAATTGCATGGGCGGATGGTCAACTGCACGACTTTTGGCGACCCCATCACGATTGATCCCCGTTTATAACTTATAGGAACAACCATGAAAAACTCTACCCCACGGCAACGGATATTGGTGGTCGATGACACGCCGTCCAATATCTCCATCCTTGGCGAGACCCTCTCCGGCAGCTATGAGATCGTCGTCGCCACCAGCGGCGTGGACGCCATTGCCACGGCCTCCTCCTGCCCGCCACCGGACCTCATCCTGCTGGACATCATGATGCCCGGCATGGATGGTTACCAAGTCTGCGCCCACCTCAAGGAGAGTGCGTTGACCCGGCACATCCCGGTCATCTTTGTCACTGCCAAGGATGAGGTGGCCGACGAGGCCAAGGGCTTTGCCCTGGGGGCGGTGGACTATATCACCAAACCCATCAGCACCGCCATTGTCCAGGCCAGGGTGGCCACTCACCTGGCCCTCTATGACCAGAATCGTTCCCTGGAAGAGAAGGTGCGCCGGCGCACCAGGGAGCTGGCCAACACCCAGGATGTGACCATCCGCAGTCTGGCCATCCTGGCCGAGTACCGCGACAATGAGACCGGGGGGCACATCATCCGCACCCAGCACTATGTCCGCATCCTGGCCGAGGCCCTGCAAGACCACCCGCGCTTCGTCGCCCTGCTGGGCGAGGAGGAGTATATCGACCTGTTGTTCAAGTCGACGCCGTTGCACGATATCGGCAAGGTCGCCATCCGGGACGAGATCCTGCTCAAACCCGGCCGCTTGACCACGGAGGAGTTCGAGGAGATGAAGCGCCACACCCTCTACGGCCGGGACGCCCTGCTCAAGGCCGAAGAGTCCCTGGAGGAGCCCATTACCCCCTCTTTCCTGAGCATGGCGCGGGAGATGGCCTACTCCCACCATGAAAAGCACGACGGCTCGGGGTACCCGCAAGGGATTGCGGGCGATGCCATCCCCGTGCCCGGGAGGTTGATGGCCGTGGCCGACGTCTATGACGCCTTGGTCAGCAAACGGATCTACAAGCCGCCGTTCTCGCACCGCAAGGCCTACCGTATCATCACGGAGGGTGATGGCCGGGTGGAACCGGCCCATTTTGACCCCGATGTGCTGGCCGCCTTCCGTAACAGGGCGGAACAATTCAGAAAGTTAGCCATCCAATTTGCCGATTCGGAGGAAGAGCGCCAGACCCTGTTTGTGGATGAAGAGAGCGGCGCGTAAGCCCAAGGAGAGCGAGACCATGCCGAAATTGAAGATTCTGATTGTGGACGATACCCCCAGCAGCTTGACCGTGATCGGCGAGACCTTGCAATCCCGCTATGAGGTCAGGGTCGCCACCAGTGGTCATGCCGCCTTGGAACTGCTGGCCGTAAACCTGGTCGATCTGATTCTGCTGGACGTCCTCATGCCGGAGATGGATGGCTACGAAGTGATCCTGCGCCTGAAGGCCGAGACGCGGTTAAAGGATATCCCGGTGATCTTTCTGACCTCGCTCACCGAGATGACGGACGAGAAAAAAGGGCTGGCCCTGGGGGC
>CAYSFY010000137.1:9194-12076 GCA_964430285.1 uncultured Desulfobulbia bacterium
TTTTATCCGCAAGCCGATCTTGCCGGAACTGGTGTTGGCCAGGGTAGGGATCCATCTGGACCTGCTGGTCAAACAACGGTTGCTGGCCCAGCAAGCCGAGGAGTTGCGGGCGGCCAATCTCGCCCTGATGCAAGCCATGGCCGAGGTCAAGGCCCTGCGTGGCATCCTGCCCATCTGTTTCTATTGCAAAAAGATCAAGACCGAGCAGGGGCGCTGGGTGGATGTGGGCGGCTACATCCACAACAACAGCGAGGCCAGCGTTAGCCACTGTCTCTGCCCGGAGTGTCTGCGGGAGCACTACCCGGCCATGGCCGAACCGATTTTGGCCCGGCTGAACGAGCAGGGAGATGGGGAGAGGGTGACGGAGGGGGAAGGAGCGGGGGACGGTAAACCATGAACACTGAACAAAGGGCGACCATCCTGTTGGTGGATGATACCCTGGCCAATATCTCGGTCCTCGGCGAGGGTCTCTCGCCCTTGTACGACATTCGGGTCGCCACCAGCGGTGAGGAGGCCTTGGACGCCATTGCCGCCGATCATCCGGATCTGGTGTTGCTCGATGTCATGATGCCGCGGATGGATGGCTATGAGGTGTGCCGTAGGCTCAAGCAGGACCAGCGGACAGCGGATATCCCCATTATCTTCGTCACTGCCAAGAGGGAGGCCGAGGACGAGCAGCTGGGGCTGGAACTGGGCGGCATCGACTACATCACCAAACCCTTTAGCATGGCCATCGTCAAGGCCCGGGTGCGAAACCACCTCGAACTGAAAAAGGCCCGGGATGCGGCAGAGGCGGCCAATCGCTCGAAAAGCGAGTTCCTGGCCAACATGAGCCACGAGATCCGTACCCCCATGAACGCCATCCTCGGCATGACCGAACTGGCCTTGCCCATGGCCGTCTCCACCGAGCAGGCGGAGTACCTCGCCATGGTGTCTCAGGCAGGCCGCTCGCTGCTGGCCATTATCAACGACATCCTCGATCTCTCCAGGATCGAGGCGGGGCGTATCGAGCTGGAGGAGGTGGAGTTTGATCTGGAGCGGCTGATTGCCGAGGTCTTTGACCTGCTCCGCTATGGCGCCAGCCAAAAGGGGTTGACCTTGACCTCGGAGCTGCCGCCGGATCTCCCCCGGTGCCTGCGCGGGGACCCCACCCGCATTCGCCAGATTCTGGTCAACCTCATCGGCAACGCCGTGAAGTTCACTCAGGAGGGGGGAGTTACCGTGGGGGTGAGCCGGGAGGGGGGCGGGGGGGACGTCGCCGGGATGCCGCTTACCCTGACCTTTTTCGTGCGAGACACGGGGTGCGGCATTCCCCGTGAAAAACAGGCGCGCATCTTCGAGAGCTTTACCCAGGCGGATGCCTCCACCGTTCGCCAGTATGGCGGCACGGGCCTGGGACTCACCATCTGTCTGCGGTTGCTCGGGCTCATGGGGGGGGCGCTACGGGTGGAGAGTGAGCCTGGCCAGGGCAGCACCTTCTGGTTTACGGTGCCGCTGGCCGTGGGCAATACCCCCTGTCCGCCGCAAAGGGCAGAGGCAGCGGCGTCGTTTGCGCTTCCGGATCGGCCGCTACGCATCTTGCTGGTGGACGATACGTCCATGAATCAGATCCTGGCCGCTCGTATCTTGGAGCGGGCCGGACATGTGCCGGTGGTGGTGGAAAACGGTCAGGATGCCATCGCCATCCTGGGCCGGGAGGAGTTCGATTTGGTGCTGATGGATGTGATGATGCCGGTCATGGACGGTCTTGAGGCCACCAGACGGATCCGGGCCGGCACCACCGCGGTGCTGAACCGTGACATCCCCATTATCGCCATGACCGCCCAGGCCATGAAGGAGGATCGCGCACGCTGTCTGGCCGCCGGCATGAATGATTATGTGGCCAAGCCTATCCAGCTGGATGAGTTTTTCCGCGCCATCAGCCGTTGCGGTTTTGGCCGACCGGTGCCCTTGGCTGACAACCCGGTGGCGCCATCCGCCCCCAGCCGTCAGGAACCGCGGGTCCATCTCGCCCGGCTGCAGGCGATTCAAAGCGTGGGCGGTGATGAAGAGTTGTATGCCCGGCTGTGCCGCATCTTTTTCGAGCATGCCCCCCTGATTCGCGACACCATTTGGACCGCGGTCCAGGACGGGGAGCTCGCGGTAGCACACGGCATGGCCCACAAACTGAAGTCCATGACCGCGGCCATCGGTGCCGCGGAGGCCTCTACCTTGAGCCGTCAGCTGGAACTGGCGGCCAAGGGGGGGGACCTGCCCCAGGCGATTTCACTCTTGCCGCTCCTGGGTGATGAACTCGCGGCCCTCCTGGCCATGCTCGCCGAGGAGACGGAGAGTGCGTGATGCGTCAGGCCGCCTTGCCAACCGATAGCGGTGACGTGGATGGATTTGCTTAGTCAAACCGGAACGGCCTGCATGGGCGACAAACAGGATCTCGTCTTGATTCGGCAGGCCGCCGATCAAGGCGATGTGGCCGCCCAGACCTTGCTCGGCACCATGTATGCTGAAGGTGTGGGGCTTCCCCTGGACAGCGAGCAGGCGGTGGCGTGGTACCGGAAGGCCGCCGGCCAAGGGTATGCCGTGGCCCAGTTTAATTTAGGCAATATGTATAATAGTGGCAAGGGGGTAGCCCGGGACTACGAACAAGCCGTGGCCTGGTATCGAAGCGCCGCCGAGCAAGGGCATATCAGTGCGCAGTACAATCTGGGGTTCATGATCCACAAAGGCCGGGGAGTGGCCCAGGATGATGAACAAGCCGCTGCCTGGTACCGGAAGGCGGCTGACCTGGGCCATGCCAAGGCGCAGAGCAACCTGGGCAACATGTATGCCAAAGGGGAAGGGGTCTCCCAGGGTCTCGAGGCCGAAATTGGTGACGATCCACTGGC
>CAYSFY010000138.1:0-744 GCA_964430285.1 uncultured Desulfobulbia bacterium
CGGGCATGGTCTTGACCGGTGAGCCTGGTCTCTACCTGCCCGACTGGGGTGGCATCCGTCTGGAGAATATGGCCGTGGTTACCGCCGACGGCCATGAGCTGCTGAACCAGGACACCACCTTCCTTGATCTATAGCCACCGGCGTCCCGGCCTGTGCGCGCTTCCCCACACAATTTTCCCTCTTGCGTCCTCCGGCCATTTCCTTTAGGATTGACAAAGAAGATGCCCCTGACCCTCAATTGTCTTAAATCAGAGAGATGTCTTGCTCCCCGCTGACCTCATTGTGCCTAAAAACAGCTCATCATATCGCCACCCCTGCTTGATGGCCTTGGCGACTATCGCCATGCTCTTCTGCTCCTCAAGCCCATGTCACGCGGACATCTACTACTTTAGGGATGCCAAGGGTGTGGTCCATTACACCAATGTGCGCACTGATCCTCGCTACAAGCGCATGTCGGGTATCGCCTCCATCAGCAGGCCTCGGTCGCGGCCCAGATATCGCCTACAGCCCCAGACCATCCGCTCCTTCGCCCTCTCTGACCGCTCTTTCGATGCCCATATCCAGGACGCCGCCCAGCGGTATGATATCGATCCGCTGTTGATCAAGGCGGTGATCAAGCAAGAGTCCAATTTCAATCCCTACGCCACCTCGGGCAAGGGGGCACTGGGCCTGATGCAACTCATGCCCGGAACGGCGCGCTCGCTCGGCGTGGACAACCCTTACGATCCGGCGCAGAACATCGAC
>CAYSFY010000138.1:754-3506 GCA_964430285.1 uncultured Desulfobulbia bacterium
TGGATGTCAGCAATGCCTTTGATCCCCGCGAGAATATCTTCGGTGGTGCCCGCTATCTAAAGCGCCTGTACTCACAGTTCAACGGCGACTTGGCTTTGACCCTGGCCTCGTACAACGCCGGTCCTGAACGCGTCTGCACCACCAACACCATCCCCAATATTCCGGAGACGCAACATTACGTCAGGACCGTCCTCTCCTTCTACGACACCTATAAGCGCTACGAGTAGCAGCTTTGCCGATTTGGGGATACCCGCCAACCACGGTAGTGACTAACTAATCATGGGCGGCACTTTGGTCTTGACATCCTTCCTGCTGACATCTATTATGCGCATCCAAAATGGCCGTAGGGGGAGATGAGGGTCTCTATCCTCTCAGGCAAGTTTTTCCTCGCCCCAAGAGATGTAACTCCCCGGTGTTGCGGCATGGGCAGGGGTGTGGCGAACGTTATTTTATGTGAATCGCCGGAGTGGTGAAACTGGTAGACGCACGGGACTCAAAATCCCGCGAGCGCAAGCTCATGTCGGTTCGATTCCGACCTCCGGCACCAATAGTACATTTTAAGACGTCCTAAGAAGTCCAATCAACCCGCACGCCGACAAGGTTTGCGGGTTTTTTGTTGTCCGCTGAGGTCCAGGGAAATTTGTCGGTTTCGCAAAAACCGCTCAACCGACGCCGGCACACTATGCAACTTGTTGATATTGCGTAGGCGGATGGCAAGTGATGCGACTTTTTGCGAGACCATCAAATTTCATGGTGTTTACCGCGTTACGCGGCGCCATCCTCGTCCTCAATATCAACCCCCCTCACCTCTATGAAATACAACTACATCGGTAAAAGCGGCCTCAGAGTTTCCAACATCTGCATGGGGACGATGACCTTCGGGAAAAAATGTGACAAAAAGCTATCCTTTGCCATCCTGGATAAAGCCTATGCCAACGGGGTCAATTTCTTTGACATGGCCGAGGTCTATCCCGTGCCGCCGACGGCAGAGACCTATGGGGTCACGGAGGAGATCTTCGGTGAGTGGCTGGCGGATAAGCCGAGGGATGGGATGATCATTGCCACCAAGGTGGCGGGGGCGGCCAATGGCTGGTTCGTGCCGCCGGTGCGGCACGGGCTGACCGCCATCGACGCCTTTCATATCACCACCGCTGTCGAAGGGAGCTTACGGAGGCTCAAGACCGATTACATCGATCTGTATCAGATCCACTGGCCCGATACCGTCGTTCCCATTGAAGAGAGTCTTGAAGTTCTCGATCAACTGGTACGAAGCGGGAAAGTGCGCTATGTCGGGACATCGAACGAGAACGCCTACGGTTTGACAAAGGCCTTGATGACCAGCCGCTACCAGGGGTTCAAGCGCTTTGCAAGCATCCAGAACAACTTCTCGCTCCTCAACCGGCGCTTCCTTGATGAAATTGCCGTCGTCTGCCGAAAAGAGCAGGTCGGCCTACTCCCTTTTTCACCGTTGGCCGGGGGGGTGTTGAGCGGCAAGTACACCCCCGGCGGGCAGTGGCAGGGCATGCGCTTTGGGGATTACCTGCACAACCCCGATCCGAGGATGAGGGCGCAGGCCGGTCGATTCGCCAACGACCGCTCGCTGGCCGCGGCCCAACAGTATGCCACCATCGCCACCAGATACGGGCTGGCACCGGCAACCATGGCGGCGGCCTGGACACTCAGTTTTGATTTCGTGCCCAGCACCATCGTTGGCGCCACTCATCCCGCGCAGCTGGACGAGACCTTACAGGCAGCTGACGTCGTTCTCGACACGGAACTCCTGAAGGAGTGCGACCGCGTCAATCAAGAGATCCTCTACCCCATGGGATAAGCGGTCTGTGGAGAGGGCATGGGGTTGGAGGGGTTCCTTTGCCGCCGGCAGGCTGTGGCGGGTAATGAGCAGCGCTAAGCCCCGTCCATTCTCAGAGCGCCCTCCGCGCTCTTGTTCACGATCTCCATATCGATCCGCACGGTGTTCTCCTGATCCACCATCCAGACTTGCTCCTCCTGGATGGTGCATTGCAGATGCATGTGGCGGCGGGCCAGCTTGCCCAAGGCCTGGGTCTGGAGGGCGGGCAGCTTGATCACGGTCAGGTTGCGGGCTCGTTCCAGACCCGGTCTCGCCTGCTCCCACCAGATCTCGGCACTCGGTCCGCTGTAACAATAGATGTAGACCTGCTTGGCCCGGCCACAGGCCTTGCGTATACGCTTTTCCATGGGTTGGCCGACCTCGATCCAGAGGTCAATGGCGCCGGTCAGGTCTTTTTGCCAGAGATCGGGTTCATCCTCAGCGATCAGTTTGTTGGCGAAGGCTAAGGCCTTATGGGCGTGGAGGGCAAAGGCCAACAAGCGGACCATCATCCGTTCCGCGGTCTCCGAGGGGTGGCAGGCGATGGTGAGGGCATGGTCATGGTAGTAGTTGCGGACCATATCGGAGATCTGCAGCTCCGCTTTATAGATGGTTGAGGTCAGGGCCATGGCGTTCTCTCGGCTGAGATGGTTGCAAGTGAAGCGGCCTGGCCGCCGGGCAATGATCGTGCTCTGCTCATCCCGTGCGCCCTCATCCCTTATACCCATCGTCCACCGGCAGGCCTTCGCGCTTCGAGGCCGCGACCGCCAGCTCATCACACCGTTCATTCATCGGGTGACCGGCATGGCCCTTCACCCACGTAAAGGTGATCTTCAGATCCGCGATCAGGTCCAGGAGTTCGGCCCACAGATCAGGATTGATCGCCGGTTGCTTGTCCGATTT
>CAYSFY010000138.1:3516-12037 GCA_964430285.1 uncultured Desulfobulbia bacterium
CCCCTTGCTGATGCCGTTCACCACGTAGCTGGAGTCCGAATAGAGGGTCACCGGCCGATCCCTGTGCTCCAGCTGGCGCAGGGCCACGATACACCCCATCAGCTCCATGCGGTTGTTGGTGGTATGCCGATAGCCCCCGGAGATCTCCTTTCTCTGCCCTTGGTCGATGATCACGATCCCATACCCGCCTGGGCCGGGGTTAAAGCGGGCGCCACCATCAGTATAGATGGTCACTTCACCCTCTTTGGGGGAGGTGTCTCCGGTTGCGACCGTGATGCTACTTTTTCTCTTGTCGCCCCCAGAGGGGGTGAAGGTCGGATTATCCAGCCAGCGTTGGGCCTCATCCCTGGTGGGAAATCCCTTGAATTTGGCCCCTGGGTACCCTTGCACCTGTGCTTGGGCAGCTGGCCAGTTGCCGTATATGCCGGGTTTACGACCCACGGCGATGGCATAAAATTTTTTCTCTGACATCTGTTGCTCCTTCTATCGTTTTACACGCCACGAGTTCTGCATCACCGTGTTGACAATCTCCCGGCTTACGGCGGACCATGCTCCAAGCAATCCCGTGACCTTAGCAGTAACCATCGTAAATTTCCTTGTTTTTTTGAGCTGAACAGGGAACTAAAGGCAGAGCGGTGCGGCCGGGAAGTAAAAGCGAGGACCATCAGGGGATGGCATGGTCTGTCCCCACGATTACTGCCCGCACCGGCGGCAAGAGAGATCGGCCCTTGATAGGGTTGCCATCATCAACGCGGTTCCGTCACCAGAGAGGGGACCTTTCCACCACCAACAGCGGGAGAGTAAGCCATGACACCGGAAACGATGCGCGAGCAGGCCATGGAGTTGTTTCGGCAACGGCTGCATTGAAGCCAAGCCATCTTGGCCGTGGGCCAAGAAAAGTTGGGACAGATTGATGCCAACATCGTGAAAGCGATGGGTGCTTACGGCGGCGGCATCGCTGCCGGCGGCGGCACCTGCGGCACGCTTCTAGGCGGGGTGGCCCTCATCTCAAGCCTGTACAGCCGGGGTGATCTTCAAGGTCAAGAGGATCCGCGCATGTGGTCGCTCAGCCAAAAATTCATCGCCCGCTTCAGCGAGCTGACCCGCGATTGCGGCGGCAACGACTGCCGGGACATCGCCCGGGTGGACTGGCGGGACAAGGCGGCGGTCAAGGCCTATTACCGCGACCCTGAAGGCCGGCGCCAGCTGTGCATCAAACTCGTCGGTGACGCGGCCTTCGCCCTGGGGGAGATTCTGGAGCAAGGGAGCAGGTAGCCGGGCATGGGGTGCCGAGCGCCCACCTGGAAAGGGCATCACCCTGGCAGCGGCCCGGAAAGCCATTGACATCCATGAGGGGTTCGGCTATTGATTTGCTCGACTCCCCCTCACCATCTTTCTCCATTGCCAGGTCGCGGCCTGCCCCGGGAACACCCCCAAACGCCAACCCATATGATCACGAGATTATCCGTATTGCTCCTTGCCTGGGCGATTTTTCTCTCTGCCGCCGAGGCCGGGGCCGCCGGCAAAACGGCGCAAATCCATGGCAACACCCCCCAGCCGCATCGTTTTGTGGTCCAGGGGTCCCGGCTTATCGACCGCCACGGCGGAAAGCCCCTCTTTTTTCGCGGCATGGGCTACTCGCCCTATTTGAAGGGCGAGACCCCGCAACAGGGGGCGGGGCCGGGCAACGACGGGCGTTACCCCAAGCACCTCTCCCTGCTCAAGGAGATGGGGGTGAACTATCTCCATGTCTTTCCCCTGCGCATGCCGGCCAACTTTTTCACCGCCCTCGACGCCACCGATCTGGTCTACGGCCAGGACATCTGGATCGACCCCTTCACCCCCGACCTGCTGGACGAGAAATACCTCGCCGCCACCCTTGCCTCCATCAAGCAGGTCATCGACCATACCTACGCGGTCGGCCGGCCCCAGCGCTTGGTGCTCTTCTCCATTGGCGATGAGTTGCAGGCGGCCACGGTGGAGCGCACCGATACCCTGCACCCCACGGTGCGCGACTACCGGGGCAAGCATCTCACCGTCACCGGCCGTACCGCCAGCGAGGTCGCCTTGGCACGCCTCATCGACCTGGCCATGGACTACGAACTCGCACGCTACGGCCAACGCCACCTCTATTGCCACACCAGCTGGACCCACATCGGTCCCCTGGCTAACCGTCCCGATCTGGATATCCCGGCGGAGCATGTGCTGGTGCCGGACATGGGGGACCTCCTGTGCATGAACATCTACACCTATGCCCACGGCGTGTTGACCTCGCCCCCCGGTTCGGTAACCGGGACCAGCTTTCAGGGCTATCTGGAGGAGTTGGCGGCCACCAGTAAGCTGCCGATCCTGGTGACCCAGGTGGGGTTCTCCACCTCCCCCATCATGCCCAAGCCCGAGGTGGTTGATTATGGCGGCCAAAGGCCGGAGAAGATCGCCAAGGTCTTTCGCGGGGTGTGGCAGGATATCCGCACCGCGCGCCTGAGCGACCGGTTCAGCGGTCTGGTCTTTTTTGAGTTTCAGGACGAGTGGTGGAAGATCGGCTGGTCACCCAACGACGAGAACCTGCACGAACCCGGCGACCCCGAGGAGTGGTTCGGCCTCTACGAGGTGGGCGAGGGCAATCGCTTGATCCCGAAAGGGGATCTGCCGGGGGTGGTGCGGCAGCTCTTTACCCAACCCTGACCGCTCTCGTAAAGCGCCCTTTTCCTCCCCGGCCGGAGTCCCTGTCCATGCAAGCGATCATTGCCTCTCTCTCCCTTGGTGCCTTGACCATGACGCCGCTTATCTGGCGCTTGGCCCACAAGGGCGGCAACGAGTTCATCGGCCTGTTGTCGGATGGCGGCATGGGGCTCCTGCTGTTGGTCCTGCTCCTGTGGAGCCCCCGCTGGCTGCGGATCATCCTGGCCGTGGTCTGGGCCGGGTTCATCATTGGCGCCAATGAGCTGGTGGCGGCCATGAATCGCCTCCCTGCCTGGCAAGACCTGCACTACCTGGCCAATGCCGACTTTGTCAAGAACAGCACGGCCAGCCTCAACCTCTCATCGCCGCTCCTGGTGTGGACGATGGCCCTGGCAACCCTGTTGCTCTGCGCCCTGCCCCTGACCCGGCCGCCATGGCGATATGCCCTGCCTGGTCTTACGGCAGGGATCGTCCTCCTGCTCTGCCACAACCACCTGAGCCTGTTACACGATGACCAGAGCGTGGTCGCCCGCCACAACGCCCTGCACTGGTTTATCATCGACGCCCTGCTCACCCCGCCCCCCTTTACCGCCAAGGATCTGGCCGACTTCCACCTGCCCGGGGGGCTGGACCGGGTCGATCTCGACGGGACCCCCTTGCTGGCCAACAAGGGCATGGCCAAGAATGTCCTGATCATCACCCTGGAAGGGATCCCGGGGCTCTACTACCCCGAGATCAGCAAGGCCATGGGGGTGGATTCGTCCACGGTCTCCATGGAGCGGCTGGCGGCGAGCACCCGGGAGGCCATGCTGGTCCCCGACTTCACCGCCCACAGCCATCAGACCATCCGTGGCCTCTACGCCTTGTTGTGCGGCGACTTCAGCAAGCTCTCCTGGGACACCCCCAAGGCCGTGGAACTCTCCGGCAACCCGGAGCGGGCCAAGGAGTGCCTGCCCGCCCAGATGGCCGAGCAGGGCTGGGATACCCACTACCTGCAAGGGGCCGGACTCTCCTTCATGGGCAAGGACCGCTTCATGCCCTTGATCGGCTTTCAAGAGGTGCATGGCAACGAATGGTTTACCGAGGCCAACCCCTACCCCTTTGAATGGGGGGTGATCGACGCGGTCTTCTTTCGCGGCGCCCGGGAGTATATCGCCGCTCTCCAGAACAAGCACCACCCCTGGCTGTTGACGCTGCTGACCGTCGGCACCCACCAGCCCTACGCCGTGCCCGACCAGGTGGCCGCCAACTACCCCGACCGCCGGGCCGCCACCGTGGACCTGCTGGATCAGGCGGTGGCCCAGTTCATCGATGGCCTGCGCCAGGACGGGGTCCTCAAGGACACCCTGGTCATCGTCACCTCCGATGAGTCCCATGGCTCGGAACTGGCCGAGTGGGTCAGCAGTTGGGGGCTGGAGGTGGTCTTGGCCCCGGAGGCGGGGCAACTCCCGCGCCTGAAACAGGGGGGGTATGGCATGGTGGACACCGAGGTCTCCATCCTCGATTACCTGGGGCTGCCGATTCCTGCCCAGTTGGTGGGCCGGAGTCTCTTCCGTGATTACGCCACACCCAGGGAGATGGTCTCCTACACCACCTCCAAGCGGCGCTGGCACACGGCCGACAACCTGCGCTACGAGTGCTCCGACGACGGCCGCTGCCGGGTGGGCAAGGCCGATAGTCTGTTGGGACCGCCCCCGGCCGAGTTCCTGCGGGACAAGCAGGGGCGGAGGAATCCCATCTTTCTCATCGCCGCCGCCCTGGACCATAAACTGCTGCCCAAACAGGGACAGCGGGTGTTGCGGTTTGCCGGCGGCGAGATCCGCCACCTGCCCGAGCAGATCAAGAACGAGTGGTCCGACAACTTGGTGGGGGCCCAATACCTCGATTTCCCGGCCCACTCCAGGGTGCGGGTCTCGATTCGGGTGAAGGTGTTGCAGGCGCCTGCGCAGGGGGTACAGCTGAGGTTGTTGTTAAAGCAGTGGGAAGGGACCATCAACAGCATCAAGCACGCCGGCTTTCCCCTGCTCCATGCCCAGGAGGAGGGGAAACTCGAATTCGCCTTCGACAACCCGGAGGCCCGGCAGTCCTTCTCCTTCCATCTCCTGGGGGAGGGCAAGGGGGCGACGATTCAGCTGGAGGCGTTCGACGTTACCATTGAGAACTGAGGCAGAGGAATTCTATTCCGAGGCATGGGCCATGAGCCGCAGATAATCGTCATGGCGGGCCATCCGGTCGTCCAGGAGCTTGCCTTGCGCAAAGCCGCATTCGTGTTCCGCACAGTACGCCCCTTGGGTGATATAGTTTTGCACCATGGCCGGCACATCGTAGTGATGGATGGTGGCGTATTTTTTTGCCTTGCCGTCCTCGATGATCAGGATGCGGTTCATCTTCAGGTCATCATCGGTATTGTCAAGATAGTGCAATTTTTTATAACTCTTGCGGCCATACTGCCCGGGGGGGAGATGGTCGCTGACCAGGATGATCAAGCTCTTTTCATCGAGTTCGAGCAGGCTGCCCACATAGTCGGCGATTGCCCCGGAGCGGTAAAAGAGCTGGTTGGCCGCTCGTTCCAGCTGCGGGTCCTTGAAGGAGGAGATCATCTTTACCACCTGAGGCCGTTTCCGTTCGTTTAGGCGATGGGGGAAATGGCCATAGACGGTCAACACATAGTTAAACAGCGGCGGCCCCTCCTTGTCCTTGAGCAAGGGGGTAATAAACTTCAGGTTTTGCGAGAAGAGGTCACTGTCAAACATGTAGGTCATCTCGTCGCTGGTGTCACCCCGAGAGAGGTAGGTGTCGCTGCCGTTGAGATACTCCTTGGGGAAATAGATCTGGTCAAAGCCGATGCCCTGATAGGCGTTGGGGGTGTTGAAGAAACTGGGATTATAGGCGTTCGAGGCGATGGTCTGGTAGCCGGCTAGGTGTAAGGTCCCTGGCAGACAATAGGCCTGGGCACCGGTGAAACCATTGAACTCCACGCCTGCCAACTCCTCGAAGGCAGGGACACCGCACAGCACCTCGAACTCCGCCTGGGAGGTCTTGCCGCCGACAACCGGCGAGATGGAAAAGCCCATGTTGTTGCCGAACAGCTTGCGGAACCTGGGCTGGAAGGGGGCTTTGTTAAAGCTCGCCGCCTTGAACAGGGTGGGGTCGAGGAAACTCTCCAAGACCACCAGATGCACATTACGCTTGTTGCCCTTGGCACCTATCCAGGCTGCCTGTTGCCGGGCCTTGCGGTCATACTCGGGACGGTCCCGGAAGGCCTTGGTTTTGGCCTGGGAGATATTGCGTTCGGCCTCCCGGTAGAGCAGCATCATGAAACGGCCGTTGTTCTCCGCGCTCACCGCATCGGACCAGAAAACGACCTCTCCCCCGATCTTGCAATAGGCGGCCTTGTACTGTTCCGGATAGAGTTCGGCTGCGCCGATGAGCAAGGCAATGGGCAGAACCCCCCCCACCACCAGCCAAAATTTTCGATAATTGATGGACCAGAGAAAGGCCCCCAAGGGCGCAACGACAGTAACCATGAGCAGGGCGATGTGCTTGATGGTCAGCACCTTGAGCAGTTCCGGCAGTTCTGCCTGCTCGGACAGGCGAAAGACATTACTGTACATCAGGAAATAAAAGTCCTGTCCCACATAGGCGAGCATGATCGGGATCACCGCCAGCAGCGGTTGCCAGCGGGATGGCCGCAAGATCAAATTGCAGTAACAGTAGAGATAGAGCAGAAAGGCCAATTCAACATACTGCCTGCTGAGCGCGAGGTACCCATCCCTATTGATGAAGACCATGCCGCGCATGCTGCCCAAGGAGTTGACCACCAGCGAGTAGATGGACACCCCCAGCAGAAAGGCGGTATAGCGGTTGAGGAGCAGGGGAGCGATCCTGCTCTGCACGGGGAGGACATTGATTGCGGGAAGACCATTCATCGTCGTGGGGGGGGGTGTGCTTGCTGCGGTTCCGGTGGGTCGGAGTGGGCCAAAAGTAAGGAAAGATAACCCTGGCAGAGGGGAGAGGAAAATCTTTTAATCGCTTTTCAGGGGGGAAAAGAGTCGGGATTGGCGACTACGGAAGGGTGGCAAATAGTCAAAAATCGACACCGAGACTACCAATACCAGCATCGAAAAAGGGCCAAATGACCGGCGCCCCCTTCATGCACAAAGCGTTACTTACAAGATAGGCTTTGAATAATAGCCGAAACCAACATGGAAATCAATGCAAAGTTCCCTGGGGCCAGGGTCCCGTCAAAGTCGTGGGGGCACAATTACTATCGTTCCCACGCTCCTGCGTGGGAACGATGCCGAGATGATGAAATCTTGCGCTTCCTCGGCATGATGCTATGACTTTGACGGAATCCTGTCCCTGGGGCTTGGCAACAACAATAATGACATCGTTTACCCTTGAGTGATCAACCTCCCATGATAGACCCTGAATCCTCCCGGCGGCTTAAGCTGCTTCGTTTCCCCCCGATAGTCGGCATTCTCTACATCCATGCCTATGGCACAACCATCTCCTTTGCCGACGCGACCCTCGGCAGGGCCGACACCAATGCGCTGACCGACTATATCCGGGTCCTGATCTCACAGTGTCTGGCCCGGATAGCGGTGCCCATCTTTTTTTTGCTGGCCGGGTATCTCTTCTTCGCCAATTTCACCTGGTCACCCCAGGCCTATCTGCACAAGCTCAACACGCGGGTGCGGAGTCTGCTGCTCCCTTTTCTCTTCTGGAACGGCGTGGTGCTCGCCATTTTTCTCCTCTCCCAGGCCTTCCCGGCGCTCGCGCCCTATTTCCCCGAGGGCGACGCCATGGTGACCCAGTATCATGCCGGCCAATTTTTAAGTGCCCTGCTCGGCCTGAACAGGTACCCCATCGCCTATCACATGTGGTTCATCCGCGATCTCATGCTCTTGGCCCTGCTGGCGCCGGTCATGGTCGTGGCCTTGCGCTTTGCCGCCCTCCCTTTGTTGCTGGTGGTCTATCTCTGCTGGCTTGGCGATAGCTGGCCGGTCCTGGCCCCCGGGGCCGTGGGGTTCCTGTTCTTTGCCTGTGGGGCGTTCTGCGCGATCAAGGGGAAAAGCCTTTTCGCCCTCGATCGCTTTGGACCTCTTGCCCTGCTGGCCCTGCTGCCGATCATGCTGGCCGATTCCTTCTGGCACTCCGCCTGGTTCAATATCTACCTTCATCGCACCGGGCTGATCATCGGGGTGATGGCCACGCTCTATGGCACCAAGTGGATCAATCGGCACCAGGGGGTAAGCCAGGCGCTCATCACCCTGGGGGATGCCAGCTTTTTTGTGTATGCCGCCCATGAACCGCTGCTGGGGATAGTGCGTGCCCTTGCCTACCAATACGTGCCCCTGGATGGTCCCTACACCATGTTGCTGCTCTACTTGACCATCCCAATGCTGGTGGTGGCGGTGCTGCTCCTGTTGCACCGGCTGCTGGCCACCCTCTGTCCCCGGGCGCTCTATGTGATCACGGGAGGGAGATTGGTCCGTCCGGCCCGCTGACACGCTGTGGCCATCAAGAAAAGCATCGACAAATCCGGAGAAAATTGTTCAAGTAGCCAGCTGCACAGGAACGGATGCAACCGGAAAAATCAAAGAGAGGAGAGCAACCATGAGCGCACATGATGACCATGCCGCCGGGCACCACCAAGAGGATCAATCGATCAACGTCAAGGTCGGCGTCTTTTTTATTTGCGTCATCCTCTCTCTCTTTGTGATTGGCATGTGCAATTAAGAGGGGCGCCACCAGGGTTGTCCGGATACGAGCTTGCATGAAGCTCCCCCTCCCTTTAGGGGAGGGGGTTGGGGGGTGGGTGAAGAGGCAGTATGTC
>CAYSFY010000139.1:0-8841 GCA_964430285.1 uncultured Desulfobulbia bacterium
TGAGCGTGCCGGTCGCGGCCGACCTGCCCAAGGCCATGGCGATGATCGCGAGGTGATTTTCCTCCCATGGACGGCCAGGCGATGACGGCAAGGACGAGCGATACCTTAAGGATGCGCTTCAGGAGAATGAGGGCCGGCTCACTGCCGTCAGCGAGTTCATGGAATTTTTCGATTTCACCAATTTTGTCGGTTTCGCAGAAACCGCTCAACCGCCGCTGGCACGCCCTGTAACACATTGAAATTACATGGGAAGATGGTCAGCTTTACGACTTATTGCGATTTCACCAATTTTAAACCCCAGAGGTGACTAGATGCTTGAAAAGTTTATCGAATTGAAAAATATTTTCGCGCAGGAAGGGGTCATCCTGTACTATGATGGCGCCATCTCCCATGATCTGGTGGTGGATATTGCCGACATCGTCAAACAGAAGATGCAGCTTGACGATTGCGAGTCGTCAACCATGCGCAAGGTGTTTGCCACCGTGGTGGAGCAGTTGCAGAACATCTTCTTCTACTCCGACGAAATCATCTGCCCAGGTGGCAGTGAGGGAGGGGGTAAGGAGATGCGGCGCGGCGTGATGATCGTCGGTCAGGAGCCGCCCCACTACTTCGTCATTGGTGGCAACCTCATCAACAACACCAAGGTCGCCCCCCTGCGCGAACGGCTGCTCGCCTTGCAGCGCATGAACCGCGAGGAGTTGAAGCGTTATGGCCTGGAGCAGCGCCGCAGGGAGCCGGCCATTGACAGCCGGGGGGCGGGCCTGGGGATCATCGAGATTGCCAAAAAGGCGTGCGCCCCGCTGATCTTCGATTTCGTGCCGGCAACGGCGGAGGCATCCTACTTTTTCTTGAAAACAATCATCTGATGGCCGCGTTCCATGGCCGCCCGGCCTGGTGACGAACTGGCGGACAACGCAGAGTGGAGACCAACACCCATGAATGACATCCAGATCCCCGCGACCAAAAACACCCCGGAGATCTTCTCCGACATCGCCCGGCAGCAGTTGACCATCAAGGGGGAGGCCTATCCCGAGAACGCGGCCCAGTTCTACGCCCCCTTTTTCATCTGGCTGGAGGAGTACTTGGCCGCCGGGGCCAATCACGCCACCGAGGTGACCATCGATTTGGCCTATTTCAACAGCAGCTCCTCCAAGGTGCTGCTCGATCTCTTTAACCGCCTTGAGCAGGCGACGGGCCAGGGCCACCAGGTGGTGGTCAACTGGAGGTATCACAAGGAGAACGACATGATTTTGGAGTACGGCGAGGAGTTTGCCGAGGAGTTGGCGAGCCTGGATTTTCGCTTGCAAGAGTACTCTTAACCAAGGTGCCACCCATGGGACACATCACCAAATTGGAAGTCACCCCGGGGATCTACTGGGTGGCCATCCCCGAGGCCGATCTCTTCATCCAGTGCGGCTGCCCGGAGGATTCGGTCAAGCACCTGTTGCAGCGCGGTCTGATTATGCCGGTGGAGCGCGACGGTTGTCAGTTCGAGACCGGGCCCAATGCCATCCTGCTCTCCGACCTCCTGTTGCAGAACGGCTGTTTCTCGAACCTGGCCGAGTTCCCGGTCTTGCAGATGCTCTACCGCCAGGGGATGATCATCCCCAATCACCCCAACAACAAAGGGACCAAGCCCTTGTTGATCGGCGAGGAGCGGCAGATCAACTCCCAGCTGGAGTACATCTATCGCGGCAACTACGGCCTGATCTCCACCGACGAGATGCTGGCCGCAGGTGCCGACGACGTCCGGGCCGAGATGCTGATGCGCATGAAGTTACGCTTCGCCTTCGGGGTCTTTCGCCGGTCCGAGCAGTTGCTGGACAGCCTGGTGGTGGCTGATGAGCGGGTGGAGATCAGGAACGGGGTGTTCATCCAACGGCTCGGGGTCAATCTCTTTGCCATCGAGTACCAAGGGGAGAGAGCGGTGGTGGATCTGAACCTGAAACCCATGCAGACCTACCGCTCCTCTTACCCCTTGGGCTTCCAGAAGATCCAGCGCGAGTACTTCGCCGTCATCCACTCCGGCCAGGGGGACGGCTGGGACTGCAACCGCGGCAGCATGTCCAGCATCATCATGTACCAGGGGGATATCTATCTGGTCGATGCCGGTCCCAACATGGGCTACGCCCTCATGGCCCTAGGCATCGGCATCAACGAGATCAAGGGGATCTTCCATACCCACTGTCACGACGACCATTTCGCCGGCCTCACCACCCTGGTGCGCAGCGACCACAAGATCAAGTACTACTCCACCCCCCTGGTGCGGGCCTCGGTGTTCAAGAAGCTTGCCGCCCTGCTCGACATCGATGAACAGGACTTCCACACCTATTTCGAGGTCCATGACCTGGAGATGGGGGTGTGGAACGACATCGACGGCCTGGAGGTGCAGCCGCTGCTCTCTCCCCACCCGGTGGAGACCACGGTGATGTTCTTCCGCACCTTCTGGGACGGCGACTATCTCACCTATGCCCATCTCGCCGACATCATCTCCATTAAGGTCTTGCAGGGGATGATCGCTGACACCCCGCAGGGCGCCGGGATCTCCGCCGAGTTCTTCACCGAGGTCAAGGAGATCTATTTCCAGGAGGTGGCCTTAAAGAAGATCGATATCGGCGCCGGCATGATCCATGGCCTGGCCGATGACTTTAGCGATGACCACTCGGGCCGGATCATCCTGGCCCACACGGCACTGCCCCTGACCGCCAAGCAGAAGGAGATCGGCTCTTCCGCCCCCTTTGGCACGGTGGATGTGCTGATCCCCGACTATGCCAGCATCATCCGCTCCATTGCCAATAACTTCCTCTCCGCCTATTTCGACAAGGTCCCGGCCCACACCCTGATCAAGTTGCTGAACAACCCCATCGCCGAGTTTAACCCCGGCACCATCCTCATGCGCAAGGGCGAGGTGAACAAGGAGATCCTGCTCCTGCTCACCGGCAACGTCGAGATGATCAACCAGGAGGCAGGGGTCTACAACCTCCTCTCCGCCGGAGGCATGATCGGCGAATACTCCGGGCTGCACGGCCTGACCACCAACGCCACCTATCGCTCCATCAGTTACATCCAGGCCCTGGTCCTGCCCTCCGTCTCCTACGCCCGCTTTGTCAAGGAGAACCGGATGTACCGGCAGATCGAGCGCCTCCATGAGAACCGGGAGTTTCTGCAGCACACCTGGTTGTTCGGGGAGTCGATCTCGCCCACCGTGCAAGGGCGGATTGCCGAACGCATGGAACTCAGCAACTACTACCACGGCGGGGTCCCTCTGGAACGGATCGACAACGCGCTTCTCTATCTGGTGAAGAGCGGCACCCTGGCCCGGACAGTCAACGGCGAGACCCGGGAGGTGTTGCGGGCCGGTGATTTCTTTGGCGAGGAGTGTGCCTTTTTCGGGGAGGAGCGGCGCTACGAGATGGTGGTCACGGAGCCGGCAAGCCTCTATGAGGTGCCGGCCGCCATCTTTAAGGAGATCCCGGTGGTGCTGTGGAAACTGTTGGAGAGCTTCCAGCGCAGGAAACGGCTGCATGGATAAGGCTAACTACTCCTTGCCTCTTTGGCAGGCCCAACAAGGACCTGTTCAAGACCAACAAGATCGGCGAAATCCCGGTGGAACTGCCCAACGGCGTGAGCCGTCCCAACCCCATGGCCTACAAGGGTCTGGCCAAGGCGGCAACCCTAGAAGCGCCTGAAGGACCGGAGTACGGCACTCTCGTAAATCTTGAGGGAATCGCGAAAAGTCGTGAAGCTGACCATCTGCCAATGTAAATTCAATGTGTTACGGGGCGTGCCAGCGGCGGTTGAGCGGTTTTTGCGAAACCGGCAAAGAAGGCCGTTAATCCAAACGAAACAGGGCACGTATTATTATGATTAGTACCGCCGATATCCTCAACGCCAGCATCCTGATCGTCGACGATCAGGAGGTCAATGTGCAGCTCCTTGAGCGGATGCTGCGCGGCGCCGGTTATGTTTCCATCCAGTCCACGATGGATCCTGGCGCGGTCTGCGAGCTTCACCTGAAGAACCGCTACGACTTAATCCTGCTCGACCTGCAGATGCCCGAGATGGATGGATTTCAGGTGATGGAAGGCCTGAAGGCAACTAAAACGGCCAGTTACGTTCCGGTCCTGGTGATCACCGCCCATCCCGGGCACAAGCTGCGGGCGCTGGAAGCCGGAGCCAAGGATTTTATCAGCAAACCGTTTGATCTGGTCGAAGTAAAGACCCGCATCCACAACATGTTGGAAGTTCGGCTGTTGTACAAGGAGATCGAGAATCACAACAAGGTCCTGGAACAGACGGTAAAGGAGCGGACAGGTGAGTTGATCCGCGCCAACGAGCAGCTCTTGCAGGAAATAGAGGAGCGCAAGGGGGCGGAACACTCCCTTCAGACCGCGTATGCGGAAAACAAGCAGTTAAAGGACCGGTTCCATGCCGAGAACATCTACCTGCACAAGGATATCGACAGGGAGTTCAACTTCGGCGAGATCATCGGGCGCAGCCATGCCCTCGAATCTGTGTTCTTCAAGGTCGAACAGGTGGCGCCCCAGGACGCGACCGTTCTCCTCCTGGGCGAGACCGGCACGGGGAAGGGGGTGGTAGCGCGCTCCATTCACAGCAGGAGCCGCCGCAAGGACCTTCCCATGATAACGGTCAACTGCTCGGCGCTCCCGGCGAACCTCATCGAAAGCGAGCTCTTCGGGCGGGAAAAGGGGGCGTTCACCGGCTCCCATGACCGTCAGATCGGTCGTTTCGAGCTGGCCGACCACAGCACCCTGTTTCTCGACGAGATCGGCGAGATGCCGATGGAGCTTCAGGCCAAGCTGCTTCGGGTCATCCAGGACGGAGAGTTTGAGCGGCTGGGCGGTCCAAGGACCATCAAGGTCAATGTGCGGATCATCGCCTCCACCAACCGAAATCTGGAGGAAGAGATCCGGAAGGGTAGGTTTCGGGAAGACCTGTTCTATCGACTCAATGTCTTCCCCATCACCATCCCGCCCCTCCGGCAGCGCCAGGAGGACATCCCCTTGCTGGTCAATTATTTTGTCGCCAAATTCAACAAGAAAACAGGAAAGAAGATTGAGTCCGTGTCGAAAGAGACCCTGAACACCCTTCGGGACTACTCCTGGCCCGGCAACGTGCGCGAGTTGGAGAGTATCATCGAGCGGGCGGTGATCACCAGCCAAGGGAGAGCGTTACAGGTGTTGGACCGGTTTGATACTTCCCGGCAGGCCCCGGAACAGGAGGCGCCGCACGACGGCAAGGCCCTTGGCGAGCGGGAACGCGATTATATTCTCCAGGTGCTCCAGAAGACCGGCTGGCGCATCGAGGGGGAAGCCGGGGCAGCGGTAATCCTTGGTCTCAATCCCAGCACTCTGCGCAGCCGAATACGGAAACATGGCATTCGCCGGTAGGTAAGTGCTCACGGGTAGGCTTAACAGTAACGCTCTACCCAGTACTGTAAGCGATTACAGGGTGCCCCAGATGCGCGAAAGAGGCCTGCGAGCTATACTTCGGTATGTGAGCAGGCCTCTGACAAAGCAGATGGGGTACCCTGTGATCGCTTACGCCGGTAGTCCATGATCGGCGGACCCGGGTTACAACCGCATCTCTCACCGTGGAGTCCCCATCTGTCACGGTTCTGCGATATGTAACGATTCCGTTAAATATCACGGCTATCTCTAGCGGGCTTGCCCTGCACCTCAGTTGCCCCCTCTTTATTTTACCTAGTACAACCAAGACATTACTCGCGCAGTACCTGCGGTTACCCTCTGGCACGTTCGTTGCTAAATACCCTTTCAGGAAGTGGCAGGCAAAATGAAAATTTAACCAACCGCACAGGCCTCATGGAGGAAGTGCGGTTTTTTTTTGGTGGGGACTAACCTCCTGCCTTTTTGTCTTTGGCTGCTCCGCTACCACCACCTCCTGCTAGTCAATGGTATCCCTTCCTGGTTTTAATGAACATCAGGGAGGAGGCGCCAGTTGGTGAAAGAGTCCAATACGGGTTGAAGTCGATGAACCCGGATGCGGTCCGGAACCTCCGGTAAAGGGATGAGAGAGATGAGAATCAGGACACGCCTTCAAGTTGTAACCGCGGCCTCCGCAGTCTTGGTCGTCATGATAGCGCTGCTGTTTTCCTGGTCGCAGCATAGGCTGGCTACAGCAAACAAGGCTAAGAACCTGGCGGATGAGATTGTCAGCAGCGTCTTCGAACGAAATACATTGAGAAACGACTATCTCAATAACGACAACCAGCGGGCCAAGGATCAATGGTTTTCAAAGCAGCATCAGCTCAGCGACCTTTTGCAGACGGCGCCGGCCAACTTAGTCTCGATTAGCGATAGGAAGATCTTCGACGACATCCAAAAATGTCTGGCGGGCGGTTCTGCCATCTTTCAGCAGATATTGAACAACCGGGATGACGTCAAGAATGGAGCGCTCCATCTGGCCGAGGCAAACATCAACGAAAACAAGTTGGTGGCACAACTGCTGCTGCAATTCCTGGACACCCTCGCCAATGCTCACAAGCTGCAAAAGGCCAGCAATGAGTTGATTGCGTCCACCCAAAGGACCGCCACTTGGGTCTCTCTCTTCATCATCGTCACCGTTTCGTTCTTCGTGATCCTCGTTGCCTGGTCCCTTGGCCGCCTCATCAATAAAAAGATCGAGTGCCTTCAGCAGGGAGCTGTGGCTATCGGCGAGGGGAATCTCCACCATATGATCCCCATCGAAAGCGAGGACGAGTTCGCTCTTGTGGCCGTGGCCTTCAACACGATGTCAGGGAAACTAGCCGAGTCCCATGCCGCACTGGAACGGGATATCGTTGCCCGAAAGCGGACTGCTGACGAGATTGAGCAACTGAACCAGGAACTAAGCAACACCGTCTCGCAGCTCCAAGGCGCCAACCAGGAGCTGGAGGCCTTTGCCTACTCGGTCTCCCACGACCTGCGCGCGCCGCTACGGGCGATGAGCGGCTTCAGCGAAGCCCTGGTGGAAGATTATGGCGATAAACTGGAGAAGGAGGCGCATGGCTATCTCGAAGAAATCGTCATCGGCAGTCGGCATATGGGCCAGTTGATAGACGGCCTGCTCACCCTGTCGCGCAGCACCCGTGGAGAATTGCGCCATGACCGGGTGGACCTCTCCGCAATGGCGGATCACCTCCGCCATGAACTGGAGCAGTTGGAACCGCGGCGCCGGGTGGAGTGGCGGATCGAACCCGGATTGAGCGCCGGAGGGGATGGCCGCATGATCGAAGTGATCATGAGAAACCTGCTCGGCAACGCCTGGAAGTACACCGCGGGCATCGCCGAGCCGGTCATTCGCGTCTATGCCGCCGTTGAGGGGATGGAACGTTTTTTTTGGGTCGCGGACAACGGCGCCGGCTTTGACATGGCCCACGCCGAGAAACTCTTCCAGCCGTTCCAACGCCTGCACCGACAGGACGAATTTCCCGGCATAGGCATCGGCCTGGCCACGGCCCAGCGCATCGTCCACCGCCATGGCGGCACGATCCATGCGACAGGTGCGCCCCAAGCAGGGGCAACATTCCGTTTTTCACTACCATACGGAGAAAAACAGCCAAAGGAGGAACAATGAACATCAACAAGAGCATACTGCTCGTGGAAGATAACCCCCAGGACGAAAAGTTGATCCTGCGCGCTCTGCGCAAGGTCAATCTGGCTAATCATGTGGATGTGGTACGCGACGGGCAGCAGGCCCTCGATTACCTGTTTCGGGAGGGAGAGTTTGCCGGTCGCGAGGGAGATGACCTGCCCACCGTAATCCTGCTCGACATCGGGCTGCCACGGGTCAGCGGCCTGGATGTCCTGAAAAGGTTGCGCAACGACCCGCGGACCCGCCTGCAGCCCGTGGTAATCCTGACCTCCTCCGACGAGGAGCGAGACCGGCTGGCAAGCTATGAGGACGGCGCCAACAGCTTCGTCTGTAAACCCCTCGACTTTAGCGAATTCGCCGAAACGGTGGCGCGACTCGGCATCTACTGGCTGGCGGTCAACAAACCGCCGCTGGCGTGAGGGAAAAATGACCGAGCCACTGAACATCCTGATTGTCGAGGACTGCAATGCCGATTTCCTGATAGTCGAACGCCATCTTCAACAGAACGGCCTGTCAGCCCGCTGTAGGCGCGTGGACAGTCTTGAGGGAGTGAAAAAAGCCATTGCCACGGAGAGTTGGGATCTGGTGCTGTCCGATTACAACGTCCCCCAGCTCAATTTCTACGACAGCCTTACACTGATACTAACGGCATTCCCCGACCTGGTGGTGATTTTGGTCACGGGTACCTTGGGCGAAGAAAAGGCGGTGGAGCTCCTCAAGCTGGGGGTCCGGGACTTCGTGCTCAAGGGCAATCTGACCCGCCTGGTGCCGACCATTTTGCGCAGCCTGAAGGATGCGGAGGAACGCCGGGCCAAACGCGCGGCCGACGAGGAGTTGCGCGAGAGTAACGAACGCTTTCGCATGATCTTCGAACATAGCATCGACGCTATTCTGTTATCCAGTGCCGACGACTCCATTCTTACGGCAAACCCCGAGGCCTGCCGTGTTTTCGGCATGAGCGAGCTGGAGATCCGTCGTGTCGGGCACGCCGGTCTCTTGGACAGGGAGGATCCGCGATTGTCCGCCCTTCAGGAAGAGCGCAAGGGTACCGGACGCTGCCGTGGGGAGATCACCATGAAGCGAGGGGATGGCAGCTGTTTCCCGGCGGAGATATCATCCGCGTTTTTTACCGACTGTGGTGGCATCCGGAAAGAGAGCATGATTATTCGAGACATGACTCAACACAATAAACTTGAAGAGCTCTACCGCCAGGCCCAGAAGATGGAA